>JAIBBR010000069.1 GCA_019694575.1 Myxococcaceae bacterium
GTTGCGCCGCGGAGCAGCCCTATTTCGCCGCGCGCTTCTCTGACAGCGCGCCCGAGCCCAGTTGTCAGCGCTACAGAGTCGACTCGGCCGACTTCACTTTCGAAGACCAGAGCCGGAGCTACCGTTTGGGCGACGAAACAGGCGCTCCCATCGCCCGCGTCATGGAAAGCACGGTGTGGTACCCCCGTGAAGCGCCCGCCGGGCCGTTGATTGTTTACTCGCACGGCTTCATGTCGACACGCAGTGAAGCTGCCTATTTGGCGAAGGCGCTGGCCAGCTGCGGCTACGTGGTGGTGGCCCCCAATTTTCCCCGTTCACGCCTGTTTGCGCCGGGCGGTTCGCGCCTCGAAGACGTGGTGGAGCAACCGCGCGATATCACTTTTCTGCTCGACGCGATGCTCGTCTTCAACCGCCAAGCGGGCCACGTGTTGGAAAAGAAAATCGACCCTGAGCGCATCGGCGCGGCCGGCGTTTCTTTGGGCGGCCTCACCACCACGCTCGCCACCTTTCACCCCCAGCTGCACGACGCGCGCATTCGCGCCGCAGTGTCGATTGCCGGGCCGTCTGAGACGCTGGGGCCTCGCTTCTTCGAAACGCGCCAAGTGCCTTTTCTGATTATCGCCGCCGACGCTGACGGAGTCATCGAGTACACCCGCAACGCGCGCGCACTGTTCATCAAGGCACCGTTTGCTTCAATGGTGACCTTGCACCGCGCCACGCATTTGTCGTTCGCCGACGCGTCGGGGTTCTTTTTCTGGGCGCGCAACCCTGATTTGTGGGCCTGCAAAGTGCTCGGGCAAAACCTGCCCCATGCCGGGGTGAACCCGTTTGAAAAAATCGGCAATGACGAAGTGGGGTGCGTGGTTCCCGACCAGCCGAGCATACCGTGCTCGCAAACTGCGCTGCCCATGGCGATGCGGCCGCACCGGCAACAACTGCTCACCCGCCTGGCGTTGGTGGCGTTTTTCGAATCAGTCTTCGAAGCCGACCTGGGGTTGCGTGGCCGCTTCGACACGTACCTGCGTCGCGACTACGGGGCTGCGCACCCTGACGCCCGCGTCGAAATGAGGCCCGATGCGAAAGTTCATTGAAGCGCTGTGTTCGCACGCATGTGCCGGCCGCGAAGTGGCTTCACCCGGCAGCTTCGCCGCGCGGCAGCTCATTGTCGACGCGCTGAAGAACATGGGCCTGGTACCCACGCTGCAGACGATACCCGGCAGCGAAGGCACCAACGTGCTGGCCGAAGTGCACGGCACCAGCGACCGCTGGGTGGTGGTGGCGGCGCATTATGATCACCTCGGCCACCACGGCGATGACCTCTACTGTGGCGCCGACGACAACGCCGCCGGCGTGGCGATTCTCAACGAGCTTGGACAACAGCTGAAACTCCACCCGCCGGTGGGCCGCAATGTGCTGCTCGCATTCTTCGACGCTGAAGAGCCGCCCCATTTTCTTTCTCGCTCCATGGGCTCGGCCCACTTCGTCTCGCACCCCACCGTACCACTAGAGAAAATTGACCTGATGGTCTGCATGGACCTGGTGGGCCACGCCCTCGGGCCGACTTCGGCTCCGCCCGAATTGCGCAACACCGTTTTTGCTCTGGGCGCCGAGCGTTCGGTCGGCACCCGCGAATGGGTTGACCGCCTGGCGGGTAGCACGGCCGGCGTGGTGATTCGCCGGGCCGATGCCGAGGCGGTACCGCCGTTGTCTGACTACGCCGCTTTTTGGAAAAAGCAGGTGCCGTTTCTCTTTTTGAGCTGCGGCCGCTGGGAGCACTACCACCGGCCGACCGACACGCCTGACCGGCTCGACTACGATAAAATCGCCGCCACCGCGCGTTGGCTCGAAGGCTTCGTGCGCGCCATGTGCGCCCGGCCCGAAGAGCGCTTCACCTTCACCGAGTCGCGCGATGACCGCTCGACGTTAGAATCTTTGCTCGCGCTGTTGCTGCCGATGAGCAACGCGTCGGCTCCCGCGAAAGACGCCATGGCCAAGGTCGGCCGTTTGCTGTCGCACTGTCATGACGACGGTACGCTCGACGAGCCACACCGCACCTTTGCCTTGGCCCTCGCCAACCAGCTCGAAGCGATGCTCAGCGCTTCGACCTGAAAGCCATTGGCGGCGGCCACCCGAGGCGTGTTACCACCCACCCTTTCGTTTTTCGCTTCACAAGGGTGACCAACATGTTTCAACGCATTTTCTTCGCTTCGATGACCGCCACATTGCTCGCCGCATGCGGAGCCGCTCCACAGCCCACGGGCCCGAAGCTGAACCCGCCCCCCAACTGCACTGCCCCCGCCACTCCCATCACCGCTGAAGTGCTGTACAACGACGTGTTGAAAACCAGCTGCGCGGGCAGCACCTGCCATGGCGGCGGCTCAATGGTGCCGTTCAAGGCCGGGTCGGCAGCTGAGTTCAAGGCGGTGTGGGTCGACCAAGCCTCTACACAGACCAAGCAAATGCCGCGTGTAACGCCGGGCGACGCCGACAAAAGTTACGTGATGTACAAGGTCATGGGCCAAGGCACCCTCGCGGGCGGCACCGCCAGCCAAATGCCGCTCGGCTCGGCGGCCTTAAGCAATGAAGCGCTGTGCAAGATTTACAATTGGATCGAAAGCGGCGCGAACTAACGCACCGCCTGGCGCAAGCGTGCCGTTGCGGGGCCCTGCATCAACCGGGCGCTTTCACGCACCCGCTGCAGCATCGCGCCCGCCGCCGCACCGATGCCAATGTGAAACCCGCGCAACGCCGCGCGGTGGTCCCACAGCACGGCCAGCCCTGCGGCGAGCGCGAGCGGCCACCACGCCAGCCGCAGCAGCGCGTGACTCAACGGGTTCACCGCCTGCGCCGCAAAAAACTGGCAGTGAAAACGCAAGTGTTGCTCTTCGTCGTCGCACAATTGAGCGAGCGCGGCTTTCAAACCTCTGCCCGGCAGCGCGCGTGAAATCAGCCCATAAAACGCAATGCCGATGACTTCGGCCACCAGCAGCACCAATAGCTTGAAGCGCACGCCCACCCATTGCCGCGCGTGGGTGAAAGCCTTCGCCGCCCATGCGTGCTTGAGCAGTTGCCCGTCGAGCGCCAGCACAGCCCGCGCCAAGATGCCGGCGTGTCGGCCTTCTTCTTTGACGAAGAGCTTCAGCGCGGCGCGGTAGTCAGCGTCGATGCCGGGCAGCGTCACCTGGTCGATTTGATGGGCAATGCGGCCTTCGCCGGTCTCTCCAATTTGAAAAATTTGCAGCGAGCGCAACAGCGCGCGGCGTTGCGCAGGTGACAGGCCCTCGACACTGACTTCGGGCAGAGGGCGTTTGGCATTGGCTTCGAAGTGGGTTTTCCATTTTTTCCAGGTCATGGTGCGTAATGAAAACGCATCAGCGTGGGGCAAAAGAGCGCGTTGCCAGCGGCCGGTCTGGGCTTCTGGGCGAACCGTCGTTTGGCGGGGGCGAACGGCTGCTCTGCTTCGTCTTTCGAAAGCAAGTTGGCCACTTCGAGATGAAATGAATCGACCGCGTCAAGGCCATGCCCACCTTGTTTCAAGCTTCACGCTTCTGGTTTCGTAGCCAGTGAATCAAGGAGGGCCGGCATGGGTGCCACGCAGCAGCGAAACCCGAATCTTCGTGACGCCAGCGGAGAGCTTTTGGAATACGCGCTCAACCCAGAGAACTGGGTGACATTCGGAAGGTTGGCTTCACCTCCGTCTTACCAACGGCAAGTGGGCAACGTGGTGGTGAGGGTGGCGGTGAACGTCACACCCACATTAGACACGTGGCTCTGTGTTTCTTTCAAAGGCCCCGAGCTTTCACCGATGTCGGCGGCTGATCACCTCGAAACTTTGTGCAGTGGGCGCTTCACCTTCACTCCCAACAGCGAGTGGCAGGTCGAAATTGATGCCCGAAAGTGGATACACTTCTCTCGGAAGTACACTGGACCCAACCTGAGGGCTTGATGATCACCTACGGCATCGCCATCGCAGTGCTCGGTTCAATTTGGATGTGGCAGCAAAACCGGGGAACGCCCAAGCGGGTTCCAGTTCGTGTCGAGAAAGACCAGCGGCGCAGACGTTGAGCCGCGCGGTTCATTAAAGAAGCTTGAAGTACTTGAGCGGTTGACCGACGTTCTTCACCGCGGTCTCGCTCAACGGGCCCAACGACCATTTTTCGAGCAGCTCAGGTTTACCCGCCGCCAGTGCCTGTTGCACCGACTGCATCACCAGCGTCTCGCGAAAGCCGCCCAGTGACTGCAGACGCGCGGTGCTGTTCATGCCGGTAGAAAAACCGGTGTACTGACGGTTGGGGCCAAAGAGGCCACAGAACGTCGGAGCCAGGTTGACACCAATGGCCACCCCCAGGCCCGGCACCTTCAAAATGTCAGGTAGCCGCGCCAAGTCGGGGTACGCAGACATTTGGTGTTGGGTGAATGCCTGCAGTTCGACCGCCGCTTGCATCACCGCGGCCGCTCGGTCGGCACGCGACGAGCGAAAAAACGGAGGCCCGAACAAACCAATCACACAGTCGCCGACCATTTTGTCGAACACCCCACCGTGGGCGTAAAGAATGCGCACGGCTTCGGCGGTCCACTCGTCGACGAATTTGCCGATGCGGTCGGGCCGCACCAACACCTGCTCGCAAATTTTGGTGAAGCCGTTGATGTCGGCGAAGAGAATGCCCACCTCTTCATCGCGCGGCGTCAGGTAGCGCTGCTCGTAGTCGGGGTCTTTGAGCAGCTCGTCGATGACCGGCGGCGCGAAGAATTGCGACAAGTGAATACGCTCGCGGTTGTAGTCGACCAGCCGCTGCGAGAGCGCTGAAGCAAGCAAGTGAATCAAATCGCGGGTGTAGGCCGAAAAGCCTTGCCCGTTGGACCACACGAGAATTTTCCCCAGCGTGGCGTTGTCGTTGATGCCCGAAATCAGCACCGCTTCGGCGGCTTTGTCGGCCTGCAGCGCCGCGGTGAGATGCGCGTCTTTGTTGGCGAGCAGCGTCTGGCCGTACGCGGTGATGGCGTCATCGAGCGCGCAATGACGCTTTCCTCCACTCGACGATTCTAGCCGCCCATCGCGGTACACCCGGTAATGCAGCGCGCCGGTGTCGATGGCGTCGCGGTGCACGAGCAGAAAGCCGGGCAACCGCACCCGCTCGCACAAGGCAAGCACCGCCTGGTCCATGCCGATGTCGAACACCCGGTTCGACAAAAAGCGGTTGATGGTCATCAACAGTTGGTGCTTTTCACTCGCGGTGTGAACGCTGGCCAACACGGTGTCGAGCTCTTCGGCGATGGCGTCGAGCGTGCGCATGCGGGCCGCGTCGGTTGCAAGCAGCGACGAAGCATCGAAAAACAGCCCCATCGCGCCCACTTGCACGCCCACCAAGTCGAGGCTCTGCGCGACCCACGTGCCTTGTGGCGTCTTGTGCACACCGAAGCGCTTCTCGGCAAGCCACGTGCCGGGAAAAGTGCCTCCAAACGTGCCGTGGTGCCAGGTGTGCTCGTGCAGCTCTTCGTCATTGGTGCGCACCGCCACCCCCACCGCACCCGTCAGCGGCAACAGCAGCGGCAGCACCCGGCGAAACGTTTGCTCAAGGTTCTCGCGGTTCTTGAGCGCCTCTTCCAAGAGATCATCGAGAGTTCTCGAGATGCTACGCAGCTGTAGCAGCTCTTCGCGGGTCAATTCTGACGATTCCATGAACGCTCCCAGCGCGCTTTCTAGCAGAGAACTTTAAGCTTCTCTTCAAACGAGGTTAGACTCGCACCCGCCATGACGCTCGCCTCTGCCTTTGTCGCCGCGGTGTTCTTGTCAGTCTCTGGAGCCAAGCCGCACCACGCGGGCCCTAAGCCCGACACGTACAGCGAGCGCTGGCTGTGTGACTTGTGGGCCGGCGCGCAATGCCACATGACCTCGTGCGAGAAAGACGCGCGCGACCGCTGCATGGCCTCGTCGAAGCAGTGCAACAACACCAGCAAAACGACTGAAGTGCCGAAAGAGCGCGCGCAAAAAATGTCAGCGTGCGCCCGGGCGATTTTGCAGGGCCAATGTGGCGCCGCGAAGCCCGCTGAGTGCGAAGGGTTGCTGTAGAAAACCCTTTTTCCTTTCATCACTCGACAGCGGCGAGAGCCATTTGGCGTGGTGCTGTCGGGTCTTCACGGCAAGAGCAGCAAATCGCCGGCCAGGGCTCTGTGATGGACAATGCGCAACCGAAGAATGCCAGCGCGACCCCTGTGCCGCCGCACTTTGAAAACACGACGCTGACTCCCGTGCCCCAAGCAGAATCGTTGGCGAGCATGATCAACGTGGGCTGGCTGACGCTCGACGAAAGTGGGTGTGTCATCGACTGCGACGCGACTGCGAGCTCGCTGTTGTATGGCCCCCAGGCGCACCATCGCAGCGGGGTTCTCTTGAAAACCCTGGTACCCCACGATTCGAGCACCTCTGAAGCACCCGCCACTTTCCCACCGGTGCCCTTTACCTACGCTGGCGTCGCGACCCACACTGCCATCAACCTTTTGGTGAATGTGGCCTACCTGCCCGGCGCTCATGCCCAAGGGCCATTGGTGGCCTCGGTGACGTTCATCAACGATTACTTGGCGAACTCTCACGCCAGAGCCAGGGTGCAGCTGCGCAGCACGGTAGAATCTATCGTGGCGGGCTTTGCTCACGAGGTGCGTAACCCCCTGGCGGCCATCTTGAGTTTGACCGAAGCGGCGATTCAAGAAGTGGGGGGTACACCCCATTCGGCCCTCGTACCCATTCCGGGTCTGGTTCAGCGCGTCGAATCGCTGATTAAACAGTCGTTGGCGTACAGCCGGCCCAGACCCCCCATGCGCTTGCTGCACCCCGCGACTTTTCTCGTCGAACGGGCGACGTCACTTCTGCGTCACCGAGACACTCCAGCCACCTTGCATGCACCGGGCGCTGACAGCACCGCGCCGCCGGCCATGGTTGATCTGTTGCACGCCGAACAAATACTCGTTCACCTCATCGAAAATGCGCTCGACGCGGCCCGCACCTGGGTGCGCATCACCATTGGCCCAGGGCGAACGCATGCACCCTCGCTGTGCATCGAAGTCAGCGACGATGGCCCTGGTGTGACCTCGGAAACCGCGGGCCGAATTTTTCAGCCTTTCTTCACCACCCGGGCGCAAGGCACTGGCTTGGGCCTCGCCATCGCCCGCGACCTGGCCCGAATGAACGGCGGAGACCTTCGCCTCAAGTCAGCTTCACCTGGAGCGACCTTTCAAGTCTTGCTCCCGTCGACCCTCGTTCCCGTTCGAGGACGCTGGTAACCATGCCGCGCATTCTGCTCGTAGACGACGACCGCATGTACACCACCGCGCTGTCGCGGCTGTTGAAGCCCGCCGGCCATCAGATCGCCGTCGCCAACGCCGCGGCCGACGCCATTGCCGTGGCGAGCACCGGCACTTTTGATGTCGCCTTTCTTGACCTCAAATTGCCTGATGCAGACGGTTTGGCCACGCTTGATCAACTGACCGCGGTCGACCCGCTGCTCCCGGTGATTTGTCTTACCGGTTCTGACAGCTCGACCACCATCGTACAGGCAATGCGCAAAGGCGCCGTCGACTACCTCACCAAACCCGTCGACGGCAAAACACTCGCCAATGCCATTGCGTCAGCTTCGCTGCGCGCATGGGAACGCCGGGCAGGCATCGAAGGCTCGTCGAAAGCGGGCCTGCCCATCGGCTCATCACCCGTGTGGAACCGGGTGATGGGCTTCGTGCACGCCGCGGCGGCCGCGCCCAAGACCACGGTGTTACTGACGGGCGACCCTGGCGTGGGCAAAGAAGTCGTCGCCGACCTCTTGCACCGCTTGAGCAAGCGCAGCAGCGGGCCACTGGTGTCGGCCAACGCGGCCTGCTTCTCGGCGTCGCTCATGGAATCTGAGCTCTTCGGGCACGAAGCGGGGGCCTTCACCGGCGCGGTTCGAAAGCGCAAAGGGCTCTTCGAGCAGGCAGACGGTGGGGTTCTCTTTCTCGACGAAATTGCCGAGCTTCCGCTCGACTTGCAGAGCAAACTTTTGCGGGTGCTCGAAGGGCACCCTTTTCGTCGCGTCGGCGGCGAAGCGCCGGTGCATGTCGACGTGCGGCTCGTCGCCGCCACCAACCGCGATCTCCAGTCGATGGTGAAGGCAGGTCTCTTCCGCACCGACCTCTACGAGCGGCTGCGGGTCTTCGAAATTCGGCTGCCTCCGCTTCGCGAGCGAAAAGAAGACATTCCCCACCTTGCTTATTATTTTCTAACCAAAATTGGCCCTGAGTTGGGCATTCCCAACCCGACCGCGTCACCCGAGGCAATCGAGGTGCTGTCGCAGCATGACTGGCCAGGCAATGTGCGCGAGCTGCGCAACGTCGTCGAGCGCGCACTGGTGTTGGCGGGCAAAGAAACCATTACCCAAAGGCACCTTCCACGTGAGCTGTGGGACACCGTGGTGAACTCGACTGATTCTACCCCTGTTGTGATCAACACCCACCCTGAAGACCGCGACGTCACCTTGGAGCACATCACCAAACGACACATCGTTGCCATTTTCAACGAATGCGACGGCAACCTTACCCGCGCGGCGAATCGCTTGGGCATGTCACGGCTTACGCTACGTCGCAGGCTGCAGCAGTACGGGTTGAAGCCGATAAAACAGTAACCGGTCTGGTTCAAAACTGACCGGTCTGAGCACGACCACTCGCCCCTTTCTGCGGCGCGCTTCGACGCAGCCAAGCGTGGCCTCGCTCTTGCTCCTTTTTTTGCGTTATCGAAAATGGGAGCCACCGGATTGTCTAAGTTGACGCTGCCACCAGGCCCCGTCTGGATGGTAGATGACGAGATCAGGCTGGTTGGAGCCACGGTGCAGATGCTCGGCCGAGAGCTGAGCAACCCCGTTCGTGGCAGTGCCGACCCCCGTGAAGTCGAAGGGTGGATAACGCAGGAAAAACCCACCGCGCTAATTACCGATGTACGCATGCCGCACATCAACGGTTTGGAGTTGGTGTCTCACCTTCACCAGCGTTGGGGTGCTGTGCCGGTGGTGGTAATCACGGCGTGGCCGTCGAGCCAAGTGCAAGAAGATGCGCGCAACGGGCGCTTTGCTTACCTTCCCAAGCCTTTCAGCTATTCGGCGCTCCGAGACACCCTGACTCAGATTTGCAAGAGGCAACCGCCCTCTGCCTTCAGCGGTGCCATCGCGGTGAGCATGCTCGGAGAAGTCGTGCAGCTCTATGGGCTCGCTGCGCGCACGGGCACCCTGACCGTGGTGTCACCGTCAGGCAAAGGTCTCATTGCATTCAACCAAGGCCACGTGGTCGATGCCCAAGCGCTCACCTTGAGCGGTGTCGCCGCATTCAACACCATTCTCTCGTGGAACTCGGGCAACTTCACCTGGAGCGCGACGGCTCCGATCAAACACACCATTCACATGGGGTTGAGTGAGCTTTTGCTCGAAGCCTACCGCCTGCGCGACGAAGCCGAGGCGGGCATCAAGGGTGACAGCGAGGGTGACGTCGAGTTTGAAATTCCCGGAGAAAACGCCCTTGCGTCGGCTGAACAACAACCTGTCGGTAACCTCAAAGACAACTTCGCACCGCTGTCTGACGTCGTTCAACCCGAAGATCAAAAGCAAAGAGAGAGAGCCAATTACATGACTACGCCGAAAGAAGTGCTCCCCAAGTTGATGGAGATTGATGGCTGCATTGGAGCCTGCATCGTTGACTCCAACAGCGGCATGATGCTGGCCGCCACGAGTGGAACAGCGGCCGTCAACCTCGAAGTCGCCGCCGCGGGAAACACCGAAGTGGTGCGCGCCAAACGCAAGACAATGAAGTCGCTGAACTTGAATGATCAAATTGAAGACATTCTCATTACGTTGGGCCGCCAATATCACTTGATTCGGCCGCTCAGCTCGAATGACGCGCTGTTCATCTACCTGGCGCTCGACAAGACCAAAGCCAACCTGGCGATGGCGCGTCACCACTTGGCGAGCATCGAAAAAGGCCTGCACATTTAACTGCACGACCGCCAATCACGCACCCGGGTGATTCGCTTCGTACACGCTCGCCTCCCGACTTGGACAAGGGCTTCTGTATTCGCCCAAGTCGTCGACCGGGGGGCGAACGCTTTTTCGTCAGCAGAGAATGAAGAGACGAAGCCAATGGCTTCGTTCCCCCCGTGGTTGCCCGAGGTGTCAGTTCGCGAGCGCGGTGTCGAGGTCCGGAGCGCGTAGCCCCTCTGAAGCGCGTCGTGACAGCACCTGCGACGACACCGCAAGCAACAGCGCGGCGCTATCGATGGCTTGACGCACTTTGGGCAACGCCAAGTTGACCAGGTGCTCGGCACCATCACGAAAGAAACGCACTGACATGGTACCCGAGAGCTTGCTGACAGCTTCGGCGTACTCTTCCCACGTCGACGTACGTTTGTCGTTGACCTCGAGCACAATGTCTCCGTAGCGGAGCCCAGCACGATCAGCGGGGCTGCCAGGCATGGTCCCCAACAGACACAACCCACCCAGGGCTTCTGCAAGGTTTGTGAGGTCGTCTTTCTTCATGTGTGTGCTCTCCGGTGTGTGAGCAATTAGAACGAAGACGCGCCGCGACGTGCAAACCTGGGCCCTCGAGCGCCAAGAAGCTCAAACCAGACAAGACAAACAGCTCCCATGTCTTTTGATAAGTCTTTGATTTTCGGCTTGGGTACGAAAGGCAATCAGGTGTTTTCTGAACGCTCGGCCTGAGCACCGAATTCGGGAAAGGTGCGTCACAAACCTGCCGTGGCACCCAGAAGCGCGTCCAGCTGCTCGAACGTCTCGCCCACGGCATCCATGCTTCCAGCACCGGCGTCGAACGCTTCTTTCGAGGGGTAGCGGTCGCTCATCACGAGCAGCGTCTTGCCACCCTTCTCTTCGAAGGTCACCGTGGTGACAGCGCCGTTTTCACCACCTTCTTCATTGCTCCACACCAGGCGCGACGGCGGCACCACCTCGAGGTACTTGCCGAAAAACGCCATGGGCTTTTCGCCAGCGGGGTGGCGAAACACCAAGCGGTACGTGCCGCCCACGCGAACATCGAGCTCACAAGAAAGCAGCGTCAACCCGAACGACTTCGGCACCCACCACTTCTCGAACAATGCCGACGTGGTCCACGCTTCGAACACGGCGCGCGGCAAAGCGTTGAACGTTCGCGTAACGACCAGCTCACGCTCTGACTTTCGCTCTGCCGTGGTGGGATTCTTCACCGGGCCCGCGTCATTCTCTCTTCTTGCGTCCATCGACCTTCTCCTTGCGTTTCATTTCTTCAATCACGTTGTCCAGCTCGTCGAAGCGTGAGGCCCAGAGTTGGCGGTGTCGCTCGAGCCACGCTGTCTCTTCTTGCAGCTGATGCGGGCCGAGCTTGCAGGTACGCACCCGCCCCACTTTAAAGGTGGCGACGAGCCCCGCCTGCTCCAAGACGCCGATGTGCTTCTTCATGCCGGTGAGGGTCATGTGAAACTTCTCGGCCAGGTCAGTAATCGAAGCGTCGCCACGGCCGAGCTGCGCCAGCACGCCGCGGCGGGTCGCGTCTGACAGCGCGGCGAACGAAGCATCAAGACGGGCCACCGAATACTGAACCATTTGGTTCAGCAATAGCGCACCCATTCGCAGCATGCAAGGAGCAGAGCGTTTCCCCCTGGTGACGTGGCGTCGGCGCTGTGTTGGTATCTGCGCGCCGATGCTTACGACCGCTCCTTCCAAACGCCGCATTCCGCTCTATCTGCAAATCTTGGCAGGCATGGTGGTGGGCTTGGCGCTCGGAGCCCTTCTCGGCAAAGACGCCTCGGCGCCTTTCGGCGAGCTGGGCAAATTGATCATCTCGCTCATCAAAGCCATCGCCACCCCGCTGTTGTTCTTGGTGATAGTCAACGCGATTCTCAAAACCGAAATTCGGGGCGCCGCGGGTTTAAGGCTCATCGGCTGGGCGATGCTGAACGCGTCAATCGCGCTCACCATTGGCGTGGCGCTGTCGAACCTCTTGCAAGGAGGCAAACACCTCACGGTGCTCGCAACCAGTGGCACCACCGCGAGCTATGTGGGCAAGAAAGTCGATTTCGCCGGAGTGGTGAACAGCATCGTGCCGACGAGCATTGCCGGCCCTTTTGTCGAAAACCTCATTTTGGCGGTCATCGTGCTGGCGCTGCTCTTCGGTTTTGGTCTGCGCATCGCTCGGGCAGAAGAAGCGACGAAAGACAGCGCGGCGGTGGTTGAACGGGGGCTCGAGGCGCTGCTGCGGGTCACCGAAATTGTGCTCGGGTGGGCGATAAAACTGATACCGCTGGCGGTCTTTGGCGTGGTGACCAAAGCGGTGGGCGAGCACGGCTTTGCTCCGCTCCGCGGTCTGAGCTGGTACGTGGGCACTGCGCTGCTGGGCTTCGCGCTCCAGGTGGGCATTACCTACCACGCGTGGCTGTGGCTCTTTGCCAAGCGGTCGATTGCCGCGTTCTGGCGTGAAGCCAAGGAGCCGGTGATTTATGCCCTGGGAGCGAACTCGAGCCTGGCGACATTGCCGGTGACGCTCAATGCGTTGAACCGCTTGGGGGTGTCGAAAGAAGCGTCGACGTTGGGCGCGTGCGTGGGCACCAACTTCAACAACGACGGCATCATTCTTTACGAAGGCATGGCGGTGCTCTTCGTGGCACAGGCGGCGGGCATCGACATGTCGCTCGGCCAGCAGGTGATGGCCGCCTTGGTGTGCATGGTGGCGGCAATGGGTGTGGCGGGCATACCTGAAGCGGGGTTCATTTCACTGGCGCTGGTGCTCAACACCGTGGGGCTACCCATCGAGATGCTGCCGTTGCTGTTGACGGTCGACTGGATAGTCGCCCGCGGCCGGTCGGCGGTGAATGTGCTCAGCGACATGATGTTGTCGCTCTTGGTCGACCGCGGCGCGCCAGCACCTTCGGGCCCGGCGCCTTGATGGCCAGCCGTCGCTGGCTGCGAAGCTTCGTGCAGATAAAGTCGGGCGACAAAAGGGTCAGCGGGCGCCGGGCTTGAGGCGATCGCCGCGAACCTGCGCGAGAACTTTTCCCTTTTCTGAGCGCACGAAGACGATCGCCCCCCGTTCGTCTCCTCTCCAAAAGGAAACCCAGTCGCCCGCTTTGATGGCCTTGGTCTCGTCAGCGTCGACCACCACGGGCGAAGGCTTGGGCAGGGCCTCACGCTCCTTCTTGTACTTGCAGTTGGTTTCGTAATCGACAGAACCGTCACGGTTGATACGCGTGACACGGTTGGTGCGCACGCAATCGTAAGGTTGATCAACGTCGACGAACTCAGTCTTGAACTCGAGCTGAACGTCGCCGCCTCGTGAAATTTTGCCAGCCACGATGCCCTCGGTAACGGCTCCCTGCCAGGAGCTCTTTTCGAGCGCGGCCGCGAGAAACGGCATGCTGCTGTCAGCCACGAAAAATTCGACATCAAAGAAACTCACCGGTTCTCCCAATGCGGCGGCCACCTTGGCATCGAGCTTTTGTGCGTCGTGCTTGCGACTGTAAGCCTCGTTGGACTTCGCTGCGGCGTCGTAAGTCTTGCGATACAAAGCCGCTTGAAACTGATTCTTGAGCGCGTTCTCGCGGCTGAGCACCGAGCTCTCGGCCCGCGCCAGCTCCTTCACGCCCTGGGCGATGTAGAGCACCGCCAGCGCGTGGGTCGCTTCAACATAGAGTGGATGAAACGTGCAGCTCTCGGCACCACCGCACTTCTTGAGCAGATCTTGTCGAAACGTATTGAGGTCCGCCGCGGCAGGCCGCCAGTCGCCGCCAGCCTTCGCCTTCACCAGCAACCCATCGAGGCGCTTCGAAAAGTCAGCGTTGTTGGCAAATTCTTGCAACAGTTCCTTCACCAGCTGCCGGGGACCATCGACCATGACTGAGCGCTTCGTCGCCCCCATGGCAGCGGCCCGTGAATCTAACACTTGCTTGGCCTTGGTCAGTGCAGAGCGGTATGCGCCCAAAGCCTGATCAGGCAGTTGCGTCGCGTTGAGGGCTTGCTCGAGCTGCTGGGGCTGAATCAGGTCGGCGTAGACCAGACCGATTCCCGCGGTCAGCTCGGCGGTAGACGCGCGGTCCACATCTTCTTTCGACGGCCGCAGGCGCGCGGCTTCAAGCACAATCGACCCAGCAACGATAGGGTCGGCGCGGCGAAGCTCGAACGATTGATGAAGCTCCTTCATCGAGGGCTCTTCAAACTTGTGCCATCGCGTGGCATCACGCGCTCCACTTGGGTCTCGCAGGGTGGTGGCCAGCTCGGGGCAGATGGCGAGCAGCACACGTTGGCGATCGTTTTGCACCGGCTTGAGGTTGTGGGTGTCGTCGCGGGGCTGAAAGCCATTGGTCGCAATGGTTTCGGCTTGGGTCTGGCGAACCTCGTCGCATTCGGAGCCTGAAAACTCAGCGCCCGAACCGGGTTTTCCTCGAAGCGCTGCGCAACCAACCACGAAGAGAGCAAAGCAAAGAATGTAGCGTGGAGTCATGATGCCAGCTGACCCGCGATGAAGACGGGCTGTGCAAAGATTCGCGGCGAAACGCCGGTTGATCAACACCCGGCTCGCCTCGGGCGGTTCTCTCGATTCAGAATAAAACGAGAATTTCGCCCAGCCGCCCTAGAGCCGACCCACCGTCTGCTGCGATAACAACACCCATGGCCTCGACGTACCGCCGCTTCGTTCTACTCGCTTGCTCCATCACGTTGGCCGCTTTCGTCTGCTTCGGTTGCAATTGCGGCCGTGAAGGGCTCTCGCACCGAGACCCGTGCGACCTCGACCCGTCTTTATGCAAGGTCGACGAGCCCGATGCAGGCGAAGTGATTCCTCCCACGTGCCCCACGGCAGGCGCGGTGACGGGCCGGGTGTGCGCGACCGACCAACGCACCTGGGTGAACGGCGCCGCGGTCAGCGTCGACGCCACCGACTGTCACGGCAAGCCGGTGCGCGTCGAGACGGTTTCAGAAGCCAACGGCACGTTCACTTTGAACGGAGTACCCCCGGGCGCGTGGAAAGTTCAAGCCACGTTGGGGGCGTTTTCACAGGCGCTTTCGGTCAACGTCGCCACCAACGCGACGACCGCGGTGCCCGACAATCAACTGTGCGTCGAGCAGAAAGACATCACCATCGCGGTGGTCACCGGCGAAGGCGACGACATCGGCTCGCTGCTTTCACAGCTGAACCTCGACTTCACAGTCATCGGCGGAGACAAAACCCACTGGGCCAGCGAAGGCGCGGCCTTCTTCTCGAACCTGAGCGAGATGAAAAAGTACGACCTCATTTTCATCGACTGCGCCGCGGCGAAAGTGTCGGGCAACACCATCGCCTTCGGGCCCGCTTCGGCGACCATTCGCAAGAACCTCGCTGACTACGTGGCGCAAGGCGGTTCGCTCTATAGCTCCGACTGGGCACTGCTCTTCGCTGTCTATGCCGCGCCCAACGCGTTCAGTTTTTACACCGTGTCAGGCCAGAACGTGGCCGACCCGCTCATCACCTCGCAGCTCATGGGTTACGCGCCGCAGACCGTGAATGCGTCGATTCTCGACCCACAGCTGGCTGCTTTTTTGAACAAACCGTCGGTGCGCATCACTTTTCCCCGGCAGTCGGGCGCGCAGAGCTTGCACTGGGGGTTGATGAAGAACGTCGTGGGCGCGCAAATTCTCGCCAGCGCCAGCCAGGTCATCACTTGCACTGACACGTCGTGCGACAACGAAGGGCCGCGGCGAAACACGGTGCCCCTCGCCGTTCGGGTCAAAGTCACTGAGCCCGGTACGCGCGGCGGCAACGTGGTGTACACCTCGTTTCACAACGGCGGCCAAGACGGCAACGACGTGGCGCAAATTCTGAAGTATCTGATTTTGAACCTGTGATTCGGCCTGGGGCCGCTACGCCGACCGCTTCTTGAGCAACTTGCCGTCGAACGCATCGCGGGCCGTTTGCAATTGCGCGCGGTTCTTTTCAGCCCAGCTCGCCAAGGCCTGCACCGGCTCAAGCAGCGTCTTGCCCAGCGGCGTGAGCGCATAATCGACCCGCGGTGGAATGGTGGGAAACTGGGTGCGCGTCACCAACCCGTCGCGCTCCAACGCTTTCAACGTCAGCGTCAACATGCGCTGCGAAATGCCTTCGACGGCGCGCCGCAATTCATTGAAGCGCGCGGGGCCTGCCCCCAGGGTGCCAATAATCAGCACGCTCCACTTGTCGCCCACGCGGTTGAGCACCTCGCGCGCCGCCATGCAGCGCTCGTCGGTCATCGCTTTGTTCCTTGGTGACATCAATGTGCCTCCTTGCGCGGGGCTTAGGCGCCTCTTAGTTAGTTAGATACAAATTGTAACCTAGTTACCACCATAACCTAACCCCATGGAGCCACGCATGCCCGCCGTCGCCATTTCCTCTACCCCTTCTTCTCCTTCTCGCGCGCTCCATGTCAGCCTCTGGGTCGTACAAGCGCTGCTGGGGGCGGCTTTTCTGATGGCAGGTCTCACCAAAACCACCCAACCGATGGACCTTTTGGCCGCGCAAATGCCGTGGACCACGGTGGTGGGCGAAGGCATGACTCGCTTCATCGGCATTTCTGAAGTCTTGGGGGCGCTGGGGCTCATTCTGCCCTCGCTGACGCGCATCAAACCCAAGTTGACGGCGCTGGCAGCAGTCGGGCTGGTCACGGTCATGGTGCTGGCAATGGGCTTTCACCTCGCGCGCGGAGAAGTGAAGGCGCTGCCGATTAACGGTGTGTTGACGGCGTTGGCAGCCTTCGTCGCCTGGGGCCGCTTTCGCGCCGCGCCCATTGCACCGCGCGGTTAAGGGCCCGCGACCAACAGCGCGCCGGGAGTGCGTTTTTGCCAGCTGGCGATTTTGCCACCCGCCACTTCAATCACCCAATAGCCCTCGCGGCCTTTTTGGGTCGAAGAGCCCGCACCGAAAATGTGCGGCCGGTCTGCCGTGGCGGGGTGATGGTAACGGTGGTGAATATGGCCATGCAGCACCGCGAAGCGCTGCCCGGCAAGAATCGAGAACAGCTCTTTCGCGTCGACCAGGCCGTGCATCGGTTTGTCAGGCTTGCCCGCGGGCGAAAGCGGCGCGTGATGCACCACCACCAGCACCGCGCGATTTTTCAACCGCTCGTCGTTGACGATGTTTCGCAAGGCTCTCAACTGCGCGCGACCGATGACGCCGAATGAAAAACCGGGGAGCAACGGCACCCGCGCAGAGAGCAAGCCCACCACCGCGGCTTCGGTGCCCAACAAGCGCACGAAGGGGTACGGGCCTTCAGCGGTGTGCTCGGGCCAGTCGCTCTCGAGCAGGTGGCCGAATGAACGCTCGAAGCGGTGGTCTCTCACCGTGCCCGGCGTGTAAGTGTCGTGGTTGCCGTGAATCACAGTGCATGTCTGTTTGTCGCTCACCCAGGGCTCCAAGGCGTCTCGAGCACCTTTGAATTCTTCTGCGAGCGCGTAGGCGGTGAGGTCTCCCGACACAATGAGATGGTCGACCTTCAAGCTCTGCGCGTCGCGGGTGATTTGCCGCACCGTTTCGCGGGCTTGGGCGAAGTGACGCTTGCGGCCTTTGACATTGAGCTCGAGCAGCGCCATCCACCGGCGCCAACCGAGCTCGAGCAGCGACGGCGTTTGGTAGTCGCCGGTGATGTGAATGTCTGAACAGTGAAGAAAGCGCATCGAGGGGCCGGACTTTATTCCTTTCTGCAAGTATGTAGTGTGCCAACCATGCCTCACCTGAAACGCTTCACCTCTTTCGTTCTGGTACTGCCTTGTCTCGCGCTTGCCCAAGCGCCCGCGCCTGCTCCCAAGCTGGTGGTGGTGCCCTTCGCTACGCTTTCTGGCGACGTACCGCCCCGTGCGGGGCTCAAAGCTGCCGGCATGCTTTCGACCGAGTTCAAAAGTGCCGAAACGGTGCAACTGCTCGACTTGAAGCGCGACCAGAAGGCCGACCCCCACGCCGAAGCGCTGGGCAACGCCCGAAAGTCGGTGGCGCAAGCGGTCGACCTGCGCAAGAAGCGCAAATTTCGCCTCGCCGAAGAAGCGCTGAACAAAGCGCTCGCGCTTTACAAAGCCAATGCCGCGGGCATCACCGACATGGGCGAAGTGGCCGACGCGCACGCACTGCTTTCAGCGGTGCAGTACAACACCGGCCGCGACGAAGAAGGCGCGAAGAGCCTCACCGCCGCGCTGACCTTGGCGCCTGACCGTGAGCTGCCTTTGGCGGCGACGTCTGTGCTGTTTGCCAAGGTGGTGCTCGACGCCCGCCGCGCGCTGAAGACAGCACCCACGGGTTCACTGCATTTAGAATCGACACCGTCGGGAGCGGTCACCGTCGACGCGGTGCCACTGGGGGGTTCTCCCCTGGTGGTGAAAGACGTTCCTCCCGGCACGCATTATTGGCGCATTGCTTTGCCTTCGGGCGAAGTGTTGGGGGGCGCCGTCGACGTGACGGCGGGCAAGATGACGCGCATCACCGCCGCGGCTGAAAGCAAAGACCCCGAAGCGCGCATTTTGTCGGCCCTCTCGCAGAACAAAATTGACGGCGACTTGGTGGCGGCGGCGAAAGAGCACGCGCAGGCTTCGCAGGCCGACTGGGTGGTGTTCGGCGCGCTCTCGCGTGAAGGCAAAGGCTTGGTGCTCGATTCATTCGTGTTCGTAGCCGCGTCGTCTGAAGTGCGCCGGCTGCCGCGCGCCGCCTTCGACACCGAGCTGCTCTCAGCGGGCATGGAGTTCTACAACTTGGCTGGCAACATGGCGAAAGCCGGCGCCCAAGCCGGTGACGCGGTGAAGGTGCCTTCACCAGTCGCCACGGCGGCGAGCACCGGCGTGAAGACGGCTGAAGTGAAGTACGGCGTACAACCGGGCAAAGACATCGTCAGCGAGAACGAGCCCAACGAGCCAGCCAAAGACGACGGAGCGCGCAAGCCAGTCGACGGCAAGCGCAGCCCGCTGAAGAAAAAGTGACCGTGCGCGGGCGATTCGCCCCCAGCCCCACCGGCCGGCTGCACTTGGGCAATGCCAAGAGCGCGCTGTTGGGTTGGCTCTCAGCCCGTGCGCAAGGCGGCGAATTTCTGCTGCGCATCGAAGACTTAGACCCCGAGCGCTCGAAGAGCGCGCTCGTCGACATGATTTACCGCGACTTGGAATACCTGGGCCTCGATTGGGACGGGCCGGTGGTGTTTCAGAGTCAGCGGCAAGACGCGTATCGCGCGGCGCTCGAGAAGTTGCTCGCGTCGGGCCGGGCGTACCCGTGTGCATGTTCTCGCGCCGACATTGCTCGGCTCGCGTCGGCACCCCATGCGGGCGAAGAAGGGCCACGCTACCCGGGAACATGCCGTGGGGGTGCGCAGCTCAAGCCGGGGCGGGCTCCGAGTCATCGCTTTCGGGTGGCGCCGGGGGTGGTGACTTTTGAAGATGCGGTGGTGGGCGCGTACTCGCAAGACGTCGATGCGGCGGTGGGCGATTTCGTGCTCCAGCGCCATGACGGCGTGGCGAGCTATCAGTTGGCCGTAGTGGTCGACGATGCGTACAGCGGCATCACCGAAGTGCTGCGCGCTGAAGACTTGCTCGCTTCGACGCCGCGGCAAATACAGCTCAACGAAGCGTTGGGGTTTTCTATTCCACGCTATGCGCACGTGCCGTTGCTGCTCGGCGACGACGGCGAGAGACTGGCCAAGCGCGCTGGCGCCGTGACGGTGAGCGCGTTTCGTGAAGCCGGTGTGCGGGCCGAGCGAGTTGTCGGCTTGCTCGCGCAATGGAGCGGGTTGGGTGAGGGCGCGCCCTGCTCAGCGCGGGAGCTGTTGGCTGGGTTTTCAGTTGCGAAAGTGATGCGTGGAGCGGCTCGGGTCGATGAGGGCGAGTTGGTGCGGTTGCTCGGAGGCTGATGGCTTTAATGAGACGAGCCCAAGGCGAGTTGTGAAACACCGTGCCTTCCCGCATCCAGTGGGCAAGACACCACCGCCGCTGCCGTCTTATTGGAGCCTTCTCACACTTCGCGGTGAATCGACCACGCGTGGGCAAGGCACACGGTTTGCTCAGTTGCTACCGCCATGGCCCCTGCACCGCGCCGCTGGCTCTTTCGCTTGGTCTTCGCTTCGCTGTTGCTCTTCACCTGCGTGAAGGCGTGGCAGCACCGCCGTCTCATTCTAGACGCGTGGAGCTTTCGCCATGAGCCACTTGAAATGGAGATGCCTGTCAAGGGCGTGGCAGCGGGAAACTTGGTCAGCACGTTCGGCGCTCCCCGCTCGGGAGGGCGCCAGCACCGGGGCGCCGACATCTTCGCGGCCAAAGGAACGCCCGTGCTCTCAGCCACGCGGGGCGTCTGCCAGCGCATCGGGTGGGACTCGCTGGGAGGCAAGGTGGTGTGGGTCGTCGGCGAAGGCCCAGCGCTCTACTACTACGCGCATTTAGACGACTGGGCGGTAGACCTTGAAGAAGGTGAAGCCGTCGAAGCGGGCCAGGTGCTCGGCTACGTGGGCAACACCGGCAACGCGCGCACCACGCCTGCGCATTTGCACTTCGGCATTTACAAGCTGCGCTGGCTGCACCCGAGCGCCGTCGACCCGGTGCCGTTGCTCAAGCAGAAGGTGTTGGCGAGGCACGCGGGGCCAGTTCGTTAGCCACCCGTCTCTTGCAAACCCGAACAGAAACACGGAAAGTTCGGCACCCTTCTCCTTCTCGCGATGACGAAGAAAATCGAGCTCCTCGGCAAGGCGCACCATGACGCGCTCTACGGTCTGCTCTCGCGCGAAGCCGGGCAGAATTTGTACATGCTGGGGTTACTGCAAGAGTTCGGCATCACCCCGGCGGCGGGCCGTGCGGCTTTTGCCTTCTGGGGCTGCTTCAAGGGCAGCACGCTCGAAGCCGCGGTCTTCGTGGGAGGCCAAGGCGGCTTGGTGGTGCCCTCGTCCACTCCCGCGGGCGGCATCATCGACATCGCCAGCCATTTGGCCGGCAAAGTAAAACTGCAGACCTCGCTGGGCGAAAAACCCGGCGTCGACGTGCTGGTGCAGTACTTGAGCCCCACCCAACGCCCGCGCCTTTCTAAAGCGCAGCGGCTCTACGCTGTTTCGGCCGACGATTTGGGGCCCTTTACCAACCCCCTCCTTCGTCTCGCCACCGACGCTGATGTGCCGCAGTTGGTACCGATGGCCGCGGGCGCTTTGAAAGAAATGTACGGGTATGACGCGCTGGCACAAAACGGCCATGCCTTCGCCGAGCGCGTGGCCCTGCGCGTAGCCTTGAAACGCACCTACGTGCTCGAAGAAAACGGCAAGCTGGTCTTCAAGCTCGACTTGGGCAGCCGCTCGCAGTCGGGCGCCGAGCTCGAAGCGCCCTACACGATTCCTGCTGAGCGCCGCAAAGGCCACCTCACTTTGTGCTTGGGGCAAATTTCTCGGCACTTGTTGTCGTCGCTGCCCAGGCTCACGCTGCGCATTGACGACGCCGACACCTCGACCGCGGCCATCGCCCGAAAAGTGGGCTACCTGGGCGGCAAAAACCAGCGGTTGGTGGTCGTCGAATAGCAGCGCTTGGTTACATGTGCGCAATGCCAATGAGCTCGAGCACTTCGGCCACGCGGTTTTCTGTCGACGCCATTTCAACGCTCTCGGCATTTTCACGGTAAGCGTCTTGCGTCACGTCAACTTCGAATTCAGCGTTGAGCTGGGCCACCATTGCCTCGTTGAAGAACGCCACCATGCCTTCGGCTTCGAGCAGCATGCTGCGGCCGTGCTGGTTCCAACTGCCCACGGCTCCGAACTTGCCGTCGACGGTGATGAACTTGCTGTGCAAGGTGTTGAGCGGCGCGCCAGTGTCGGGGTCTTTGGCCGACTTCTTGGTGAAGAGCTCGACGTTGGGCTGCTTCACCAGCTTGGCGAGCGCGGCTTTGCCCATCAAATCAAGGCCCTTCACGTCGTTGCTTTCGGAGCTGTTGGTCAAAACGCGCACTTTCACTCCACGGCGCGACGCTTCGATGAGCGCTTTGATAATGACCGGCACGTCGAGAAAATAACCCTGCTCGATGACGATTTCTTTTTCGGCACCGTTAATGGCTTTCACCAACATGCGCGCCACGTGCTGCGGGTTGTTCGGGCCGGGGTGGTCAACAATCGACATTATCGCCGTGTCTGAAGCGAGCTCGGCGCGAATGGGGGCGTTCTTCACGTCGGCGTCGGTCAATTCTTGAAGCGTCGCTTGGCCCTTGCCGGCTTGTCCCGCCGACTTGTTCCACAGCCAGGCGAAGTCTTGATACGAACTTAAGACTCCGCGGCCTTCGTAGAGAATGTCGGTGTCACGCCAGCGCGCATCGTCGGTGTAGTCGACGCCCACGTTACGGCCGCCAATGATGCTTTGAGGGTGCAGGGTGCCCGCGTCAATGATGAGCGCTTTCCAGTGCATGCCGCTCATGGGGTGAAAGTCGTCACGCCACAGGTGCACGTCGATGCCCGCCGTGCGCAGCGCTTCAATCAAGCGCATTGAAGCCGGGTCACGCTCGGCCACGTTGCCGTCGACCATTACCCGAATGGGCATGGTGGGGTGGGCCAGCTTCTTCGCAATCAACGCATCGGCCAGCGCTTTGCCCGGCGCGTCGCCATAAATTTTCCACACCGCGAGGTTGATGCTCTCGGCGGCGCCGTCAATCAGCTCGAGGCGTTTTCGCAGTGACGCGCTGTTTTGCCCGCGGCCGAAGAGTGTCATGCGGGTGTCGTTGTCGAATTGATCACCCACCAATTTTTGCAGCTCGTCTTTGAAGTAATCAGCGCTGAGCGGTGTCACCGTGCCCGGGTTGTGGGTGCGGCTCGACATTTCAGCTTCACCAAGCTCGACGTTCAGCCCCTGCCAGGTTTGGTAACCCTCGTGCAGGTTGCGGTGCGACTCGGCGATTAACGACGCTTCCATGCGCATCGCCATGGTGTTGACGCGCTCGGCCGAAATGCCGTGAATGGTGCCCAACGCGCCCGCCGCCAACACTTCGGCGACTCCACGCAACCGCGAGCCTTTCTCAGGGTGCTTGGGGTCAATGGGCAACAAAGCCTGCTCTTCAATCGCCTTCCAAAACTTGTCTAAGGTGGCCTTCGCGGGCAGCTCGACACCGTATGACTGCAACGCTTTGCCCAGGCCGTTATAAATTGACGCGATTTTGCCGCCCGTGGGAGGGCTGGCGTCGCCTACGGGCTTGGCTTCAACCACCGGCTTTTTCTTCGGCGGCACGCCGAACGCTTTGGGAGCAAATTCGAACCACTTGGCAAGCTTGAAGTCGGGGCTCTTCACTTCGAGGTACGCCACTTTGTCGCGCGTCTTCGACTTGTGAACCACGAAGCGGTCGTCTTTGGGCAGCTTGCGCAGAATCTTTTCAGGCAAGTCGCTCAAGTCATGGCCGATTTGCTTGCCCACCACCGTGCTCAGGTTGCGCTGGCCAAACATGCCGCGTGCCACGTCTGACTTGTGGGTGCCCGCCTGCTTCGGCTCTTCACTCAAGGGCTTGAGGTAGTTGTTTCGCACCAACGCCAGAATGGCTCGCTTGCCCTCGATGATTTTTTGTTGCTCTTCAGTCAGCGTCGACGCCGGCCCGCGCCGGGTTTGTTGTTCAACCTTGCCTGTGCCTGGCATGCCGTACCCCTTGAAAATCTGCGCTTCAACGAGGTGATCTCGCATGATTGTACGACGAGGCCCCAAGCTCCCTCGTTTCTGACTTTCTTAGAGAGGTGGAAAGGCGCTCCCCGGCTTGATACGCGCGGTGGCCTGGGGCACAAAGGTGCGTTTATGCGGCGAACCCTTTTTCTCTCTTTGCTCCTGGCATGGGAAATGGGTTGTAACCCACCGCACAGCGGCGAAGCCGACGGTGGGCTCTTTGACAGCGGTGTGGCCTCTCTGCCCAACTCTGGCGTGCTGCCCTTCGACGGCGGCAGTGAGCACGACGCCGGTGTCGACACTGACGCGGGGTTTGTCGCGTTCAACCCAGGCCCCATGCCAACGGGCGCCCTGCAAGCGACGTCAGGCGAGCTGACGGTGATGCAGCTCAATTTGCCCACTGGTGCGACGCTGCAATTGGGTGAAGCAGCCATCATCGTAGGGCCTGACGGCACCGTGGTGCTGCTTGATATGGGCAACAGCAGCCATGCTGATGAAGTGAGCGCCGCCTTGGAGCAGCTCAACACCACGGTGCTTACACCCGCCCGCGGTTTTCCCCCGCGCTCAAAATTACAGGTCGAATGGGTGGTGATTACGCATTTTCACGGCGACCACGTTGGCTCGGCCGGCGCATTGCTCAAGAGCAACGACGCCAAAGCGCTCACGGTGACCAAGGGCATCGTTCACCGCGGGTTGGTTGATTTGGGCGCCAACGCAGTCAACAACGGCGCGTACAACAACTTTTGCGCGGCGGTGACGCAGGGGTACGCGCCCAAGAACCGCCCGCTGTGCATTCAGGGTGGCGCGGCGCCTCCGTGCAACACCGCGCAGTTTTCGGGCTCGTATGCGGCGACCAGTTGCCCCGGGCTCACCCAAGGCGACATGGAAACGTCGTCAGATGACGCGCAAAAATTGCCCGCGTTCATTTCATTGGGCGGCGGCGCGCGGCTCACGTTCACCAGCGCTGATACTTACGTTTTCGACGGGCAGAGCACCCAGCCGGTCGCGTCATTCGGCGTGACTGACAACGAGCATGAGAACGCGCGCAGCGTTTCGGGAGTGGTGAGCTATGGCGATTTTCGCTACCACTTCGGAGGAGACATGACGGGCGGCGGCGCGAACACGCCTGACGTCGAGACCCCTTTCATCAGCAAGGCGGGCCCGCTGCACTACGGCGCTTTCGGAGCCGATGTGATTCATGCGCATCACCACGCGCGCGATTCGAGCTCTAACGCCACGCTGGCCGGGGTGCTGGCACCCATCGACGGCAAAAGCCGCAACGTGATTGCCGGTATCAACAGCGCGTACGGCGATGCGCCTTCACCCCCCGTGCTGGCCACGTGGACCGATAACAACCGGCTTCAACAGGGCCGCCTGTGGATTACCGAGAAAGGCATTACGGGCAACGCGAATGCCAGGGTGACCAATGCCAAAGGCCCGGTCATCGTGCAGACCGTGCAGCACGGTGTTGGGTACTGGGTGCAGGCCGCGGGCAACAGCGTGTCGTCACAGGCCTATGAGTCGGTGCGGCACGTGACTGCCGGGCACTAGCGTGTTGGCAGAAGAGTTGGACTCGCCTGCGAGAGCGAAGGAGCATGCGGGCCAACATGGGTCATTTGCCCCTGCTCGACGAGCTGGCTGTCATTACCGCGGTCAGCGTGGGCGTGATGGTGCTCTTCGCGCGCTTTCGGCTACCCACGGTGACTGGGTTGCTCTTCGCGGGCGCGTTGCTCGGCCCCTTCGGCTTCAAACTGGTGAAGTCGATTCAAGCCATCGAAGTGCTCGCTGAAGTCGGCGTGGTGCTGCTTCTTTTTTCTATCGGCCTCGAATTTTCACTGCAGCATCTGAAAAATATTTTTCAGAAAGTTGCCCTTGGAGGCTTGCTCCAAGTCGGCCTCACCACCACCGCTACCTTCGGCGTCGCCAAAGCATTCGGTCTGCCCAGCGACACGGCCCTTTTTCTCGGCTTCGTCTTTGCCCTCTCGAGCACCGCCATCGTCTTGCGCGCGCTGTCAGAACGGGGCGAGCTCGATGCGCCGCACGGCCGCTTCGTCGTCGGCACGCTGGTGCTGCAAGACTTGTGTGTGGTGCCCATGGTGCTCGTGGTGCCGTTGTTGGGCAGCCCTGCTCCGATTGCCGATTCACTGACCGAAATCGGTTCAGCGCTCGGCACCGCGCTCTTCGTCGTGCTCGGCACCCTGCTTGCGGCGCGTTTGGTGGTGCCTCACTTGCTCCGCGGCGTCACCAAGACGGGCAACCGCGAGCTCTTTTTGCTCACCATTCTTGCGCTCTGCATTGGCACCGCGTGGCTCACCTCTCTCGCGGGCCTCTCTCTTGCTTTGGGTGCATTCTTGGGCGGGTTGGTCGTCGCCGACACCGAGTACGGGCACCGCGCGATGGCCGACATTCTGCCTCTGCGCGATGCCTTCGTGAGCTTGTTCTTCGTCTCGCTCGGCATGCTCTTCGACGTCAACGTGCTGACGCGGCAACCCCTGCTCGTAGGCGGTCTTTTCTTGGGTTTTCTTTTAGGCAAAGGCTTTCTCGCCACCCTCGCGGCGATGGTAATGCGTTTTCCCGCCCGCGCCGCCTGGCTCGCCGGCGTCGGGCTGGCGCAATTCGGCGAATTCGGTTTCGTGCTCGCCAAATTGGGACAAGCCAATGGGGTGGTACAGCCAGCGCTGCTTTCTCCTCTTCTCACCGCCGGTATCGGCAGCATGCTGGTGACGCCACTGCTCGTGCGCATTGCGCCTCACATGCGCGCCGGAGAAAGACTGCTCGCACCGTTGGAACGCGTCATCGGCGCCCGCGGTATCGACGAAGCAGAAGAAGCCAAGGAGTCGCTCAAAGGCCACGTGGTGATTATTGGCTACGGCGTCACGGGCAAGCTCACCGCCCAAGCGTTGACCGCGTGCGGAGTGCGCTACGTGGTGCTCGAAGCCAATGCTTCTAACGTGCGCGCCGCGCGGGCCCGAGGCGAACCGGTTTATTACGCCGACGCCACCAGCCCCGAAGCGCTCGGCCACGCCCACGCCAAAGATGCCCGCGCGGTTGTGCTGGTCATCAACGACGCGCAAGCCGCCAAGCGCGTGGTCGACACCGCGAAACGGGTGGCGCCCGAGGTACCCCTGCTCATGCGCACCCGGTACATGGGCGAAAAAGAAGGCCTGTTGGCCCTGGGTGCCACTGACGTGGTGGCCGAAGAAGTCGAAGGCGGCATCGAGGTGCTCTCACGCTTGTTGCGCTGGCTAGAAGTGCCTCGCAATGTGATTGACCAACGCGTGCATGACGTGCGGCAGACCAGCCAGTCGACCGAGCGCACGGCCACGCTGCGCCGCCGCTCGCTGAAAGACGTGCGCGCGCTGGCGATGCTCAAAATCGAAAACGTGCTGATGGGTGAACAGTCGGTCGCCACCGGGCGCTCCGCGGCAGATTTGCAAGTGCGCGCACGCACCGGCGCGCTGATTATCGCCGTGCAACGCGAAGGTGCGCTGTTGCAAGAGCCTGACCCGCACACACCCTTTCAGCCCGGAGACATTGTGTACTTGGTGGGCAATAATGATTCAGTGCGCAAGGCAGTGGAGCTGCTCAATCAATTGCGCAGCGAAGTCTGAAAACGAAAGACCGTTCTACCGTCTTCGGTGGCACGGCAAATGCTTGTTTCGTCATGAGGAGACCACCATGAAGAAAATTCTCGTTGGCGTCGACGGCAGCGAAGCGTCGCTCAAGGCGGCGAAATGGGCGGTTGACTTGGCGGCGGCGACCGGCGCATCAGTCACCTTCGCGTACAGCATCGTGCCGGTGGTCTACCCCGCTGAAATGATGTGGGTGCCCACCGTTGAATTCGAACGGGCGCAACAAGAAGCCGCTGCCAAGTTGCTAAGCCAGGCCCGCGAACAAACCCAGCGCACCGGGGTGGCCATTGAAACCGTCACCCTGCACGGGCCCGCCGCCGAAGCGATGGCCGACGAAGCCAAAGCGCACGCGTATGATTTGCTCGCCGTGGGCAGCCGGGGCCATGGCGCGGTGAAACGCATTTTGATGGGCAGCGTCGCCAGCCGCTTGGTGCATATCTGCGAGCGAGCGGTGCTGGTGGTTCGCTAGCGTTTTTTTTAAGGAGGTCGCTCATGCCGCGCATTCTGGTGGGAATCGATGGCTCTCCGTCGTGCCTGCGGGCGTTGCACTACGCTGCTGAAGTGGCCCGCGCCAAGAACCTGTCGCTCGACTTGGTGCATGTGCTCGCCCCGGTGCTGCTGCCGCCCACCGTCTACGCCAAGGCGATTGCCGACATCGAGCGGCAAGAGCGCGAGCACGCCGACCGGGTGCTCACCACCGCGCTGGCCGACATCGCTCCGCTGGGCGTCACCACCCGCCGCGTCACCACCACCGGCAACCCGGTCGACACGTTGCTCAGCCTCGCCGCTGATGAAGATGTCGAGATGATTGCCATCGGCACCAAAGGCCGCGGCGCCGTGGCCCGGGTGCTTTTGGGCAGCGTGGCCGACCAAATTCTGCACTTGAGCCCCAAACCGGTGCTCATCGTCCACTAGAGCACCGAACAGGTTACCCGACCTACTGCGGCTGCCGATCCTCTCGCTGCGGCCTGCGGCCTCGTCAGTCCGCTCCTCGACGTGCCCAACGGCACGCCTCCGGGGCTCCTTCCTCGGGCGCCC
>JAIBBR010000070.1 GCA_019694575.1 Myxococcaceae bacterium
TTGAAGGCATTCTTCGCCTTCGCTCACATTCTCATTCCAATTGCACCTTTTTGCTTAACCTCACCCATTTCTTGGGGTTTTGCCCGATTCAGACATCCTCAAGATGTGTAGGATCATGAGCTTTCCATGTTTCCAAACTTTGCGTCCACTCGGTGCACAGGCGGCAGCTTCAATGAATCAGAGAATGGAAATTTGGAAAGTCTGGCACCCTGTTTTTTCACGCATTGCCGCGCGCGATCGCCTTCATCGATTCGATGACCGACACATTGTCACTGGGCAGACACACCACGCGCTTCTCGCCGAATTCTTCTCGCAAAATGGTGAGCACTTCATCGAGCCATGACGGGCCCACCGAGAGCACTCCCGCAAAGTCCAGCTCGATGCGCTCGTTCGCTTTCGGGCGAAAATACGCCTTCATCGCCAACCCTGCGTCGCGGCCCGCTGGGCGAGAGGTCAAAATGTCACCGAATTTCTTCACTTCTATCTTCATGTGAGCTCCCAGACAGTCAGGCAGACAGTACCGTCGACCCGGCGAAAATGTTTCCGGAGCAGAGCCGCACATCGATTGCCCTCGGCACCGAATGAAACAAACCCTTTTCCTGACGAAGCACCGAGGCCTCTTCGAGGATCTGCTTCGATAGTGGCACGAACGAACTTCAGCCCGTTCCCCCTTTTCTCGGGGGCGCGGCCAGAAATCTGTAACTCAAACGCAGCCTCAAGCGCCGCCTGGTCGTCAGCCAATTGAGGCAGGGTCCTCGACAACGAACGCAAAACACCTTGGCCGCGATCTGCGACACAAAGCCACAATTGTTTTCCCACGGTCTGCGCTTGAAGCCAACAACCAGGCACATCGCGCCAATTTCCAAGGTTGTGATCAAAGGCGTTGTTGCCTAGCTCGCCGGCGCAGGCGATGACCAGCGGGAGGACCTTGGTCGCATCTAACCCTTCGCTGGTAAATCGCCGCAAGCGCGGTAGACGGGCGGTCAGCATGTCTCGGGTCTCGTTCAAAAATTCCCCTCCGGCAAGGACGCCAGCCTTGGGAGCAGAAACCCACTCAAAGCATTCTTCAAGGTCCGGAACGCCGCCTAGCATATAGAAGGTCTTCGGCGCCGAACCGCGGGCTTGAAGAACCCCTTCTTCCACGAGCCTTCGCAAATGGCGGTGAAGCGCTTGGGGCGAAATCTGGAGCGCCGTGGCCAACTCGACAGGGCGCACCTTTCTCTTTTCGGTGATGAGTTCGACGATCTGATGCGCGGTCCGGGTAGGCATAAGCGTTGATAGTTTATTATTTATAGTAAACCATCAACCAACAACCCGCCTGGCACCTTTACGCTCCCTCCCCCGTGATCCAGCGGGGTTGAGAAACACGCCGACCACAGGGTTTATCTTTGGCCAGGGCCATGGTAAGGGCGCCGCGCGCAAACCCATTACGGAGTTCCAAATAACTATGAAGCTCTCACGACTTGCATGGCTGGCGGCCCTTTTGGCCCCCGCCGCGGCGTTCGCCTCAGAAGCCAACCTGGTCCTCCCTGACCTCAGCTCTCAAAAATTCTTGGGAGGCGCCATCGACGGCAAGATGTTGCTGATCATCGGCATCGGCATTTCGGCGGTCGGTTTGGTCTTCGGCTTGGTTCAGTATTCCCAGCTGAAGAACATGCCGGTTCACAAGTCGATGCTCGAAATTTCCGAGCTCATCTACGAGACCTGCAAAACGTACCTGGTGACCCAGGGCAAGTTCATTTTGCAGCTCGAGGTGCTGATCGGCGGCATCATGATTTGGTACTTCGGTTTTCTCTCGCACGCTGAAGGTGAAGCGGCCAAGGTTCCCACCGCTGCGCGCGTGGCGATTATCTTGGGCTTCTCGCTGATCGGCATTGCCGGCAGCTACGCGGTGGCCTGGTTCGGCATTCGCGTCAACACCTTTGCCAACTCACGTGCTGCCTTCGGCTCGCTGCGCGGCAAGCCGTACCTCACCTACGACATTCCTCTCAAGGCGGGCATGAGTATCGGCATGATGCTGATCTCCACCGAGTTGATTTTGATGCTCGGCATTTTGTGCTTCGTTCCTGGGTACTTGGCGGGCCCCTGCTTCATCGGCTTTGCCATCGGTGAATCGCTGGGCGCCGCGGCGCTGCGTATCGCCGGCGGTATCTTCACCAAAATCGCCGACATCGGCTCTGACCTGATGAAAATCGTCTTCAAAATCAAAGAAGACGACGCGCGTAACCCCGGCGTCATCGCCGACTGCACGGGTGACAACGCGGGTGACTCGGTGGGTCCTTCGGCTGACGGTTTCGAGACCTACGGAGTGACTGGCGTGGCGCTGATCACCTTCATCTTGCTCGCCGCAGCGGCCAGCCCCGCGGTGCAGGTGCAATTGCTCGTGTGGATCTTCGCGATGCGCGTGGTGATGGTGGTCACCAGCTTCTTGTCCTACGTCATCAACAGCGTCATTCAAAAGGGCAAGTACGGCAACGCCGACAAGATGAACTTCGAGCACCCGCTCACCCAGTTGGTGGTGCTCACCTCAGTGCTGTCGGTGGCGGCCACCTTCGCCGTCTCGTACCTGCTCATTCCCAACCTGGCGGGTGACAGCACCATGTGGTGGAAGCTGTCGTTGATCATCACCTGCGGCACCGCGGCCGGCGCAATCATTCCCGAATTGGTCAAGGTCTTCACCTCGACCGATTCGCGGCACGTACGCGAAGTGGTCACCGCTTCAAAAGAAGGCGGCGCTTCGTTGAACGTCATTTCAGGCCTGGTGTCGGGTAACTTCAGCGCGTACTGGTTGGGCATGGCGATCATGTTCTTGATGGGCGGCGCGTACTTCGTGTCGTTGCAAGGGCTGCATGTGCTCTTCCCCCTGCAAGGCGTGACCATCGACCCTTCGCCCGTGTTCGCGTTCGGCTTGGTGGCGTTCGGCTTCTTGGGCATGGGCCCCGTCACCATCGCCGTCGACAGCTACGGCCCGGTGACCGACAACGCACAGTCGGTGTACGAGCTGTCGCTCATCGAGTCAGTGCCGAACATCAAAGAAGAAATCAAAAAAGACTTCGGCTTCGAGCCCAACTTCGACAAGGCCAAGCACTTCTTGGAAGAGAACGACGGCGCCGGCAACACCTTCAAGGCCACTGCCAAACCAGTGCTCATCGGCACCGCCGTGGTGGGCGCGACGACGATGATTTTCTCGATTCTCTTCAGCGTCACCAACGGTCTGCGCACGGGTTTAGAGTTCTTGTCGCTCGTCAACGCTCCCTTCTTGCTCGGGTTGGTGACCGGCGGCGCAATGATTTACTGGTTCACCGGCGCTTCGATGCAGGCCGTGGCCACCGGTGCTTACCGCGCGGTTGAATTCATCAAGGCCAACATCAAGCTCGAAGGCGTCGACAAGGCGTCGGTGTCTGACAGCAAAAAGGTCGTCGAAATCTGCACCATCTATGCGCAGAAGGGCATGCGAAACATCTTCTTGGCCGTCTTCTTCGGCACGCTGTCGTTCGCTTGTCTCGAGCCGGCGTTCTTCATTGGCTACCTCATCTCCATCGCGCTCTTCGGCCTGTACCAAGCCATCTTCATGGCCAACGCCGGTGGCGCGTGGGACAACGCCAAGAAGCTGGTAGAGACCGAGCTGCGCGCCAAGGGCACGCCTTTGCACGACGCGTCGGTGGTGGGCGACACCGTGGGCGACCCCTTCAAAGACACGTCTTCGGTGGCGCTGAACCCGGTCATCAAGTTCACCACGCTGTTCGGCTTGTTGGCGGTTGAATTGGCGATTTCGATGGGTGGCCAGAACCAGGCGGCCGGCGAATGGTTCAAAGCCACTCCGTTGACCTTGGCTTTGGCGGCGGGCTTCTTCGTGGTGAGCGCCTTCTTCGTGTACCAGTCGTTCTACGGCATGCGCATCGAAGGTGGCCTCAAGTCTGAACCCGACACCGCTCCGGCGTCGGCGAAGGCGCAAGCCGCATAAAAGACGTGTGGCGACCAACGGCCTCTCGCTGCTGAAGCTGACTTTTTTGGGCACGTCGGCAGCGATGCCCACGGTGCACCGAAACGTCTCGGGCTTGGCGGTGAAGGCCGACGGCGACCTGCTGCTCTTCGACTGCGGAGAAGGCAGCCAGCGCCAGATGATTAAGTTCGGCACTGGCTTCAACGTCAGTGCCGTTTTTTTTACCCATTTTCACTTAGACCATTACCTCGGCATCATTGGCTTTTTGCGCACTTTGGGCATGGGCGGCCGCGCCGAGCCAATGACGTTGTACGGGCCTGTGGGCGGCAAGCGTTTGTTAGAAACGGCGCTCCATCTCGGAGTGGAAAAGCTGGCCTTTCCCGTTCAAGTCGTCGAGCTCAAGGGTGGCGAAACATTTCAGCGCGACGGCTACTGCGTCAAAGCAGTGCGCGTGGAGCACCGGGTGTACGCGCTCGGTTACGTGCTGCAAGAAGACGTCAAGCCGGGGCGCTTTGACCTCGACACCGCGCGCGCTCTGGGCGTCAAACCAGGCCCTGATTTCGGCCGGCTACAAAAGGGCGAGAGCGTCACCGCGGCCGACGGGTCGACTGTAAAACCTGAACAAGTGCTCGGCGCACCGCGCCCCGGCCGTAAGCTTGTCATTTCGGGCGATACCCGCCCTTGCACCGCGTTGATAGCCGCGGCACATGACGCCGACCTGTTGGTGCACGAAGCGACGTTCACCGACGAAGAACAAGAGCGCGCGATTGAAACGCAGCATTCGACCGCACGCGAAGCAGGCCGGGTGGCTCGCGAGGCCAAAGTCAAACGGCTGGTGCTCACCCACCTTTCTTCACGCCACGACGTTGACACCCGCCCGATTTTCGAGCACGCGCGCGCCGAATTTTCGGGCCCCGTCGACGTGGCCCATGACGGCTTCACGCTCGAGCTGTCAAGTACGCCATAACTTCTTACCGCCGTTGGGCTGTCCCCTTTTTTTAAGGGTGGCGTGCATTCACCCACCCACATGAAAAGTTTGCTCACCGCAATGCTTTCAGGGTGCAAACGCTGACCTGACGTGCCCGTAATGAACGTAACTTGCTGAAGTTGCTGGGTCAGTTAGCCTGTGCGCTTCGGCACATCGCTCGCTAGGTGGTGGTCGCCCGTCAGAGGAGATCTATGTCGACCCGCACTGTAGGACTCCGCATTACGTTGTTCGCCGCTACGCTGCTCGCGGCACAGACCTTCGCTCAGACGGAAGACGTTTCAGGAGTCGGCGCGTCGCTCAACCCCCGGGTCATGGTCATCGTCGACAACTCGCGCTCGATGCAGGCGACTCCCGCCGACGACTACGACGTCAGCTACAAGAACGACAAGCTCACCACTGGCATTATGACTGACACCGGAGGCGGCAACTACGTCTGCACGCCCACTGACCCCACCGTTCAAGCCAACTGCCGTAACAAGTTCTGTGTCGGCCAATGCGTGTTGCACAACGTGTTTGACCCGTTCGACGGCATTTTGGAATTCGGCTTCGCCACGTACTACCAGTACTACCGCCGAGTCAGCAGCTTGGTGACCAGCGGCACGGGCAGCTCGACGACCTGCTACTACGACGTGCTGGCGGGCCCCAACGAAGACACCACCTCGGCCAGCTACACCGAGTACACCGCCAACTACAATTCGTTCTGGTCGAAAGAGCTGAACTTAGGCACTGCCGGTAACTGCACCTGGACCAACCGCACCACCGCGCCCGCCTACAACTCGGTGACGGGCGCTGCGTACAATGCCGGTTCGGGCTCAGGCTACACCGCGAAGCCCTATTCCACGAGAGAGACGAGCTGCACGCCCACCGCCACTCCCGCCAACGCCGAGCCCGCCAAAACGTGCACCATGATTAGCGCGTCGGCCAGTTGGTTGACCGACCCGGCTTACCCGTCGAGCGAGGGCACGTTTCAACACGCCCGCTATTCGAACCAGACCGCGGCGGGCGTCAACATGTACTCGGGCACCGCTCACGGCTACATCGAACGAAAGTGCAGCGGCGACAACGGCGGTACGTGCACCAACACGGTGGCCACCGGTACCTATAACCTCGCCACTCCGACGCCTGTTTCGAGTTACGTCTTCAGCACCGGCATCAACTGGAACGGCAGCGCTTACCCCCAAGGCACTTCGGCGTCAGTCAGTGACGGCAAAACTTGGTACCTGTACCAAATTTCGCGCTACCCCGATAACACCGTCGCCGGCGTGAACATGGACCTGTTCCGCACCCAAATGGCGGCCAGCCAAGTGTGCCCCGCCGTTGGCACCGTGGTGATGTTCAACCCCACCGCCACGACGACGCCGGCACCCAACGGAGCGGGCACCACCATTAACGACCCCGGTGGTACCAACCGGTGGAGCCGCTGCACTGCCACCAACCCCTGCAAAATGACCATGGTCGACACGGTGGCCGCCACGGCGCCGACCCAAGTCTTCTACCGTGACTGGGGCGTTACCGGCCCCACCGGTTACACCACGTACACCCGCACTTCAGGGCCTACCGCTTCGGGTACCTTCAACACCACCCACAACTCGCTCACCCCGATTAGCTGCCCTGCCCAAACCAACGTCGGCGGCGGCGTTTATTCGAACGGCTGCAGCGCCAGCCCCTTGACCTGCGACCTCGCGGCCGGCACCCCAGTGACGACCGGCAACACCGACACCTCGAAATTCTCTTACGCCGGAACAGGCCCCTTCACCTCGGGCGGGCGAACCTATTCAGCCACCGGTGCAACCAGCACATTGACGGTATTCGGCGACCAATTTGACTCTGTCACTTTCCCCGCGGGGTTCCCCACCAATGGGCGCCCAGGCAGCGACCCGGCGGCAGCTTGCCCAGCCAGCATCACCACCACCACCACCAGCGCGGGCCTCGCCTGCAACACCGCCAACAACCTGGCCGGCAACTGCGTGTTGACTTTGAATGTCGCCGCGAGCCAAGTTTCTCCCTCTGAACCCAAATACGTTCGTTGCGCGTACACCCGCACCACGCGCAACTTGAGCGCCAGTTGGAACACCTACAACTGCCAGTACAACCGCAACCAGTGGGTTTACACCGGCCCGGTGCCGCCTCCGCTGTGCCGTTGGCAAGTCACCCAATACGACTGGCGCGTGCAGGCCGCGCGTTACAAGTGGGCCACCGCGGGGGGTGAATCGATTCAGCAGTTCAGCTTCACCGCGTCGACGACCGCCAACCTCTGCTCGGGCGTGGGTGGGGCTCAACCCGCCGCATGCCCCACTGTGATTCGCCCAGGAGACCCGCTGTCGTTGACCTACACCAGTTGCAACAAGCCGGGCCGTGAGTGTCGGCTGCGGTGGCACAACTACGATTATTTTGCCGGGGCCAACGGCACGACGGGCGGCACGCTGTCGCCAACGGCTCCCCTGACCACCAACGCCAAAGGTCGCCGCATGAACGCCGTCACCGGCGCGGCCAGCGTCAGCAACGACCTTTATTGCCGCATGGCCGACTACAGCAACACGCCGGTCAACAGTGAATCAGGCTCATTTACCCAAACCAACATGATGGACCAGTGGTGCAACGGCGTCACCGGTACCGCGTCAGACATTCGCTCTGACGACTTGATTATGAGCGACCCGTTCTCGCCTGACATCAACCAAGCGAACACGGGCATCACCACCGGGTCGACTTACGTGCGCGGCGGCACAGTGCAATCACCAGTGCAATACAGTGTCGACCGTGTCAACTGGGTGAACAACCCGCTATCGGGCCTGCTTGCCACCAAGTCTGCCGGCTGGAGCCGGTTGCCCAATGGCACCGCGGTAATGGCTTACAATGACTCCACAGTGCCCATGTTCCGCGGGTTCGGCAGCGGCACGAGCTTGTTGCAGCTGCGCTCCAGCATTCTGAACTTGTCGATGCCCGCGGCCCCCGTGCCTGCCTACGCGTCGACCAGCACCGCGAGCTGCAAAAACGGCATTCAAGACGGCACTGAAACCGACGTCGACTGTGGCGGCGGCTGCGCTGCCTGCAGCTACGTCATCGCCACCGGCCACAACACGCCGCTCTACGGCTCGTTGTCGAACTTAAGAGACTATCTGGCGAGCGAAATCACCGACGTCACCGCGCAGTGCCGCACGTACGCCGTGGTGCTGTTAACCGACGGTTTGGAAAACCAACCGCCGAACCAGCCGCAGACGGGCCAAGGCAACGTCAGCTACCACGACTACAACACCGACCCGACCAACAACCTGGTCAGCATTGTCACCGCCATTAAAAACACCCAAATCAACACCGGCACCACCACCGTCAACCCCATTGGCGGCATCAAAACGTACGTGGTGGGTTTCGGTAACGCGGCGTCGGGCGCCTCACTCGACAACATGGCCGCGGCGGCGGGCACGGGCACCGCGTACAACGCGCAAAACCCGACCACGCTCGCCAACCAACTGCAGCTCATTTTCAACAACATCGCCTCGAGCCGCTACACCCGTTCGAAGCCGGTGCTGACGCGTGACGGTTCTGCGCGCACCCTCTATGCGGCTTCGTTCGACATCTTGTCGAACAACCGTGAATGGCTGGGCTACCTCGACGCGTACGACACCACCACCATTGGGCCCACGGGTTCTCCTCCCAAAGACTGGTCGTTCAACACGCAACTGAACGGAGCTTCGGCGGGAGCACGGCGCTACTTCACCTGGCTCAACAACGACCCGGCGCGCAAGGTGAACTTGAACGGGGCATTGAGCGGTGCCGACCAGACCCAATTGGTGCTCGACATGAGCGTGGCCGACTGGACCACCGCGTCGTCCGTGGTGAACTTCGTTTTGAACCCCAGCAAGAACGCGCCGTTCACCGGCACACCGGTCGCCAACAAGTCGAGCCGCTTGTCCGACATTTACCACTCGGCGCCCGCGGTCATCGGCCCTCCTTCGGCCGACAACACCTGGCCCAACGTGACGGCAGAAAACACGGCCTACGCGGCGTACAAGGCGGCGAACACCACCCGGCCCTCTCGTCTCTTCATTGGCTCAAACACCGGCATGGTGCACGCCATTTGCGAAAAAACCGGCGCCAACCCCGTCAACTGCGGCAGCGCGGGTACGAACCAGCGAGGCGTCGAGGTGTACTCGTTCGCGCCTCCCGACATTCTTCCCAACCTGAAATACACCCCCGGTGGCCACACCTTCACCGCTGACGGCAGCTTCGGAGGCGCCGACCTGTGCACCGCGGCCGACTGCACCGTGGCGGGCAACTGGAAAACCGTGTTGGTGGGTTCGCTCTACCGCGGCGGCCGTTCGCTCTTCGCGGTCGACGTCACCAACCCTGACAGCCCCAACTACATGTTCAAGCTCACCGACAGCACGTTGGGTGAAAGCTGGTCGGCGCCGGTGGTGGGCCGCGCCAACGTGAGCGTCTCGAGTGGGCCTACCAACCGGTGGCTGGCGGTGGCCGGCGGTGGCTACATGACTCCCACTTTTGGGCCGCCCGCGGGCTCAGTCAGCAACGCGTACTTGGTTTTCGACCTGCACACCGGGGCCATTGCGCAAGACAACAACGGCACGGTGGCGCTGCGCCCAGCGCGCTTCCGCGTTGACACCAACCCGGTCAGCTGCGACTCGGCGGCGCCCGCACCGTCGACGTGCTTGCCCCGCAACAGCGTGCCGGCGCGCGCGGCCGTTGTTCGCGACGGCAAAACGGCCACCATGAAGACGAGCTTCTTTGGAGACACCCAAGGCCGCATGTGGGTGTCGTCGATGACCTCGCCCGTGGTGGTTGACTGGAAACCCAACCTGCTCTTCGACCCCACGCTGAGCACCTGCTCGACCGACGTTTACGGCACGGCCAACGCTCCCATTTATGACGCCACCGACATTGCGAGCGCCCCGACCGCGGTGGCGAACCTGCCCTTCGTTGGCGCCAGCACCCCCCGGCCGATTTTTCAACGTGTGACGTTGAGCGTGAACAGCGAGGGCCGGGTGACGGTGTTTGCAGGCACCGGCGACGTGTTGAACCCGCTGACCGCCGGCACCAACGCGTCTGACCCCACACAGTACAATTATTTTTACGCGGTGCGGTACAACGACGGCGTCGCCGGCGCGTGCTACGGCTCACCCTCGTGGATTCGCCGCTTCCGCCACAACGAGAAGATGCTTTCTGAGTCGGTGGTGGGTGGCTCGGTGGTGTTCGCCGCGACCTTCATGCCCCCCAGTGGAAGCGACATTTGCGCCAGCCGTGGCGATGGTCGCATTTACGCGTTCTATGCAGAGACCGGCATTCCCGCTCCGGTGTTCGACGACTTGACCGACCCCTCGAACCCCGGCGCCCGCAGCGCGGTGCTCGACATACCGAACTCGGGCATCATTTCAGACCTGTACTTCATGCCTGACTCGGCTAACCGCAACAGAGGCACGGTCGGCTTCGTCGACAGCGCGGGTAAACCGGCACAGCGCGGCATCACCGGCATTGCCACCGGCGCGAAAGTGAAGAGCTTCAAGCGGGTGCGCTAAAAGGTAACCATGAAACGCTCTCTCAAAAGAGGTTTTACGCTGCTCGAGATGATGATTGTGGTGACCATCGTCGGCATCATGGCGGCGATTGCCGCGAACAGCTTCACCGAAATGCGGGCCATTGGCTCGGCGCGAGAAGAGACGCGCTACTTGCTGTCGGCGCTGCGCAACGCACGTACGCTGGCGGTGGCGACGACGGTGCCGCACGGCATTTACATTGGCGGGGGCGCTGACAACAACACCCCCAACTTTCGCAACCGGGTGGTGATGTTTCGCAAAGTCAACGCTGACCAACCGGCCGCCGATTACGTCCCCGGTTCTGACGTGGTGCTCTCGCAGCGCATGTTGCCTGTCCAAGGCACCACCGGCACCAACTCGATGATTATCTTCGACGCCATTCAGACCAACGCCGATTCCAGCATTCGGGTGATATTCGACCGCAACGGCAACCCCCAAATTTGGAACGTGATTACCGGCACCGCGACGCCTGTCACCATTGCCGCTGGAGGCTCGGCGGTGTTGGCCATTCGCCACCGCGCGTTGGAAAACAAATCTCCCGGAGTCACCAACCGCAGCGGGCGCTGCATCGAAATGATTCAAAACGGCAACACCCGCATCTTCGACGCGGCAGGTACAGGCGGGTGCTGGTAATGAAAACGCGCGCTCAAAAAAGAAACGCCCGCGGCTTCACCGTGCTGGAAACCCTGATGGCGGGCTCAGTGATGCTCTTGGGCATTACCGGGCTGATGGTGCTGCTGATGGGCATTCGCACCAACGCGGCGCGCGCTGCCTTCAATACACTGGCCGCGAAAGAAGCCCAGCGACTGCTCAACATGCGCATCTCGGGCACCTTGGCCGACGCGGGGCCTGTCGGCACCACCCCGTGCAATGGCGTCTTCGAGCAAATTCAAATGCCCTACGAGTGCGACATTACCGTGATGAACACCAGCGACCCCACGCCTCCCGTCGTGCCTCCCCGGTTGGGGGTACCGTCGGTCTTGGTAACCGTTCGCATTCGCCGGGTTCAAGGTTCAGGCCTCACTTCTCCCACGTGGCACGTTCAATCAGGTTATGCGCTACCACCTCCCTAATCGCGGTTTCACTCTGCTTGAAATCACCGTCACCTCGGCCATTTCGGCGGTGATTGTGTTGGGAGCGATGCAGTACGCATCGCTCGTCAGCTCATTTCAAGAGCAGAGCGACAAGAAAATAGAGACCATTAACAGCGCCGCAGTGGGCGAGCGTTCGCAGTCTAACGACTTGGAAAACACCGGCTTTCAGTTCGGCAGCCCGCGGTTGGCGTTTCACTTACACAACAACGTCACCCCGACCACTCACCCCACTGGCTTTCGCTATTACCTCACTCCTCCGGGAGGCACGCAGGCCAGCATTTCAGTCATCACCAATGCCGAGATGGACTGGCTCAACCCCATGCCCACCACGGGCATTTTGAACAACACCGACGTCTTCGATGCTTTTGTCGGTGAAGACCCCGCCGTGCGCCGCAGTGGCACCATCGCCGCCGACCCGGTGCAGTGCGGCCCCACTTCAGACCAAATTTTCTTGGTCGAGCTGGCGGGCGGCGGCGGTAACGCGGCCGACCCGTTGAGCACATTGAACCCTGACGGCACGCTCACCACGTTCGGTCCTGCGTTCCCCGTCATTCCCACCGCGGGTCAATTGCCGCTGTTGTTGCTGACGGGTGCCGGCAGCCCCCCCACGGTGCAGATGTTTGCCAAGGTGCTGCAGGTGGTCAACCCGGGCCCCGTCACAGCCCCCAACCCCTGCAGCCCCACGCCCATGTCTCCTACTTTGAACTTACGGGTGTTGATTCAGCTGAACGCCATTCAAAGCGGAGTGATGGTGCCCTGTACGTCGTCGCTTTGTCCCGCCGGAGCAGGCAGCCCGGCGCCCGCCCGCGCCCAAAAGGTTTACGCGTTGAACCGTTGGCTGCGGTACATGGTGTATAAACCACCTGCCACACCACCGCCTTCTTACCCTGGGCTTTATGTGCAGACCTCGGGGCCCGACGGTGACATCGGCCCTCCAAAGTTAATGGTGCAAGGCGTCGAAGACATGCAGGTGGGTCCGATTCTGACCCGCTCAACCTTGGTCGGCGGTTCGTGCACCACGTCGATGTGTCTTTGCGAAGAGCCAACAATCGCGGCGCCAGGCCCGTGGCTCGCTACCCCCTTGCTGCAGTGCGGTGCAATGGCGAGTGGCTGGCCCTATGCCGCCACCGGCAACTCGGTCGATTCAGGCCACGTCATCGGCATGATGATTCGCCTGGTGACGTTGGGTGCCCACCCGCTCAAAGACGACGGCAGCTCGGGAGGTAAACGCCCCAAGTCATATGACCGGCCGGCCATGGCGACACCCGACGGCCTGATGCGTCAGGTCAAAGAATTTCGCGTCGACTTCAGAAATTTGAACTCGAATATCATCGACTACAACTAGAGGCCTTTGATGAGACAGCGTCGAGCTCAACGTGGCTACATCATGATTGTGGTGCTCTTGCTGTTGGTGGTGTTGACCACCACCACCGCCACCATTTTCGACCAATCATCAGACCAAACCGAAATGTCGATTGCCTTGCGCAACCAGTCAGTCGCCCAGTCACGCGCCTTGGTCGGCGCCCGGCGCGTACTGGCCGAATTTAGAGACCCTGTTCTTTACCCCCAGTGGAACAACGTCGAATTATTGCAGCCGTGCATGAAGAGCGGGGTGCCTTGCACCACCCAAAACATACTCGACAACGATTGCGACGCCACCACACCTGCCGCTCCCAACGGGCCGTGCCGTGTGGCCATCGCGGGCACAGGGGTGGCCAACCTGCCGAGCGGTACCGCGCCTTCGGGCGTCTACGACATGGGCGGCAACCCAGCCACCGGGCCCTATATCGACCTCGACCTGCCTGACGGTGGAGGCGGCGGCGCGTACTATGGAGCGATGATTTACAACGGAGGCACGGCCGCCCGGCCCCGTTACGTCGTTCTCTCGGTGGGCTACCGCGGCTACAACCGCGCTGCTGACGCCGGCATCTTCGGGCCGCACCGTTTCGAGTCGGTAGTGCAGCTGGAAATCACGCTGCCCGCTGCCACCTCAGACGAAACGCCGAGCAGCGGGTACTATTTTTAAACCCGCTATTTTTTGGTCCACTCGTCGAGCCAGCCAAGCACCGTCTCGTGCCAGAGTACGCTGTTGGCGGGCTTCAACACCCAGTGGTTCTCGTCGGGGAAATAAAGAAACTTGCTGGGAATGCCCCGCCGCTGCAGCGCGGTGAAAGTCGCCATGCCTTCGACGTCGACCACGCGGTAGTCGCGCCCGCCGTGAATGACCAGCATTGGCACTTTCCATTTCGACACGTGCTGTGACGGGTTGTGCTTTTCGTAACCTTCGGGGTTTTCCCAAGGGGTGCCGCCGTGTTCCCATTCGGGGAACCACAATTCTTCGGTGCCGTAGTACGCGAACTTTTCGTCCAAGTTGCCGTCGTGGGCTACCAGGCACTTGAAAGGCTCGTTCCACACGCCGGCGACCCAATTAATCATATAGCCGCCGTACGACGCGCCCAACGCGCACACTTTGTTCTTGTCGATGAAAGGGTATTTCGCGAGCGCCGCGGCAAGGCCCTTCTGCAAATCTTCGAGCGGCTTACCGCCCCAGTCGTTGCGAATGGCGTCGGTGAAGGCTTGCCCGTAACCGGTAGAGCCATGAAAGTCGATCATCACCGCCGCGTAACCATGGCCCGCGTAAGTCTGCGGGTTCCACCGGTAGTGCCAGTGGTTGCCAAAAGAGCCTTGGGGGCCTCCGTGAATCAAAAACGCGAGCGGGTATTTTTTCTTCGGGTCGAAGTCGACTGGCTTCACCACGTAGCCGTGCACCTTGTCGCCGTTGGCTCCGGCGAAAGAGAACTGCTCGAAGTCGCCCAGCCGAATCTGCGCCATGGCGTCGGCGTTGAGCTGGGTGAGTTGCTTGGTACCGCTGCCGTCAGCAGAGACGAAAAACGCGTCAGTGGGGCCCTTCAAGCTGTCCCACGCGTAGACCAAGCCATCGCCCGCGCGGCCGAACCACGACACATTGCCGCTCGTCACCAGCGGTTTTACCGCGCCAGTGCCCACGTCGAGCGCGAAGAGCCCCCGCTGTCCCAGCTCTTCGGCCGACACGTAAATTGTCTTGCTGTCGGCTGACCACACCACCGCGTCGGCCGAGCGGTCCCAGTTGGGCGCCAGCTCGCGCTCCTTGCCGTCAGCCATGTTGCGCAACATCACCCGCTGGCGGTCGGCTTCGAAGCCGGCACGCGCCATCGACAAGTACGCCAGCGTCTTGCCGTCGGGCGAAAAGACCGGCCCGGTGTCGGTGCCTTTGTTGGGGGCGTTGAGCTTTTTTGGAGCCGCCGAGCCGTCGACCGGCGTCGAGAACACGTCTTTGTCGGTCGACCACGCTTCTTCACGGCCCACGTCGCGCGCGGTGAAGACGAGCTGCTTGCCGTCAGGGCTGAAGGTGTATTCTTCGGTGCCGCCGAAAGGCTTGGTGGGCGCATCGGCGTTCATCTTCTTCATCACGTCTTTGGGCGTGCCGCCAGGCAGCGACATGACGAAGAGGTGCGAGCGGCGGCCGTCTTTCCACGTGTCCCAGTGGCGGTAAAGCAGCTCCGTGTAGAGCTTGCCGGTGGCTTTGTTCTTCGCCTGCTCCTCGAGCTTTTTCTGGGTGCACTCTAGACCGTCACAGCCGACGAAGACATCGGCCGAAAACGCGAGCTGCTTGCCATCGCGCGAGAGAATGAAGCTGCCGATGTCGAGGGGCGACTGGGTAACTGCGACGGGTTCGCCCCCTTCGAGCGAGAGCCGGTACACCTGCTGGGTGCCCGAGCGCGCCGAGAGAAAGTAGACCGACTTGCCGTCGGGAGCGAAGCGCACGTCGCTGTCGTTTTCGGGGTGCGTGGTGAGCTGCTTTAAGCCCGTGCCGTCTGAATTGACGAGCCAAATGTCCATGCGGCCGCGGTTGGCCTCGAGGTCGGTCTCGCGCACCACCAGGGCCACTTGTTTGCCGTCAGCAGACACGTCGAGCGAAGCCAAGCGCCGCAGCGTGACTTGGTCTTTCACCGTGTAGGGGTGCGACTTGGGCGCGGCAGACAGCGTGAGAGACAACGACAAAGCAACGGCGAGCATGAAACGCCTTCCTTTCGGCCAGTGAGACTTGAAGGGCGCTTCGGTAGTGAACTCAGGGCGCGAGCGCAAGGGCGATAGAGGGTGAGGCGACTTTAATGAGACGAGCCAAAGTCGTTTTGTGCGGCTCGGTTGCCGTTTTGTTTTTTGGGCTCGGGTGGCTGTGCGGCTGCCTCACGGTCAAGAGGCTGAAGCCTCTTAAAGCCGCATGCGTCGATGAGCGCAGGGCCCTAATACATGCGCCGCAACCGCGCCGCGAAGAAGCCGTCCCACCCTTGGGAACCGGGCAAGGTGCGCAAGTGCCCCTGCCAGAGTGGAAAGGCGATTTTTCCCGTCGGCGGAGATTCGGTGGTGAAATCGGGGTGCGAGCGCAAAAACATTTCTACCGCGTCGCCGCCTTCACTCAAGTCAGTGCTGCACACCGCGTACACCAATAGGCCCCCGGGGTTCACCACCGCCTGCGCCGACTCCAAAATTTGCCGCTGCAACAGGTGCAGCCCCTTTAAGTCTTCTTCTGCGCGCCGGTACCGAATTTCGGGGTGCCGCTTCAACGTGCCCAAGCCCGAGCACGGCGCGTCGACCATCACCAAGTCAAAAGTGCCCAGCGATTCGGGCAAGGGCTTGCTCGCATCGGTCGCCTGTGCTCGCAGCCGCTCTGACAACCCCAGCCGCTTCGCTTCACTGCGAATTTTGTCTAACTTGTGGGCGTGCACGTCGAGCGCGGTCACTTCATTGCTCTCGGCCAGGTGACACGCCTTGCCACCCGGCGCCGCGCACACGTCGAGCACCCGCGCGCGTGGCGGCACTGAAGCGAACAGGCCCACCAGCTGCGCCGCCTCGTCTTGCACCTGCCACAAACCTTCGCGGTAGCCGTACACCTCGGTCAGCTTGCCCACTTTCGGTAGCACCAAACCGACGGGGGACACGCGGGTGGGCGTTACCTCGACGCCCATTTCTAGCAGCGCCTGACACAGCTCATCGCGCGTGGTGCGCCGGGTGTTGGCGCGAATCACCACCGACGCGCTTTGGTTGCCCGCTTCGAGCATCGCGTGCGCACGCTCGGGGCCGAATTGCCGCACCCAGCGGCGCACCAACCACTCGGGGTAGCTCTCTTCGTAAGCCCACCGCACCGCTTCATCGGCATGGGTTACCCCAGGCAGGCCGGGCAGCGCCGACAACTTGCGCAGCACCGCGTTGACGAAGCCTTGCGCACGGGCCAGCCGCAATGCGTCGAGCGCTTCGACGGTATCGGCCACCGCCGCATGCTTCGGCACCCGGGTAAAAAACAATTGGTACGCGCCAATGCGCAGCGCCGCCAGCACCTTGTCTTCGAGCTTCTCGAGCTTGCGGTCCGATACGGTTCGCAGCACCGCATCGAGCGTCAACCGCCGCCGGGCGGTGCCGTAACAAAGCTCGGTGACCAACGCCACGTCGCGCGCGTCGGCCAAGCGAAACTCGTCGAGCGCAGCGTCGAGCACCGCGTTCAAATAGGCATCGGTCGCTTCGACCCGTGCCAACACTGAAATCGCCAATGCGCGCGCGCTCATTACCGGGGGCCGGCGCGGAGCAGACTTCGGTTTCAATTCTTGCCTGGCAGAGGTGCGCTGGCCGCTTTTCTGTTTCGCCGTCACGGCCCGTCCAGCTGGGCCATCAAATCAATCAGGTGCTCGTCGCGCACACCCGCGGCGGGTGTGGCCGACAACAACAACGTCTGCAGGGCGTCTTCGAGCTTCTCGCGTTGGCCGCTCTCGGCGGGAGCGCCTCGCTGCACCAGCTGCCACTGCGTGCGCGCCCAGGTGGCCAGGCCCGCGGGAGACACTTTGCCGCTCAAACGGTCAGCGATTTTCTGCCGCACCAACGCGCGGGTTATCGACTGCGTCTGGTGCGCGCCTCCACCGCCTTCGCCGGTATCGCGGCTGCCGCCCATGGTCTTTTTGGCGCCCGCTGCTTTCTTGTCTTCAACCCCCGCTGCCCGACGGCCCAATGTCTTCGAAGCCACCTCAGCGGGTTTCTCGGCGCTCTTCACCGCGCGGCCCGGGCCCGACGCGCTGGGCGTTCCCAACGTCTTGGCCGACTTGCCCGCCAGTTGCCGCAACGCTTGCAAGTAACCTTCCGCGCCTTGGCCGACGAATTGCCGTTCGACCACTGGCTTGAGCAATGAGCCCGCCGACAACCGGGGGTCCAACACCACTTCGATGACCGGCTTGCCAAACAGCTTCACCGCTTCGAGCAGCGAGTAGCAGTTCAGCCCCAGCGAGGTCGGGCAAATGACCGCCGCCATCGCCCAGTCGCGCTGTGCATAGAGCGTGTCGACCAACACGCCTTCATGGTTCGACTGAACAATCTTCAGCTCGGCTTTCATGCTTTCAGCGGCCGCCTTCAACTTGTCATCGAGCGCCGAAAGAATGAGCCCGTCGATTTGGCGCCAATTCAGGTTGGGGCCGTGGAGCACGAGAATGCGGTTGTTCATGGGTGTCTTGACACCTTACGCGAAGGGCTGCGTGCCCGAAACCAGCTTTCGGGACGCCAAGAATTCAGCCGCGCTCATCACCCGTTTGCCCTCAGGCTGCAGCGCGGTGATGAGCAATGAACCTTCACCACACGCAATGTCGAGCCCGTCTTTACCTGCCGAAAGCAGCGTACCGGGCACACCCTTGCCCACACCCACCTGGGCGGCATGCACCTTGAGCAACGCACCCTCGAACGTCGTGGTGGCGCCCGGCCAGGGGTAAAACGCGCGCAGACGTCGCTCCAACTCGGCCGCGCTCTGGGTGAAGTCGAGCCGGCCGTCTTCTTTCTTCACCATCGGCGCCAACAGCACTCCTTCACTCGGCTGCGCCATCGCCGTGAGCTCGCCCTTGAAAAATCGCGGCAGCTCCCTGCGCAGAACTTCACCACCCAACGCCGACAGCTTGTCGTGCAGGGTGGCGCTGGTATCGGTAGGTAAAATGTCGATTTCGGCCCGGGCCAGCACGGGCCCGGTGTCCATGCCTTCGTCCATCTGCATCAGGCACACGCCGGTACGCGCGTCACCCAAGGCGATTGCCCACTGAATCGGCGCCGCCCCGCGAAACCTTGGGAGCAATGACGCGTGCACATTCACACAGCCCAAGCGCGGCGCGCGCAGCACGTCGGTGGGCAGAATTTTGCCGTACGCCGTCACCACCGCCACATCGGGCTGCAGCGCTTTCAATTCGTCAGCGAAGTGGGTGCCCTTCACCTTCGGCGGCTGGAGCACGAGAATGTTGCGCTCACGTGCCAGCGCCTTGACCTTCGACTCCGACACTTTTTGCCCGCGGCCGCTCGGCTTGTCGGGCTGGGTCACCACCGCCACCACTTCGCCCACGTCGAGACAAGCGAGCAACGAGCTCACCGAAAACTGCGGAGTTCCCATGAAGACGATGCGCGGCATGGCGATTCACCTTTTACCTTTTAGGCCGCGGCAGAAGGGGAGTTTCCGTTGACCCTCTCTACGTCGAGGGCTAATCACGACACCTCTTTAACGTCCCGTCTCCTCTTAAAGGGGTACCCCATATGTACCGATGGCTCGCGGCCTTGTCTGTGTTTGGAATGTTGGCGCTCTGCGGCTGCAAAGGCGACCCCAGCACCCCGGCTTATTGGGAAAAATCGCTTTCCACCAAAGGCAAGAAAGAGAAATTGCGAGCGATTGAAGAGCTGCGCAGCGCCAATGTGCTGAACAAGACGTTTTTGCCAATGCTGCACCAGCGGCTCAACGACGAAAAGTCGGCTGAAGTGAAAGCGAAAATCGCGCTGCTGTTGGGCGAGCTCAAAGACCCGTCGTCGATTGAGCCGATGACCAACGCCATCGAAATGAACGCCAGTGAAAGCGACGCCCGGCAGATGAACCGCGAAATCGCCACTGCGCTCGCCAACACCGGCGACGCGAAAGTGGCGGGCACGCTGCTCAAGTTGATGAAGACCAAAGACAACTACACGGTCATCGACGCCATCGAAGGCCTGGGTACGCTGCGCGCCAAAGAAGCGGTGGAGCCGCTGATAGAGCTGGCCACCTCTGACAGCACCGAGCCCTTCATCACCAAGAAAGCCATTCAGGCGTTGGGCAACATCGGCGACCCCAAGGCAGTGCCGGCTCTCATCAAAATGATGTTCCGCGAGCGCAAGGGCATTAGCTTCTACATGGAAAGCTCGTTCGCGCTGTACCAAATTGGCCCAGTGGCGGGCGACGCCCTGCTCGCGGTGCTCGGCAACCAGAACAAAGAGCTCACCCAGTGGGCCGAAGCGAACAACATTCTCGCGCCGGCGTTGCACGCGAAGGCAGCACAGGTGTTGGGCGACTTGCACGACAAGCGCGCTGAAAAGCTGCTCATCGAAAAGCTCGGGTACAACAACGAAATGATGGACATCAAGCTCTTCGTCCGCATGCGCATGGCTGACGCGCTCGGGCGCATGCGTTCGAAAGACGGCGCCAAGGCGCTCGCCGGCATGCTTGACGAAGAAGAAGCCAACACCCGCAACGAATACATTCGCGCGCTGGTGAAAATCGGCTCGCACGACGCGGTGCCGGCAATGTTGAAAGCGGCGGGCAAAGGCAGCTGGGACGCGCGCGAAACCGTGCTCCGGGGTTTGGGCATGTTGGGCGGCGAGGCTGAATTGCCGGCGCTCGACAAGCTCGAGAAAGAAGAAGAGAAAATTTTTGCTGCCGAGTGCAAGGCTGACCCCGAGTACGAGGCCTGCAAAGACCCAAAGGCTTCGGTGGCCCAGCACGTGGCGGTGATTAGAGAAACCAAAAAGCGCATTGCGGTGGCCAAAGAATGCAAGAGCGACGCGAAATGTTGGGAAAAGAAACTCGACGACGCTGACACCGGCATTCGCGAGCGCGCCGCGTACGAAATTGGCCGCTCGGGCGACGTGGCCATGGTCGACGTGCTGACCAAGCGTCTCGCCGAAAAGAACCTCGACGCGCGCTTGGCAATTATTCAAGCCACTGACTGGCTGGTGACTGACAGCAAAGAAGCCGCCAAGCAGGCCGCCAAGGCAGTGCCCGCGCTCGAGAAACAAATCGCCGACGAGAAGGGCAAGACTGAATTCGTGAAGGTGAACGAAGACTTGCGCCGGTTGTTGGTGCTGCTCAAGCGCAGCGCAGCGTAGGCATCGCCAATGTCAGCGACGTGGCGGCAGGCGCAACCTTGCGACGACGCACAGGTGGTGCAGTTGTGCGTCGCCTTGAACCGTGAAGACCCAGGGCCCACGCCGGTTCCCCCCGAGCACATGGAGCGCACCTTGCGGGTGCTGCGCGAGCAACCCGCGCGCGGCCGGGCCTGGGTGCTCGAGCAAGAAGGAATGGTGCTGGGCTACGCGCTCCTCATTGCCTATTGGTCGAATGAATTGGGTGGCGAAGTGCTGGTCATCGACGAGCTGTATGTCGCTGAAGCCGCGCGCGGACAACGGCATGCCACGCGCTTTCTCGAGGCGCTGTCACACAAGTCACTGCCCGAAATAACCGCGTATTTGGCGCTCATGCTCGAAGTGCGGCCCGAAAATACGCGGGCGCGGCGTCTGTACGAGCGCGCGGGGTTTGTCGCCAGCACGCAGGTGATGAAGCGCAAGGTGCGGTAATCGGCTTTCAGACGAGGGGCCTGTCGCTCTCTCCAGTTTCTGGTGGCCAACGTGCTCTCATCGACGCATGAACTTGCGAGCCAATGCACCCAACCCCTCTTCTGCCCTAATGCGCACGGCGTCTTTCGGAGCCGAGCGCTCTTTCGCCGCCTGAAAATCGAGCCGCGCGCCCTGCACATTTCCATTCTGCGCACGCACCTCACCGCGCACCACATAGGCGAGCGGCACCAGCGCGCTCGACGAATGCTCGTCGAGAAAACGCGACACGTCGCTCTCGGCATCTTGAAAGCGCAAATTCTTCGCGGCGGCTTCTCCCCTTCGCAGCAGCGCTTCGGCCGCATGAGGGCTGCCTCCGTGCTGCTCAACAAAAGCATTGAACGCGTCGTACGCTTCACCATTTCGCCCCGCGCGCAGCAGCACCATGCCTTTGTAAAACCGCGCCGCCGCCGCCTGCCCCCGCTTGGGAAATTGGGCAATCACTTGGTCAAACAGCTGCAACACGGTGTCGGGGTCGGCTTTGTCGCGAAACATCATCGCTTGGTCCAACAGCGCTTGCGCCCGCTGCGCGTTCTGCTCGTCACGTCGCCGCAACTCCTCTTCAGCGCGTTGGTTGAGCAGGTCTTGCTCGCGCTCATCAGCGTGCCGCGCCAAATCTTTCGAAGACTGCGAGATAGCCACCTGTGCATGGTCGATGCTGCCGGTGAGCGCACGAAACGCCGTCACCACCGCTGCCAGCACGGCGAAGAGCACCACGCCGCCGAGAATCAGCCCCCGGTTGGGGTTCTGCGTCGGCATCTCGGGTACACCCTGCCCTGCCCATGTGCGCAGAACGGGTGTCTGCGCCTGCGTCACCGACTCCACCGCCGTCGGCGCTTTGTCTGAGGCCTTGAACCCCCCGGTCTTGATACCCGCCACCAAGTCGCGCGTGCCCATGGCGCGGTTTTGGTTCAGCCCCGCTGCGGTAGGCATGGCGCGCACCCGTTCACCGGTGAGCTGAAAAAGCTGATTGGCGACGTACCCGTCTTGAGGCAACAGGCGCAGGTAGCGCTTCAAATAAATCGCCGCCTGCAGCAAATTGCCTTCTCGCTTGTAGAGCTGGGCCAGCTGCTGCAGCACGCCGGTCGCCCTGGGTTTGTCGCGCAGCGACGCTTCGAGCTCGGCAATTTTGGGGTTCTGCGAAGGCCCAAAATAGAGCGCCATTTGCCCGCGCAAAGACTCCCACATCGCGCGTGCCTGCGCGTTGTTCTCGTCGAGCTTGAGCGCCAAATAAAGCTTGATGGCGGCCTTGTTTTTCTCGAGCGCACCGCCGTCGAGCCACGGCTTCACTTCTTCGACGTACGCGGCCGCGGTCTGGGCATCGAGCGTCGCTTTGAGCTCATGCGGGCGCTTCAAACATTCTGCCACCAAGGTGGGCTGTAACCGCCGCCGCTCTGCAATGAACGGCAACAACGCATGCAGCGCTTCTTCGGCACTGGCCAACCGGGCCTGCGGGTCATGCGCGAGCAGTTGGTCCAACAGCCATTCCAGCTCGGCGGGAGCGGTGGGCTTCACTTCGAATATCGCCGGCGTCGCACCCGACAAAATTTTCGTCAGCGACGTCGACGGGTTCTCTGAATAGTGCGGGTTTTGCCCCGTGAGCAACTCGTACAAAATCACGCCCACCGTGAAGAGGTCGCTGCGCACATCGAGGGCCAAGCCCTTCGCCTGCTCGGGGCTCATGTAACCGGCGGTGCCCACCAGCATGCCGGTCTTGGTGAGCTTGCTCTGGTTCACCGTGCGCGCAATGCCGAAGTCGGCAATCTTCAAAATGCCGCCGGCGGTGAGCAGCAAATTCTCAGGCTTCAAGTCGCGGTGAATCACGCCTCGCGCGTGCGCATGGGCCAAACCGGCGAGCAGTTGCGCGGTCAGCTCGGCCGCCAACGCGAAAGGAAATTCAGCCATTTTTCCCAACAACGACGCCACCGTGCCGCCGTCGACGTATTCGCACGCCAGGTAGTACCAACCCTCGTGCTCGCCGTGCTCGTACACTTCGACGACGTTGGGGTGCTTCAAGCTCGCACATGAGCGGGCTTCATGCAGAAACCGCTCGACGAATGTCGGGTCAGTCGAAAGCCCCGGGTCCATCAACTTGAGCGCCACCGCGCGCCCGGTGCCCTTCTCTTTCGCCAGGTACACCGCCGCCATGCCGCCGCGACCGAGCAGGCTCTCGATGAGATAGGGCCCCAATGGGTTGGGAGGTTGAAACGGCCCCGGCGCGACGGCTTTCTTGCCGCCGACGTGCGTGCCTTCGATTTCGGTGGGGTCGCCCATGCGCGCCCTTCACAGCTTAATGCACGCTGTTCTCGTTCTCGTCTTCTTCGTCACGAAACGCGCTGGGCAACATGTTGAAGGGCAGCACCTTGGCAAGCGCAATGAGCAGCAGCACCCCACCCGGCGCGGCGAAAATGGCCAGCGCCGGCACCGCCTTGGCCACGTCAATCAATTGCTCGCGCATGGCTTTGCGTTCTTCACGGGTCAACGTCTGCCCACGGGCGGCGCGCGCCAACAGCACCGACAGCTCGCCGGTCTCTTTCACTTCTTGCAAGAGTCGCTGAAAGTTCTTCTCCATGGTGCGGGTCATGCCTTCCATCAGCTCTTCGCCCATGATTTCGGCGCCTTGCGACACGGTGAACACGTCAACCACTTCGCGGTGCTTGGCATAGAACTCGGCCATTTCGACCTCGAGCCGTTGCACGTCGTTCTGGGTGTACCCGAGCTGACTGCCCAGCGCGTGCAAGTACGCCACTTCGCTCGGAGACCGCCGGCCGTCGACCAACGAGGCAAGCAGCGTCTGCTCTAAAATGAAGCGCTTCACGTCTTTGCTGCGCACACTCTTCACCACCGACTTGAGAGAGCCGGGCTTGTCGAACGACTTCTTGGCGAAAGCGCGCGTGGCGTCGGCCACCACTTCAGGCAACCGCAAATCATCAATTTGGCGAAGAATGGCGCGCCGCGCGGGAAACGACGGCTTGCGTTCAGCGCAGGCAAGGCCGATGAGCACCTGCACCAACAGCGACTTCTGCATCGCGGCAATCGTCAGGCGCCGTTCGGTCGCCCGCCTAGAAAAACGGCCTCGCGAGAAATAGGCCAACGCCATGTGCCCGAAGAGCTGCGCGTCTGAATAGACAGCGCCGTTGTGCAGCACCAAGCCGTAATACGGGTCGCCGGCGAGCGACATCGCGCGCTCTTCTAACGCGCTTTCTACTTTGCTCCACAGCTTGTTGGGCACCGACGGGGCCGCCTTGCCGCTGGTTCTCACTTTCTCGTGAATGCTGAGCGCTTCGTCGACTTGGCCGTTGAGCGCGGCGGTGAGCACCAACAACTGCTCCTGGCGCGGGCCAATGGGGGCTTGCAGCACCTGCGCCACGTCGAGCGCCAACCGGCACAAGGTGCGCAGCACGGCGAGAAAGAGCACTTCTTCTGAATTGCGCCCTTGCACCGGGCCCAAGGGTGTTTTTGACGGCGTACCGAAAAGCAAACCACTTTCACGCAACGAGCGACGCAAATAAAGCCGGGCCACGGCGCGCCGCGAATGGCGGGCGTTGAAATCGTCGATGGCCAATAGGGGCGGGTGATGATTCGCGACTTCGTGAGCGAGCAACGCGCTCAACCACCCCCGCTTTCCTAGCTGCATAAAGCTCTTTTTTAGCCAGAAGCGGGGGCTCAGTTCCAGCAACCCTCGTTCAAGCTGATCAGCTTTGTGCTCTCAAAAAATTGCGCGCGCTTTACCGTGTGGCACCCTGTTGCGCACAACCCATCACTTTACAGGGAGCATCACCCATGAACCGCATCGCACTTCTCACCCTGGCGGCGGCTGTCTTTCTCGCGAGCGCATGCGCCCGGCACAAGGTGAAAGCCACGTGGGAGCCGAATGACCCCGACGGCGCCGACACCATCGTCGCGTACACCGACCCAGAAGACGCGCTGCCCAAGCTGCTCAAGCACAGCGTGCTGCACTTCGGCTTCGATGACGCCACGTTGACCGCGGCTGATCAAAAGATGCTCCAGCGGCTCGCCGAGGCCTTGAAAACCCGACCCTGGGTCAGCATTCGTATCGCCGGCCACTGCGATGAACGGGGCACCGCTGAATACAACATGGCGCTCGGCCAACGCCGCGCTGACGCCACCCGCAACTACCTCGTGGCGCTGGGCGTGAACCCCGACGCAGTCGACACGGTGAGCTTCGGGGCCGAAGTACCCGCGATGCCTGGCTCGAACGAAGAGGCGTGGGCCGAAAACCGCCGCGCTGAATTCAACCCCGCTTCGGCCGAACTCTACGGCTTTGTCAACACCGAGGCCGCGCCGTGAGCGACCGGCGCGCAGGCAACGAGCGGCGGCTGCGCCATTTGGTGCCCGAGCCTTTGGCCCGGGTGCGCGCCGACCGCCGCGACCACGAGCGCCGCGACTCTCCGCGCGTGTCACACCGTTTCTGGGTGCGCTCGCTCGACGCCCAAGCGGGCCTCTCACAAGTCTATGAAGGCGACTTGGGGCTGGGAGGCGTCACCTTTTGGACGCCCTACCCACCGTCGAGCCAAACCGTCGAAGTCGGCTTTCGCATTTTCTCATGGGACGACGAGTTCAAAGCCACTGGCCGGGTGGTACGCGAGTACCGCGACGACGGCATGGTGCAAGTGCACGTCATCTTCGATGAGCTGCCCATTCAGCAAGAATTGGCGCTGGCCCGCTACCTCGCTCGCACGGTGCGCGCCGGGTTGACCCGCTACTTCACCGGCTCCATCGAAAAGACGCACGAGATTGCGCCCACCCCCGCAGGCGAGTAATTGCCCCTCGGGTGATGCCCGGCCTTCGACGTCTCTGGGTGGTGTGTACCGCGCTGCTCTTTGCGTGCAGCTGCCAGCGCGGCTCCGAGCGCAGCCCACCTAAAAAGCCAGCAGGCGCCACCATTCGCGTGGCCGCCGCAGCTGATTTGACCAACGCCTTCGAAGCAGCTGGAAAAACGTTTCAAGAATCGAACGCCGACACGCTTTCTTTCACTTTCGGCGCCAGCGGGTTACTCGCCAAGCAGCTGCGTGAAGGCGCTCCCTTCGACGTCTTCGCCGCTGCCAACGAGCGCTTCGTCGACGAAGCGGTGGCCGCCGGCACGTGCGACGCCACGAGCAAACGCCTCTATGCGCAGGGGCACTTGGTGCTGTGGAGTATGAAGTCGGCGGTGACGCGGCCCCCCACCACGCTAAATGACTTGGTCGACCTGCGCTTCGCGCGCATCGCCATTGCCAACCCCACCCACGCGCCGTACGGGCAAGCGGCGAAAGAAGCGCTCGAGAAAAGCAATTTGTGGAGCGCGCTGCAGCCCCGCCTTGTCTACGGAGAGAACATTCGCCAGACGATGCAGCTGGTGCAGTCGGGCAATGCCGATGTCGCGCTGCTCGCCGAATCGCTGGTGCACGGCAACAACCTCGGCATCACGGTGGCCATTGACCCTGCGTTGCACGCACCCATCACGCAGGCATTGGTGGTGTGCAGCAAAGGCCCCAACCGCGGTGGCGGCAAAGCCTTCGCCGATTTTCTTAACGCGCCGGCCGGCCAAGCTGTTTTGAAACGTTTTGGCTTCGGCATTCCCACCGAAGTGACGGCCCCCAAAGCCCCGTGACGTGGCGACCGCTGCTGCTGTCGTTTCAAGTCGCCGCGCTGGCCACGGCGTTGGCGGGCGTCGCCGGCATTGCGCTGGCATGGTTGATGGCGCGCACCCGTTTCAAAGGCAGCGACCTGCTCGACGCGGTGTTGACCGCGCCGATGGTGCTGCCTCCCACTGTGCTTGGCTATTACTTGCTGGTGATGCTTGGGCGAAAGAGCGGGCTGGGCCAGGCCTATGAAACAATCACCGGGAGCACCATCGTCTTCACGCCCACAGGTTGCGTGGTGGCCGCCACCGTCGCTGCACTGCCCTTCGTGGTGAAGTCAGCCCGCGCGGCGATGGAAAATGTCGACCTGCGCTTGGTGGGGGCCGCGCAGACGCTGGGCGCTTCTCCTCTTCGCGTCTTCACCACCATCGTGTTACCGCTGGCGCGCAACGGCATCATCGCCGGGCTCACGCTCGGCTTCGCGCGCGCACTGGGAGACTTTGGCATCACCTTGATGGTGGCGGGCAACATTCCCGGGCTGACGCAAACCGGCTCGCTGGCGATTTATGACGCGGTGCTGGCGGGGCGTGACGCCGAGGCCTCGGGCATGGCCGCGGTGATGACGGCATTGGCAATGGCCGCGCTGTACGCAGTGGCGAAGTTGACGAGAGAGCGTCGCCATGGCTTCTGACGCCATGCTCTCATTCGAAGCGCAAGTGCCCGCCGAGCAGGCTGGAGCGTCACGGCTCCACGCCCGCTTCGACGTGCCAGCCGGCATCACGGTGCTCCTGGGCCCTTCAGGCGCGGGCAAAAGCACGTGCCTGTACGTCATCGCGGGTTTGTTGAAGCCGGCTTCGGGGCACATCGCGCTGGGCTCAGAGGTATTCATCGACAGCAGCCGGGGCATTTTCGTGCCGCCGCACTTGCGTCGCGTGGCGCTGGTGTTTCAGTCACTCGCACTCTTTCCCCACCTCACCGGTGAAGAGAACGTGGCCTATGGCATGAGAAGTCGAGCGGCAGAAGCGAAGCAGTGGCTCGAACGAATGAAAGTGCCGCAGCTCGCCGCGCGTAAGCCGGCTACTTTTTCAGGTGGAGAAGCGCAGCGGGTGGCGCTGGCCCGGGCACTTGCGTCGTCTCCTCGGGTATTGCTGCTCGACGAACCGTTTTCAGCGCTCGACGTGCCGCTGCGCCGCGAGTTGGGGCATGAATTGAAAGCGCTGGTGGCGGAGCTGAAAATTCCCACGCTTTTAGTAACGCATGACCGTGAAGACGCGCGGGCGTTGGGCGAGCGAATGATTCAGCTCCAAGCGGGGCGCGTGGTCGAGCGTTAGTGGGCTTTAATTTAAAGGAAACGCCGGAGCGACACGCAAGAAGTCACTCCGTGCACCGCGTTTGTCGCTTGATTCACTGGCGCAAACCAGGCACTTAG
>JAIBBR010000206.1 GCA_019694575.1 Myxococcaceae bacterium
AAGAACTCGAAAGCCCTGCGTTTCTCATCGCCCTTCACGCCCCATACCCCGCAAGACGGGCCGGCATGCAAAGAAAGCATGCAGGAGTGAGCGCAGAGAAAGGCGTTGAAAGTTTCAGCGACTAACCGGCCTTGTTTTTGTACTTCTCGAGCAAGTCGTCGACCGCTTCACGCAGGTACTCACTTTGCGCGATGCGAGTGCGACGCGAGAGCTCTTTGAGCTTCTCGAATTGATCTTCAGCCACCAACACGTGCGTCGACACCACGTCAGTCTTCTCGCTGTCAACCTGGGCCGGGGTGTTGGTCTCGATAGTGGGAACTGCGGACACAGCGTTCATCTCTTGCATGGGCTTTCATCCCCCTTTTTGGGTGGCAACCACAACGCGCTACGGCGCTGTAACGCGAGCGATTAGACGGTCACCTACACGCTTCGTCAAAAAAGTCGCCGAAACTGGCTCGCGGCTTGCTCAAGGGCCACGCCATGAGCAATGAAAAATGGAGCAAAACAATCAGGGGTGTGGTGTCGATGTTTCTATTGGCAGGGTGTTCGGCGATGCCGTTGCTCGCTGATGGAGGTGTCGAGGCGGCGGAAGACGCGGGAACCGATGCCGGCATCGATGCGGGGGTGGTGAGCTGCGGTGACGACAAATCAACGCCTTCAATGCCCTGTGGGACCTTGGCCTGGCGCACGAGCGCTTCGCCGTCGCGCCGCCGCAACCACCATTTTACCTTCATGGCTGAGACGGGGCAGGGGCCTTACCTCTTTGCTTTGGGAGGTGTGACTGGCGGAACAAGTACCTCCACTGCTGACAGCGCGCCATTGGCTGGTGATGGCAGTGTGGGCAGTTGGAAAAAGATCGGCAACTTGCCGATCAAGGTCGGAGGAATGACTGGCGGCGTGATTTCGAAGCTGGTGATGATTGCCGGGGGCACCCAACCAACGGGCTCGGTGACTGATCAGGCGTATGCGGCCTTCATTCTCGACGACGGCACGTTGAGCGCTTGGAGCAACGCAGGCTCGACGCTCCACCCCCGTATGCACCCCGGTGGCTTCGTGCGGGGTAACCAGCTCTATGTACTCGGAGGTTTCGATGACCCCACCGTGTGGGACGACGTGGTGCGCGCCACGGTGAACGACGATGGCACTGTGTCGCCGTGGGAAAACGCGGGCAAATTACCCGGGCCGCGTTCGCACATGAGTGTGTCGTACATCGATGGCTATGTTTTCATCACCGGTGGGTTAGAAAAATCGGCCTTCATTAACCCTCCTGTTCTCAACGAAGTGAAACGCGGCAAGCTCGATGCTGAAGGCAAAGTAGGTGAGTGGGTCGACATGCCTTCGTTGCCGGTGAAATTGGCCACGCATGCCAGCTTTTTCTACGGGGGCTATCTCTATGTGGTGGGTGGCATCGAGCCGGACACGCGGACCCATGAAAAGCGCGTCTGGCGCGCGGCGCTTGGCGCAGATCATTCTTTAGGCGCGTGGGAGGCGGCGGCTGACTTGCCGGTTGGCCGAGGGCATGTGCACCAGCTGCCGATTTACAAGAACCATGTGTACTCGGTGTCGGGAGCGATTGATTTCGATCTCAACTCCACGAGCAATGTCGAGGTCGGTACGTTTCAATAGCCCAAGCGCAGTGTTAGCGAACTGGCGCAAGTCAGGCAGCAAAGTCGTGACTTCAGGCAATCGCCGTGTGTCGCGACAGCAGTGGGTACGGGTACGCCCGTTGCTTAGCGCGCAGGCATGAACTTCAAATTTGTTAGCAAAGTGACGTGGGGTGTTTTGGTGTGGGGAATGTTCGCGGGCTGCCCGGGGGCGGGGCCCGTTGGTGCTCTGGAAGACGGAGGTACTGACGCCGGTGTTCCCGACGCGGGGGTGATTGCGTGTGGCGATGTACGGTCGACGCCGCAAATGGCGTGCGGCACCTTGTCATGGTCGGCCAGCCCCACCGCTTCGCGGCCGCGCAATCATCACTTCACGTTCATTTCTGAGACGCCGGCGGGCGCCTATTTGTTTGCCTTGGGTGGAGCTGAAGACGGCTTGATCATGTCGAATGCTGACAGCGCTCCGTTGTCGGCCGACGGGCAAGTGGGGGCTTGGAAGCGAACGACTAACAAGCGGCTTGGCGCTGAGCCGATTGGGTTCACATCTCTTGTGTGGGTTCGAGGTACTACTTTAGTATTACCCCATGGTTCCGACGACATTGAAGCTGCCTGACGAACTGAAAGAGCGCATTGCGCCTTTGGCGCAGAAGCTGGGCAAGACACCCCACGCGTGGATGGTTGCTGCCCTCGAAAGCGAAGCCGAACGAGCTGAACGCTGGGAAGGTTTTGTCGGAGAGGCTGAAGAGGCAGCACGCGAAATCGACGCTGGCGGGCCGGTTTACGCGATGGATGATGTGCACGTTTATTTTCGCTCGAAAGTGGCGGGAAAAAAGGCGCGCCGACCGAAGGCCGTGAAGATCTCCAGGAGCCGTTAATTGCGTGTCGTCTACAGCCGTCGTGCATGGCGAGATATCGAGCGCGTGCTGTCGTCTGTTGAAGAGAAGAACGCAGCGGAACGCGTGCTTGATCTCGTCGTGGGTGCCATTGAAATGCTGCGTTGGCACCCCCATGTCGGCAGACCAGTGAGAAATGGCTTGCGCGAGCTGGTGATCTCCTTCGGTCGAACGGGCTACGTGGCGCTGTACCGGGTTGTTCGAAGCAGAATCGAAGTACTCGCCATTCGTCATCAGCGAGAGGTGGGCTATCGCTGAATTAAGCGGGTTAAGGCGAGAACCCTTGAAATTCACCCGCGTAACCTTTTGCGCTCTTGCGTCGTGTTCTTTGACAACCAGGAGCGTTGAAATGACCCAATTTGTCGATGTCGCTGTGGTGGGAGGTGGTTTGACGGGACTGACTGCGGCTGCACTTGCCGCGCGCCGCGGTCTGTCGTGTGTGGTTTTAGAGCGTTCGGCAGAGGCCGGTGGCCGGGCTCGCAGCCAGCATGAAGCCGGGGCAGTGCTGAACTTGGGGCCGCATGCGCTCTATCTCGAGGGGCCGGCGCACCGCGTGCTGCGCTCGCTTGGGCTGCCCTTGAAGGGGCGGTCTCCTCAAAGCTCGGGTCTGGCTTGGAACGCCGGCACGCTTCACCATTTACCCGCGGGACCGGTCACACTCGCCGTGACTTGTCTTTTGACGGCGCGCGAGAAGCTCGAAACGGCAAAGTGGCTCACCCGAATTCAACGCTTCGATGCCAGCGCTCTTGCTCATGTTTCACTGGCCCAGTGGCTTGACGGCCTCGCGCTGCAGCCGGGCACGCGCGCGCTTGTTGAGTTGTTGGTGCGGGTGTCGAGCTATGCCCACGCGCCGCACCTCATCAGCGCGCAAGCGGCGCTCACGCAAATGCAGCGTGGTCTCAAACCTGGTGTGCGCTACCTCGACGGGGGTTGGCAAACGCTCGTTGACGGCGTGCGCCGGGCGGCGTTGGAGAGCGGCGCCAAGCTGCGTGTCGGGTGGCGCGCCCAGTCGATACGCGAGAGCGAACACGGCGTTTGGCGGGTTTGCAGCCATCACGGCGAAGTCGTCGAAGCGGGGCAGGTGATTATCGCCTCGAGCCCTGGCGAAGCCGTCAACTTGCTCGAGGGAGCTGCGCGGCACGAGCTCGAAACCGCCACGGCCGATCGGGTGGCGGTGCAGGCCGCTTGTCTCAATTTGGCGTTGACGAAAGGCACCCGTTGGCGGTCAACGCTCGCCCTCGGCCTCGATGAGCCGCTCTATCTTTCATTGCATTCGGCGAGCGCCCACTTAAGTGACGGCGCGGTCGACGTGGTGCACGTGGCGCAGTACCTTGCGCCGGGCGAGAGTGGGGCAGGCGCCCGCCAGCGCTTCGACGCCCTTCTCGATGCCGTTGCCCAAGGCTGGCGTTCGCGCGTTGTCGCCGAGCGCTTCATGCCCAATCTCACTGTGGCGCACGCGCTGCCTTTGGCGTCACGCGGAGGCCTCGCTGGTCGACCTGGCCCCGCGCTCAAAAGTGCCCGTGGTCTGTTCATCGCCGGAGACTGGGTCGGCAGCGACGGGTTGCTCCTCGACGGGTGTCTGGCGAGCGCAGCGGCGGCGGTTGAATTGCTGGTCAAAGGTACGCACATTTCATACGAGAAGGTTGCTTGAGCCCCCAAACGCTCATTGAGCGTGCGCGTACGCACCAAAAGTTGTTGTGGGGGGTGAGCCTTCGCATCACCGGCTGCGCGGCCGATGCAGACGAAGTGGTGCAAGACACCTATGTGAAGTTGCTCGAGCGTTTTGGCGTCGATGAACGTCGCCCGCTGCGGCCGTACCTGCTGACGGTGGCGGTCAATCTCGCGCGTGATCGGCTGCGTCGGCGCAAACGTGCGGGCTATGTGGGGCCCTTTTTGCCGTCGCTTGTCGAAGCGGGTGAAGAAGCGCTACCGCTGGAAGAACCGGTTTCGACGGAGCGGCGCTACGAGTTGCTCGAGAGCGTTAGTGTCGCTTTTTTATTGGCGCTCGAAGCGCTGACGCCGAAGCAGCGGGCTGCGTTGGTGCTCTTTGAGGTTGCGGGGTTGCCTCTTCAAGAGGTGGCGCAGGCGCTGCATGCGACTGAAGGCGCGGTGAAAGTGCTGTTGCACCGCGCCCGCGCTCGATTGGCTGCGTACGACGTGGAGCGCATTTCCCTTGATGGGCCCACCGCCGAGCGTGACGAGCAGCTGCTGATGCGCTTTTTAATGTGCTTACAGAACGGTGACGCCGAGGGGCTCAAACAGTTGATGGCGAGCGACGCGCAGGCGATCTCTGATGGCGGTGGCGAATTTTTGGCGGCCCGCGTCGTGGTGCACGGAGCAGAGCGCATTGCGAAGCTTTATCTTCACTTGGCTGAACATCGCGGTCTGCCGGTGACTGCCGAAATTCGCCGGCTCAGTGGGCGCGCGGCTTTGGTGGCGACGTTGGCCGAGGGTGGCCCGAACGACGCGCGTCAGTTCGTTTTGTCGCTTGAAGTCGGCAAGAGCGGGCGCATTACCCACGTGCTGTCGTTCATGGCGACGCGTGCGTTGGCTGCGGTGCGGTTCGACGGTGCCGGCGGGCTCAAGTGAGAAGCGGCACACACGCCGTGCACGGCTTGGTTACCCGAACGGCCACCGGTCACTGCTGTACCCTTGCTTACGGGCGGCAATGGCACCGTCATCAAGCGCGCGGCTTCGCGCTCCAGTACGCCATCGAGCAGGTTTTCAAGCACCTCCACAGGTCACCAGGTCGAGACCAGGGCCAAAATCGACCGCGACGTGCGGCATCGATTGAAGTTCCGCGAAAAATTAATGCTTTCGCTCATTTCAAACGCGTGAGCCCTGGGGTGCAGTCTTGTCGGAGTGCACATTTGCTCTACCAAGGGCAGATCAGCGTGCCCGCCTCGCCGCATTCCTCGAACGTCTCCCGATCGCACCCGTGGTCTATGACGACGAACAGCAGGTGCGACGAGCAGCATTCACGTGGATGGCGCAATACGCTGAACACTCGCCCGATTACGCCGACGCCGAGCTTTGCCTTCTTGCCGGTCGAAACACCGGAGTTCGTATCTGGACCTACGACTCAGGGTTTCGGAACGTGTGGAGGAGCGTAGATGGCCGTCGACTCCGGCTGGTCGGCGCCTGAAGCGCAACGGCACGC
>JAIBBR010000071.1 GCA_019694575.1 Myxococcaceae bacterium
GAGACCCCGGATGGTTGACCCTCTGGCGCGGTTACCGTCGCATCCTCGAGGCCGATGAGCTCGCTGCCCGTCTGCACCCCGTCGTCGACTTTCCAGAGATGTGATCAATCATGAGGTTTGGAAAGTCTGGCACCAAATTCTTAAAGGCCGAGCGCGCGCAAGTCGTAGCGGCCGTTTTGCATCGGGGGGCAGAAGTAGAAACCTCCCGACACCGCGCGAGAAAATTGCAAGAGCCCGTCGGTGATGCCGTCGTCGAGGCCAGCCATGCGGTGCAGCACGCGTTCGAAGGCACTGAAGCTGTTACCGTACGCGACGAAGTACAAACCGTGCTCGCGCGCGTTGCCCCAGGGCATTGACTTGCGGAGCATGAACGCGGCGGGCTCGAAGCGCTCTTGGGCCGCGCGCTTCACGTGGGCCGAGGCCGGCGCGTCGGCGAGCTCTTCATTGGTCTCATGCCCCCGGCCGACCAAATGGTCTCTGGCGTGGGGCGGCATTTTTTCGAGCCGGCCCAAGTCGTGCACCCATTTTTGTATGGCGACGAAACTGCCGCCGTCGAGGCCTGGCCCTTGCCCCGAAACGATGGCCGCTTGCAGCGCTTTATCGCCTTGGGGGTTTTCAGTGCCATCTTCGTAGCCGCTCAAGTCACGACCGATGTCGTAGCGAAAGCAGGCCACTTCTTCATCGAGGTGAAAAAAGTCATCGACACATGCGAGCCATTGGCGACAACGGTGCAGCACTTCGCCGGCATCATCACCTCCGAGTGAGAGCCAAAGCGCGCTCTGCGTAGAAGGAAAAGTAACGCCGGCGCCGCTTACGGGAACGAACGTCTTCAACCCGGGTATTTCGCGCCCCACCGCGCGCATCAACGGCTCGCCGATGCCGAGCACCACGCACTGGTTGCCCTTCATCGCCTGCAGCTTTTGGAGCGCTTGCACACCGTCGGCGCCGGGGCGCAGGCCGAGGCTGATGAATTCTCTCACGCGGGGAATGGGCGCCAAGATGTCGTTTTGGGTGTGGGCCATGGCGCTTTCTAAGCGCAAAAAAGCGCCGGTTGTTAGAGCGTTCTCCTCTTCGAGGAGAGGCACATGAAAATCGGCGTTCTCGGTACTGGCATGGTGGGGCAGGCGATTGCGAGCAAGCTCGTCTCACTGGGGCATGAAGTGAAAATGGGTTCGCGCAGCGCCAACAATGAGCGCGGGCGCACGTGGGTGCAATTGGCGGGCACAGACGCCACGCTGGGCACGTTCGCCGAGTCAGCGGCATTTGGCGAAGTGGTGTTCAACTGCGCCAAAGGCGAAGCGGCGCTCGAGGTGTTGCACAGCGCGGGGAAAGACGCGCTGAAGGGCAAGGTGTTGATCGACATCAGCAACCCTCTCGACACCTCGAAGGGCATGCCGCCGTCGCTCGCGGTGTGCAACACCGATTCATTGGCAGAGCAGATTCAGCGCGCTTTTCCCCAAACGCGCGTGGTGAAGACCTTGAACACGGTGAATGCATCGTTGATGGTGAACCCCGCGCAGCTGGCCAACGGCGAGCACGACATTTTCATGAGCGGCAACGATGTCGCGGCGAAAGCCCAGGTGACTGAAATTTTGCGCGACTGGTTCGGGTGGAAACACGTGGTTGATTTGGGCGACATCACCACCGCGCGTGGCACCGAGGCGTACTTGCTGCTCTGGGTGCGCATGTGGGGCGCGTTCAAGTCGCCGGGGTTCAACGTGCACGTGGTGAAATGAACAGCATGAGGCTTTAGCGGGCAAAGAGGTGCAACACTTCCGCTCGATGGCCAGTTCGTCGACGAAGGAGCTGTCTGCGCCGGAACGCCTATGCCCCATGCCACCTCACCAGAGAAGATTCACGCTTGAATCTTTTTTCGCACTGCGGTCACTTCCACCACCGGTGCCTGACCGCCCTTGCGTACGCCCAGCTTCACCGTGGTGCCTGGCGGCCCGCGAATGGCCATGATCGCGGGACCGAAACCGAGCGCGCTTACCGGCGTGCCGTCGACCGAAAACACTTCGTCGCCCACTTTCAAGCCCGCCTCGAACGCGCCTCCGTTGGGCATCACCATGCCGATTACCAACACGTCTTCGCGGCCCCGTAAGACCGCGCCGATGCCCACCCCTTGAATCTGCGTTCCACCGTCTGGGTCGACCTTGGTAAGCAGCGCAGTGAATGGGCCGGTGCCCGCCGCGGGCAAAAGCAACGTGTGGTAACCGCGCGCCGACAACTGCAGCGTCACCGCCTGTTCAGGTAGCCCGTCGAGATGAAAGGCTCCCGTTGCGTCGCTGAACGTTTCGGCACCCAGTCGTAGGTTCAAGCCTTCTACCGCCACGCGGGCGTCGGCGATGGGCGCCCGGCTCGCAGCGTCTTGCACAGTGCCCGACAGAACCCGGCCATGCTCGAGCGTGATGTCGAGGGTCTGCTCCAGAGTTCCTGCGGGCATTGCGAACGGCCATTCTGCCGGCGCGAAGCCAGGGCTCTTCACCGTGAGCACGTACTGGCCCGGTTCGAGGCCGGTCAGTTGGTATGCGCCGTCGGCGTCGACTACCGTGGTCGACAAAAGGTCCAGCCGCTCCAACGGGGCCTTCTGCCAATCGAGCTCGAGGGCGAACGACGGTAGCGGCGCTCCTGACGGGACAGAGATTTTTCCCTTGAGCGTGCCTGCGGCACCGAGTTTGAGCACCAGTTGTGCGGGCACTTTCACGTCGAAGCGGTACGTTGGGGCCGAACCCAACGACCGTGCTGAGACGTCGTAGCGGCCAGCTTCCAGTCCGCTCAGTTCGAACTGCCCGTCGGGCCCCGTCAATGTGCGATAGCCGTCTTGGTCACCGAACGTCTTGGGGTACGCGCGCAGTGAGGTGGAAGCAGTGACCAGCGCTCCAGCCACGGGTTGTTCACCTGGGCTCACCACGCGCCCCTTGAGCGAGACCCAGTCGCGTTGGCCGCCTTCGTTAGCCTCGAGGGTGATCACCAGCTTGCGATCGTGGACAGCGTCACGATCGACACGGGCGCGCCCTCGCTGGTTGCCGTGAATCGCTTCGACGATCAATTCCTCATAGCCCTGAAAGCGAAACTCCCCCTTGGCGTCGGTGACAAAAGTGTCGGCGGTGGGAAAGAGCGCCGCTTCTTCAGCGCGCGGGGCGAGCAGCCGCGCGGTCACACCAGGCACGGGTACGCCTTTGGCCGCGACCACCACCCCCACCATGTCTTGAGCGGGTGTGAGCACCACGGTGATGTTGCGCACCCGCCACCCCGGACGGCACACGAAGCTGATTGGGCTCTTGCCCCAATCGGGACCAAAGGGCACGTAGCCCTCGGCCTTGACCGATGCGACTTGATACTGGCCTGCCTTTTTGGGCGCGAAGCGAAAGGTGCCGTCACCTGACGTCACGATCGACTGCGCGCCACCAGGGGTGGCGAACGTGAGCTCGGCCTTGGGCACCGGCTGCCGGGTGCTCTCAGAGATGACTCGGCCCTGCACTTCGCCAGGCGAGGCTTCGACGGCTTCACTGATCGCGGGAGGAATCGACAGCTCGACCGCGGCGCGGCCAAGGCCCTCACGCGGCGGCCGAGGTGACGGGGCAGGAGCGAGGGCGGCAGAACCAATCGCGGCGCTGGCGGCGGCTTCGGGGGCCATCGGGCCTGGGTCGACGGAGGCACGGCTCAACCACCAACCACCCAGCGCCATCAGCAACATGGCCAGTGCCGGCCAACGAATCAACCTCGAGCGCTTCATTTCCACGAAGACCTCCCAGCAGGGAATGCTCTACCGCCGGCACCTGATGAACCAGCTTATTTGACGCGTCACACCGCGTGCCACCGCTTCAAAAACGCCTGAAAGCCGGGCTCGTCGGCCGCGGCGCTCTCGAACGCCTTGCAGTTGAGGCAGCGGTAGTCGTACCCCTCGCGGCTCTCTCCTGGGTGCTTGGCGTCGGGCAACGTGGTGCGCTCAATCTGCACTTTCTCGCTGCCACATTTGGGGCACCTGGTCATCGAAGCCTCACTTCTCGTCGAGAATCGCCTTCAAACGCAGCATCGCGCCTTTGGCTTCGGCTTCGCTCTTGGAAAACCGAACCACGGCCAGCTCGAAGTCGGCCCGGGTGAAGCTCACCGCTTTGCGCATCTCGGGCGTCAACTTACCCGTGCGCTCATAGCCCTTCATGAACGACTTCTGCATGCGCACCACCTCGAGGGGAGCCAAGGCCACCTTGCCGTCGGCACCCGTCAAGCTCGCCAACGACTGCACGTAGCGGCCGACGTCGAAGATGCCGTTTGAATTGACCTTGCCGTCAGCGCTGAAACCCAGCCGCATCGTGCCCACGTCATAGACCCGCGCCCGGCCGTCAGAGCCGACGCTGAAGTTGTAGGCAGTGGCGTCGCCATGCAGCGCCGTCTCGGGCAGCCGGGCCTTCTCGAAGCGCGGAAAGAGCTCGGTCTTAAAGCGCTCCAGAATCGGCCCGAGCTCAGGTTTCAGCCCCGGCCACTTCTCGAGCGCCTGGGTGAATTTCGACTTGGAGCCAGCGGGGGCGTTGGCGAGACCGGCGATGATGTCTTTCTTCACGCTGGCGCTGAACTCACGGCCCGAAGCGAACTGCTGGTGAAAATCGCCCAGGCCCGCGCCGATGAGCGCAATGTCCTTTTCGGCAAGCTTCAAGCCCGCGGCGCGTTTCGGACCAGCAGGAGGCAATTGGGTCAGCTGCCGGCCGGCGCTGTGGCGGTCGACCATTTCCATGAACACGCCGCGCTGGGCGGTGCCATTCCACATCACCTCGGCGGTGCCGCGCACTTCCACCGGAACCAGGCTGCGCACCTTCTTGAACTCGTTGAGCAGCATCACTTCGACATCGGCGAGCTTGGGTTCGACGAATATTTTGAAGACACCGATGGCTTCACCTTTGTCGCGCACCAGGTACACCGGGTCGCGGTTGCGGCCCGGGCCACGGGTCACCTCGAGCCCGCGGGGGTCGCGGCCAAGTTGGGCGGCAAGAAAGTCACGCACCTGGCCAAACGCCTGGTTGGGGTCAGTGACGCCGTCGATGGTCAGCTGCGCCCCTGGTTTGAGAAATGCCCGTGCTTGTGTCGCGGCCTTTGCCTTCGGGGTGACTTCCGACCGCTGACTCCATGCCACAGCCTGCGCACCTTGGCCGACTTCGCGCAGCGGGTTGGGCGGGGCGCCGCTTTTGGCTTTCTGCAGCCGGGTCGCCAGCGCCAGCACGCGTGTGCGGGCGATGTTGGGCCTGCTACCGTTCCCCCGAATCGGTGCCATGGAGCCTTCATTATGGATCGCCGCTCTGGTCACCTCGAGTGAAGCGTCGGTGGTGGTCCCCCACTTTGAGAAAACAGTTTACGCTTTTCGAGCGGCGCTCGACGCGCAGTGCGCCTATGCGCCGTGAAGGTGCGTGCTGATAATGGCTGCCAGCGCACGAAACAGCACGCACCTCGCCGCTTGAGCGAGAACGAGCCTAAGCCAGCCCGAGCAAAGCCACAAAACGGCACCCAGAGGCGCATTTCGACCCGGCGCGTTCACTTAAAGCCAATAGTGAAAACACGCTCGAAGGCGTATGCGTCTGAACATTGAAAAGGCCGACGCCTCAATGGTGGCCGGCCGCGGGAGCATCGCTCTCGCTCTTCGGCGCGCGGAAAAAGTCGAGCGGCGCGGCTTTGAACCGGGTCCATATTGCCTTCAGTAAATGCAGCTCCGCCAAACCGCCCACCTCTTTCGCGCGCAACGCCACCCACATTGCCAGGGCGAAACTGACACCAAAGTTCAGCGAGCCAATCAGCAGCACACCCACCATGCAACGAATGAAAACCGGGCCCGAAACCACGTCGAGACCGAGCGCGGCTCCTGAAAAAGTGAGCTGCGCGGCAGAGAACGTGATGTGCCGAATGCCCAGCGGCAAACCGCTGAAGGTGGCGAACACCGGCGTCAGCGCCAGCATGGTCGCCAACGCGAGGTAGCCCGAAACCGCTCCGACATGCTTCTCAAACCACTGCCCCAAACGCGGCGCCCGCTGAGGCCCCAGCAACCGGCGCGCCCAATGGTTCGAAGCAATCGACTGGGGCAACCGACGCACCACCGCCCAGTTTTCAACCGCGCCCGCGAAAAGGCTCGACAGCCACAAACAGCCCCCCGTCACCGCGGCGTAGAAGAGACTCGCCGAGCCAATGGGGTCTAACGACTGCATTGTCTTCTGAGCGTATTCGACGTCGAGCAGCGGGTGCCCCGTCGACAGCTTCACCAACCCTTCAATCGCCAGCGTGGCCGGCACCACCATGCCCAAGTTGCCAATCAACGCGCCCAACTGCGAGCGCACCGTGCGCGCCACCATTTCAACCAGCGGCCCCAAGTCGACCGCCTGCGGCTGCTGCCCTTGCTGGCTGGTATCTGAAATTGCCTTCGCCAATGACGCTGCGGTCATCGACGGCTGCTTGGTCGCGAGCGTCATGCCCAAAAAATGCATCGCTACGAAGCCGCCGCCGTAGTTGAGGGCGGTGACCAACCCTTCCATCAGCGGGGCCATTTTCGCCCAGCCGATGAGAAACTTGAGCAGCGCCATGGGGGCCACCACCGCGCCGCCGCCTGCGGCAGACGTGACCATTTGGTGCCACTCTTCACGGGTGCGGGTGATGTAGTGCTCACCACCATGGCCCGCGCGGTCGATGATGCGCCGGGCCAGCAACCGGCTGTTGGTACGCCACAGCTCGAGCACGCTCTTGTCGCGCACGCCGCCGCGAATCAACGTCTGCATGAAACGTTGCCAGCCTCCCGCGACGGGTGAACCGGTGGCGGGCGCGAGAAACGCAAGCAACGTGTAGAGCCGGTCGAGCTGGCGGTTAATCAATTCCAACCGGTACACGAGCTCCAAGCTAATGCCGGTTTGGTCGAGGCTCGCCACCACCTCGCGCGACAAGCGGCGGCACGCGGCCAACGTCTCGCGGCACACCATCACCGGAGACGACACTTCAACCTCACTCGTCGCTTCTTCGCGAGCCACCGCGCGCACTGAGGGAGCCAGCGCCATGAAGGGGTTGGTGTCGAGCGAATGTTGACGCGTGCGCTCACGCAATTCGTTGGAAACGCCGTGCGCGGCAATGCGCGTGGCCAAAACAATCGCCGCTTCGCGCATGCTCCGCTTGAGCCTTAGCGCGGGCCCTTCGTCGCGCGGCAGCACCGCGAACCACAGCCGCGCGGTGAGCGTCTCAGGCAGGTTCTCGAACCACTTCACCGAAGCAGGCGTGGGGAAAAGCCGCTGCATCAGCCGGTCGAGATCACCCACGTCGGGCGGGTCAGGCAACACCGAGCGCGAAATACGGTCTAATGCTTCAGTCAAAAAGCCGTGACTCGAGGGCACCCCGGTGTCGGTAAAGAGCCGCACGCCGTCGGTTTCCACCACGGCTTGGCGACACAGTGCGCGCAGCATTTCTTTCTGCTCGGGCAATTCATCAAGCGCATCGAGCAACAGCCGCAGCCGGGCATTGGGTTTCGATTCTTTGCCCTCACGCCCAGGCACTGCGCCGCGGGTGTGGTGAACCCACCCGGCGAGGTCTTCGAGCCATTCTAACTTCAATTCCAAAGTGTCGTGGGTGCCCAGCGAGGCAAGCAAACGGTGCAACACCACCGCGCAGTGGTTACGGGGGTCGGCGGCCGAGAAGCGGGTAACAAAATTGCCCGACTCGAGCAGAAGGGGAACTGAGAGAGGAAGAGCGTTCATCGCTTAAGAAAAGGGGGCAAAGTTAACACTGGTGCGTCATATCTCGGACCGAGCCCAGCGAGCGAGTCACAAGCAGCGCGAGACGCGAGGAGGCCGTGGGTTGGTGGACCCATAACGACGAGCAACGAAGCGATGCGCGGGGAATCGTTCGCTCGGCGACGGGAGGGAATGTGAGGCAGCAGTGTGAGGGCCCGCCTACGGCAGCAGATGCAACAGGGCGGGCAGCACCCTGCCGTCGGTGACGAGTTGCATGTGGTCAAACCGCTCTTGCTGAATGTAAAGCACCGACGCTTGCGCCGCGCCCGGGGGCAACTTGTCATACAGGTAAGGAAATTCGTCGAGCTTCACCGCTTTGGGGTAGCGCTTGATGAACCACTCTGAACGCTGCGCAGTTTCGAAACCCACCATCACCATTTGCCGTGGGTGGCCTCGCATCGCCAGCCAGTCTTGAAACTCGGCGTCGTTGGCGTATAGGCCGTCGACCAGAATCAATTGCTTGAAGCGTGGGTGGGGTAGCCAATTCACCAGGGTGCGGTAGGCGCCGCTGTGGCCCACCACGGTCACTGGCCCTGCCGGCAAGCGTTGCCCGGTGCGCGCCGCCACCTGTGTCAGCAAATCTTCCAGGCTGTCCCAATAGACACCGTCAGTTCGCCATGAAGGCGCTTCGGGCACGATGAACACGGCGTTGCGCCCACTGTCACGAAACTGTTCGGCCAAGCGGTGCTCGGTGAAAGCCTGGTCGACGTTGGTGTAAAAGCCGTGAATATAAATCACCACGCCGGCACCCTCGGGCCGGTAAGCGCTCGGTTTCCACACGTGCACCGGGCCGCGCGACTCGGTGCCAAAGCGGTAATGCCGGCCTTCATCGAGCAGCTCTTCTGAATATTCGCTGGCGGTGGTGTCGGCTATCAGCACCCGCGCCCATGACTTGGCCGGGTCAACCGGAGGCGCCAGCACCGTTTCATTCTGCGCCAGCGCAGCGCCCGACAGGCCCATGGCCAGCAACGCAACAAGGCTTCGCGTCATCTTCTTCGCTTACGGCTTGGGCGCCGCTTTCTTGGTAACCAACATGTGCTTCGAAAGGCTTTTGTCCAAATAGCCGTAACGAAATTCGAGCGGTGGCGCGTTGGCCCACAATTTTCGAAACGCGTCGTTGTGCTCTTTCGGCGCGCCGAGAAATGACTCTGAAAATTTGCCGTACGCCTGCTGCTCGAAGCCCGCCTCGGTGGCGAAGCGCGGAGGCACTCCGGTGCTGTCAGAGACCATGAATTGCATATGGTTGAGCAAGTAATTGCGAATCACCGAAAAGTTGTCGCGCCACAGCAGGTAGCTGGCGGCTTTGGTCATCGCCACGATGTTACCCTTCGCCTCTAAGTGCTTCTTGAGGGGCTCGTCTTTGCCAAAGTGGGTGTCGTCGAGGTTCTCGGCGAAGTGGCGGTGCACCTTGGCTTCGGTCGCGGGGTTGCCGCCGGCACGCACGAAGGTAATTTCGGCATTCGAGAAGGCTTCAGAAAAATCAGGCGAGGTCCACCCGGCGTGCAACAGCTGGGCGTTTTTCTTCTCGAGTGTCGCAATGTCGTCGGGCATCACGCTGCGCAGCGAGCCATCGTCATTGACCTTCACGTACCGCAGCGACACGGGCTCATAGCCGTGCACCGCGAGCGCAATGAGAAAGAATGAAAGCTGGCCGGGCAATTCGCCCCGTTGGCCTTTCATCAAGTTCTCGGTCTTGCTGTCGTTGGCGGTCAAAAGCCCGTTCGACGTCTTGCGAATCAATTCTAAACTGGCCTTGAGCTGCTTGGCGTTGACGCTGTGAATGCGGCGCGGGTCACCCGCGTGCTCGAGCGACAGGGTGGTGATTTCTTTGGCCTCTGGGTACGTGGTGAGCGCCGAAATCAAGTCGCCACCGCCGAAGGGGTACACCACGGTGGTGGGCAGCCCGGGCGGCTTCAGCCCCTGCAAAAAGGGCTTCGCCACCCCCACCCACGTCTTGCGGTACTTTTCGATTTTTGCGTTCAGCTCTCGGCAGTGCTCTTCGACCACCTTGGCGTCGATGTGGGCGGGCAGCGGTGCATTGCCGGCGCAGGCCACCACGCGAAAGAGCAGCTTGGCTTCGGCGGTGAAGTCAGGCCCGGGGCTGACGCCAGTCGCGGGAGGTAACGTTTGCGGCGGCGGCATTTGCACCGCGGCTTCGGGTTTCGCGGCCGGGGCGCTTTGAGCGGGAGCCGCAGAAAAAGTGAGGGCAGCGAAGAGTGCGAGCATGGCCGTAGGCTTAGCTCCGAACCCCTGTTTGAGCCATTTCTTCCCTTATGGTGCGGCAGCGGTGCGTTGGGGAGAGGCGATTGGCAGCAAGGTGCCCGCTTGCGGCTCGGCGAGCCGCCGCAGCACTGGCGGGTCTAACACCTGCTTCAGGTACGCCAGCCCGTTCTCGTCGCCTGCGTAAAACTTGCTCTGGTGGCGCGACAAGGCCGTCAAAAAGTCACTCAGCGCCAATTCAGACGGCAGCTGGTAGCGCGTGAGCAGCGCGGTCCACACCTCTTGGTCGCGCCATGACGTGTCTTTTTGAAGCTCGAACGCAGTGGCGAGCAGCCCCCAGAGCAAACTGTCGGGCTTGTGCGGGCCTTGGGTCTGCGGGAGCGTCGCGGCAAAGCGGCTGAATTCGAAAACCGCCAGGGCGTGCAGCGCGTCTGCCTGCACATGGGCGTAGTGACTGTTTACCCTCATGAGGTAGTGGGGCCGCGTCTTGCCTTTGGCATCTTTTCGCGAGGTGTCGACCGTGAAGCGAACGATGGGGTCGGCCGCACTTTGGGGCTCGAACCAGCCAGCGGGCACCACGTCGCTCTCGGCATTGACCTTCTCGAGCCATGAGCTCATTTCACTCGCCATGTTCACCTTGTGGGCTGCCGCGAGAAGCTCTGGGCCTGCCAACTGATCAGCGCGAAGGCTCGGCCGCACCGGCAGCAACTCACGCTGAGTGAAGGCCTCGACATGAAACAAGCTCACTTGAAAATGCTTGTCGTAAAAGTCGGCCTTGCCGTCTTGGTCACCATCGAGAAACTTGGCGCGGTCATCGAGTGACGCCGGCCCAACGAAATTCGAATATTTGCGGTATTGATAAAGCGTCGGCCTCGTCGATGCCTTTTTGCAGCGTGGCCCAGTTTTGACGTTTAGCCATGCCTTCCATCAACGCGAAGAGCGCATTCAACCCTTCACTGCGGGTGAACTGGTGGCTGTCTTTGTCGATGCTGAATTCTGAGGTACCTCGGCGCTCGGCGTGCGCTATCGCCTTTCGAGACACCCCACGGCAATCACCTCGAGCACCGGCGGCACATCATTCGACAACCGGCGCGCCTCGTCTACATTGGCCGCCGGCGTGAACGCAGCGCATCACAAACCTTTCGGTCTGAAGTCAGGCATGGGCCTGGTCATCGCCAACATGGTGGGGGCGGGCGTCTTTCTCTCTTCAGGGTTCATGGCGCAAGAGCTGGCACCCGGGCCGTTGCTCCTCGCCTGGGCGCTGGGAGCCGTGCTGGCGTTGTGCGGTGCGCGTGCTTACGCCGAAGTGGCGCGGCTGGTGCTGAAGAGCGGCGGCGAGTACCGCTACCTGTCTGAGCTGCTCCACCCTGCCCTGGGCTACTTGGCGGGCTGGGCTTCGTTGCTGGTCGGCTTCTCGGCCCCCATCGCGATGGACGCCCTGGCCGCCGGCGCCTTCGTCAAGAAGCTGGTGCCGGCGTTGAACCCCACCCTGTTCGCGGTGCTGCTGATCGCCGCGCTCTCGGTTTTTCATGCCATCGGTTTGCGTTCTAGCGCGCGGCTGCAAAACGGTTTGGTCACGGTGAAGGTAGCGCTGCTGCTTGGGTTCTTGGCGGTGGGCCTGCTCTTCGGCACCGTCGCCTGGCCGACGTGGAGCCCGCCCAGCGCGCCCCCCGAAGGTACGACGACCGCTTTCATCAACAGTCTCTTCTACATTGCGCTCGCTTTCAGCGGGTGGAATGCCGCCATTTACGCGTCAGAAGAGTTCGAGCGGCCCGAACGCGACGTGCCCCGGGCCATGCTTTGGGGCTGCGCAGCGGTAGCGTTGCTCTACTTGGCATTCAACTACATCTTCATTGCCAACCTCACCCCGGCCGAAGCCTTCAACGTGCGCCTCTATGACGATGAGCAAGTCACCTTGGGTCACGTGGTGATTGAAAGACTGCTCGGCCACGCGCCCGCGCAGGTGATGAGCGCGGTGCTATGTTTGCTTTTCATTTCAGCCACCAGCGCGATGGTGCTGCTCGGCCCGCGGGTTTATTCGGCGATGGCGCGCGACGGCTTTCTGCCCAAGGCGCTCGAAGGGCAACCCGGCGCTCCCCCCAAATGGTCTTTGGTGTTGCAAGGCCTCATTGCGCTGGCGGTGGTGCTGACCCACCATTTGAAAGACATTCTGTGGAACGTGGGAGCCATTTTGACGCTCTTCTCTGCGCTCACCACGCTGGGTTTGTTTCGTGTTTGGTTAAAACCCCGTGCGCATGAACGCAAGCCCGCGCTGTTAAGCCTCATTTGCGCCGCGGTGTTCGCTTCTTCTGCCGGGCTTATGTTTTACATTGGCTTTCGCACCAAGCTGGCGCTCCTCGGTTGGGTGGGCGTGGTGGCGACCTGTGGCTTCGCCGCCTACACCGTTACCCGTCGTCTACAGCGAAGCGCGGCATAAAGCCTCACACGCTGAGCACCGTGGCAAATCGCACCACCACTCAGCTAAACAAACGCAACAATTGAGCAATCACCCAACTCAAGGCTTGCACACCGCCTTGGCGCAGGCGTAGAGCGTCGCACGCAAGCCGCCTTTGCCCGAGCAGCATTGCTGAGTGAGGAAGCGAGAGCTTGATGAGGCCGGAACGTACAGTGGTAGTGGTCGACGACGATGCCACGTTGCGCGAAAGCGTTTGCGAGTTTCTCGAAGACGACGGTTACCACACCATTTCTCTCGGAGACGCGCGCGAAGCACTCTCGTTGCTCGAAGCGCACACCGAAAAGCCAGACATTATTCTGCTCGACCTTGAAATGCCGGGCATGACCGGGTGGGAATTTCGGCAGGCCCAACTCCAAAACCCCGAGCTGCGCAAAGTGCCCGTGGTGGCGATTACCGGCGCTGGCGAGCTGCACGGCCTGCAGGTCGACGAGGTGGTAAAAAAACCTTTTCGCCTCGAAGAGCTGACGCGCGCGATGAAGCGCCACGAAAGCCCCCCTGCTTCACCGGCACCTCCCCGGGGGCGACGCGCCGACGACGTGGTCGACGTGAACAAGCTCTTCGCCGGGAGCGGAGTGATGGGCGAGTTGATGCGCGCCAAAGACTGGAGCCAAACACCACTCGGCCCGGTGCCCAGTTGGTCTCCCAGCCTGCGCACCACGGTGAGCTTGTGTCTGGGTTCTAATTTTCCCTTCTGTCTGGCTTGGGGACCCAACCGGGTCATGATTTACAACGACGGCTATTTGCCAATTTGCGGCGACAAGCACCCGCATTCGCTGGGCCAAGACTTCGCCACCTGCTGGGCTTCGGCGTGGCCAGCGATTGGCAATGCCTTCGAAGGCGCGTTGCGCGGCGAAACGTCGTACCTCGAAAACCAGCGCATGTTTTTAGACCGGCACGGTTTTTTAGAAGAGACGTTCTTCACGTTTGCTTTCAGCCCAGTGCGCGACGAGAACGGCGGCGTGGGTGGCGCGCTCAACCCCTGCACCGAAAACACCCACAACGTGCTCAGCGAGCGCCGCATGAGCGCACTGCGCGACGTGTCAGAGCGCATTGCCAATGCCAAATCGACCGAAGAGGTCTTTGCCTTGGCAGCGCAAACACTCGAAGGCTACAGCCTCGATGTGCCGTTCGCGCTTTTCTATGCGGTAGACCACCAACGTCGTCGCGCCAATTTAATCAGCCATGTCGGTTTGCCTCCCGGCACCACCGCCAGCTCAACCAGCGTGGCGCTCAACGAAGACGGCCCCGACGAATGGCCCATTGCAGAAGCCCTGCGTCATGGTGGCGTGCATTGGGTTACCGACCTCACCGCGCGCTTCGGCCCCATCACCTGCGGGCCCTACCCTGAAGCCCCTACTCAGGCGCAGATTCTGCCCATTCGCCCAGCGGGCCATGCCGAGCCCGCCGCCTTCTTCATTGCCGGGGTGAGCGCGCGGCTTTTGCTCAACGAGCCTTACCGGGGCTTCTTCAATTTGCTGGCCGCGGCCATCACCACCGGGTTGGCCAATGCCCAGGCATACGAAAGCCAGCGCCGGCGCGCCGAAGCGTTGGCCGAGGTCGACCGTGTCAAAACGCGCTTCTTCTCGAACGTGAGCCACGAGTTCCGCACCCCGCTCACGTTGATGCTGGGGCCACTCGAAGAACTGCTCTCGGGGTGCCCCGGCGAGCTCAACAGCCAACAGCGGCCGCGGGTGCAAATGGTGCGGCGCAACGCGCTGCGTCTGCAAAAGCTGGTGAGCGCTCTGCTCGACTTTTCTCGCGCTGAAGCGGGGCGCATGCGGGCGCATTTCGAGCCGGTCGACTTAGAGCTGCTCACCCGCGAGTTGGTGAGCGCCTTCGGTTCGGCCATTGAGCGCACCGGCTTGGCGCTGAAAACACATTTCTTGCCGCTCGACGAGCCTGTCTATGTCGACCGCGACATGTGGGAAAAAATTGTTCTCAACCTGGTCTCGAATGCTTTCAAGTTCACCTTTGAAGGCAGCATCGAAGTGTCGCTGATACCTCATAAAGGGTACGTGGTCTTCGAAGTGAAAGACACCGGCGTGGGCATTCTCGAAGAAGAGCTGCCGCGCATTTTTGAACGCTTTTACCGGGTGCAAGACACCCGCGGCCGCACCCACGAAGGGTCGGGCGTGGGGCTGGCGCTGGTGCACGAATTGGTGAAGCTGCACGGTGGCTCGGTGGCCGTCGACAGCCACTTGGGCCAAGGGTCTACCTTCAGCGTTCTGGTGCCGACCGGCGCTGATCACCTGCCGGCGGGCCAGGTGGGTCGAAGCCAGGCACCGCCCAGCGACGGCCAGGCCCAAGTCACCGCGCTCTTCGTCGAAGAAGTGCTGGGCTGGTTGCCTGACCGCCCCCCGCGCGAGAGCGCCCGCCCCGAGGTGCCTTTCGTACCCGCTCCCCGCCAGCACCCCGAACACACGCTGGGCACCCGGCGCATTTTACTGGCCGACGACAACGCCGACATGCGCGACTACGTGCGCCGGCTGCTCCAACGCCACTGGGACGTCGAGGTGGTGGAAAACGGGCAACTCGCGCTGGAGCATGCGCTCGCCAACCCTCCTGACCTGATTCTCACCGACGTGATGATGCCCGGGCTCGATGGCTTTTCACTCTTACACAAGCTGCGGCAAGCACCTCAGACCCAGGCGATACCGGTGATGATGCTCTCGGCGCGCGCGGGCGAAGAAGCCACGGTCGAAAGCTTGCAGGCCGGGGCCGAAGACTATTTGACCAAGCCGTTTTCTCCGCGCGAGCTCTTGGCGCGCGTCAACACCCAGCTCGAGCTGGCCGCGCTGCGCAACGAAATCAGCCACCAGCGCGACCGGCTCTACGACATGTTCATGCAGGCGCCGGCGGCCATTTGCGTCATTCGCGGCCCCGACTTCGTCTACGAAATGGCCAACGACACGTACGTACGGGTCATGGGCCGCGACGTTTTGAATAAGCCGTTGGCGCAAGTGGTGCCCGAGCTGGTCGAACAGGGCTTCGTCGAGCTTTTGCGCGAAGTGGTGCGCACCGGCGAGCCGCTCAGCGGCAATGAAGTGGTGCTGCGCTTCGATCGCGACGGTGACGGTGTCGCCGAAGACACCTACTGGAATTTTACCTTCGTGCCTTTTCGCGAACCGGGCACCGATGTCGACCGGGTCATCGCCTATTACGACGACGTCACCGAACGGGTGCAGGCGCGCACCCGCTTGGAGCAAACGCTTCGGCACAATGAAATTTTCGCCGGCATCTTGGCGCATGACTTGCGCAACCCCCTGGGTGCCATTTTGGCCGCCGCGCAAATTCTGCTCGGCCGCCAAGCCAAGGCCGGTGAGCGCGTTACCCGCCCCTTGCACCGCATTCTCTCGAGCGGCGACCGCATGAACCGCATGATTGAGCAGCTGCTCGACTTCACGCGCATTCGTGTCGGTGGCGGCTTCGAGCTGTCTTTGCAACCTTCGAATTTGGCCGACATTTGCCACCACGTGGTGGCCGAGCTCGAAGTGGCGCACCAGGAGCACGCCATTCGCATTGACACCCTCGGCGAGTGCTCCGGCCATTGGGACACCGACCGGTTGCTGCAGGTGGTGTCGAACTTAACCGCCAACGCGATTGGGCACGGTGCACCCGAAACCGACGTGCACCTCACCGTTGACGGCACCCACCCCGACCGGGTGTCGCTATCGGTGCACAACACCGGCAGCATCGCGCCTGGTTTGTTGCCCACGCTGTTCGACGCTTTTCGCCGCGGCCGTACGCGCGGTGAGCAGTCTGCCGGTCTGGGCTTGGGCCTCTTCATTACGCAGCAAATCGTCATTGCGCACGGCGGCACGCTGACAGTCGAGTCGACCGATGAAGCGGGCACCACATTTTCGCTCGAGCTCCGGCGCGGAACAGCGCCCCCCGCATTGCCAGCGGCGTAACCCCACACATTTAGCTTCACAAGAGAACGCGTAGGGCGCCTGGCGGCGCTGGCGGCAACGGCCCCGCTGCGATGCGTTGGTAAAGCGTCTTGAGCGGGCTCTTTTGTTTTTCCACCAACGCGGTGGCGACCAAATCAACGGGGAAACACACGTGCGCCAAGTCAGGCGAAACGATGGCTGGGTGGGGCCGTGCGTCGGCCGACACGCTCTTCCACGACCAGGCGCATTGCCGCACCACTTGGTGCGCCCACAAAAAACCCAAGCGCGCGATGTCAGTGCTGGCCTGCCCCAAACCATCGGCGGCGCGCGAGCGGAGCATCACGTACGAGCGCTCCAACACGTCGACGACCTGCACAGGCGACGCGGCAATGTCGAGCTGCGCCAACTGCACGAAGGCCTGTTTGATTTCGCGACCAATTTCATAAAGGTGCGGCGCAGAGAGCGGCTGCACCACCCAGGCAGCGTCACTGCGAGCGCGAAGCGCGGAATCAGACATGGGCTCGCCTATGTTACTCCGCCTGACCATGGACAGTCTCGCAACCATCTGACTAGAGGAGAAAACCATGCTCACTTGCCTATTCGCCGCGGCGCTCGCCGCCGCTCCTTCGACGCCGGCTGTTCCCAAACCGTTCATCCTCGTCGCTTCAGTCGAAGGGGTGACCCAGTACAATTTGCCCAACGGCTTGAAGGTGCTCTTCGTGCCCGACCCGTCGAAGGCCACGGTGACGGTGAACATGACCATCTTCGTGGGCTCGCGGCACGAAGGTTACGGCGAAAAAGGCATGGCGCACTTGCTCGAGCACTTGCTCTTCAAAGGCACCCAGAAAGTACCTGACGCCAAGAAAGCGATTACCGAGCACGGCGCGCGCGCCAACGGCACCACCTGGTTCGACCGCACCAATTATTTCGAAACCATGCCCGCCACCGACGAGAACCTGAAGTGGGCGTTGGAGTTCGAAGCTGACCGCTTGGTGAACAGCCGCGTAGACAAGAAAGACTTAGACCCAGAGATGACGGTGGTGCGCAACGAATTCGAAATGGGCGAAAACGACGCTCAGAACGTGCTGCTCGACCGCATGATGTCGACGCATTTCTCGTGGCACAACTACGGCAACACCACCATCGGCGCGAAGAGCGACATCGAGCTGGTGCCCATCGAGCGCTTGAAGGCGTTCTACGCTCGCTATTACCAACCTGACAACACGCTGCTGGTGGTGGCCGGCAAATTCGATGAAGCGAGGGCGTTCAAAATCATCTCCGACAGCTTCGGCAAGCTGCCCAAAGGCAAGCTTCAGCGCTTCGAGACCTATACCCAAGAGCCGGTGCAAGACGGCGAGCGCTCCGTCACCGTGCGCCGCACCGGAGGCGTGCCGCTGGTGGCCGCCGCCTACCACGTGGCCGCGGGCACCGACCCTGACTTCGCCGCCATCGACGTGCTCACTGAAGTGCTGGGCAATGCTCCCTCGGGCCGTCTTTACAAGGCGCTCGTCGAACCAAAGAAGGCCGCGTCGGTCGGCTGCATGAATTACCAATTGAAAGAGCCGGGCGTGGTGCTCTGCTACGCCGAGCTGCAACCCAAAGACGCGCCCGAGAGCGCAAAGAGCGCGCTGCTCAAAACGATGGAAGAGGTGAAGAGCCAGCCCGTCACCGCCACTGAAACCGAGCGCGCGCGGGCGGCGCTTCTGAAGCAGGTTGAACTGACGCTCAACACGTCAGACCGGGTGGGCATCAACCTGTCTGAATACGCGGCAATGGGCGACTGGCGCATGCTCTTTTTGCACCGTGACCGCATCAAGGCCGTGAAGACCGAAGACGTGCAGCGGGTCGCCGAGAAGTACTTCAAGGCGACCAACCGCACCTTCGGAGACTACGTACCCACCGAAAAGCCCGACCGCACCGAAGTGCCAGCCTTGGTCGACGTGGCCGCGCTGGTGAAAGACTACAAAGGTGATGCGTCGCTCTCAGCGGGTGAAGCGTTCGCCGCCACACCACAAAACATCGACGCGCGGGTGGTGCGCAGCGCATTGCCCAATGGAATGAAAGTGGCCCTGCTGTCGAAGAAGACGCGCGGCCAAACGGTGCGGGTGGCGATGACGCTCCGGTACGGCACGCTCGAGAAGCTCAAAGACCAACGGGTGGCCACTGAGTTTGCCGGCAAAATGTTGAGCCGCGGCACGCAAAAGCACACCCGCCAACAGTTCAACGACGAGCTCGACAAGTTGAAGGCGCGCTTGTCGTTTGCGCCCCGCCCCACCTCGTTAATGGTGACGTTAGAGGTGCGCAAACCCGAGCTGCTGGCCGCGCTCGACTTGGTTGCCGAAGCGTTAATGGCGCCCGCGTACGACGCGAAAGAATTCGAAACGTTGAAGCGCGAAATCGTCACCGGGCTGGAGCAAGACAAGAGCGAGCCGCAACAGCTTGCCTTCAACGCGCTGCAACGCAACATGGCGCCGTACGCCAAGGGCCACCCGTTCTACGTTTCGACTTACGAAGAGCTGATTAAAGAAGACCAGGCGGTGACGCTCGCCGCGGCGAAAGATTTTCACGCCAAATTCTATGGAGCCCAGGCGGGCGAATTGGCCATCGTGGGCGACTTCGAGGCTGAGCAAGTGATGCCGGTGTTGACCGCCAAGCTCGGCCAGTGGAAAGCGAAAGAAGCGTACGAGCGCATTCCCGAGCCGTACCGCCCCATCGAACCCAAGACCGAGAGCATCGCCACGCCTGACAAAGCCAACGCCACCATGGGCATTGGCCTCGCGTTCCCCTTGAAAGACAGCGACCTTGATTACGCCCCCATGGTGATGGCCGACTATTTAATGGGCGGCGGTTTCTTGAACGGCCGCATACCCCAGCGGCTGCGCGAGAAAGAAGGCCTCTCGTACGGAGCAGGCACCTGGTTTCGCGCGTCGACGCTCGACGACTCAGCGTACGTGATGGGCTACGCCATTTTCGCGCCCCAGAACCTCGACAAAATCGAAGCGGGTTTCAAAGAAGAATTCGAGCGCGCCGTGAAGAGCGGTTTTACCGCTGACGAAGTTTCACGCGCCAAGCTGGGCCTATTGCAAGAGCGGGAGCAGCGACGCGCCAACGACGGTGAATTGGCGCAGCAGCTCATTTCGCAACTGTACGTGGGCCGCACGACAGCTTTCGACGCTGAACTGGAAAAGAAGCTCAAAGCGCTCACCGCGGCCGAGGTGTCAGCGGCATTCAAGAAGCATGTCGACCCCAGCAAGATGGTGTCGGTGAAAGCAGGCGACTTCAAGAAGCTGCCGGCGTCGAACTGATTTCGCCCATGGAGCTCAAGCAACCCACCTCACCCGACTGGTTGCCATTGGCGCTCTCGCGCTTCGACGAGGTGCTGATAGACCACGCGCATTGCGAAAAAAAAGCGGCCGCCAACGCGCTGTCGCTTTTGCAGTCGTACCCTGAAATACCGGGGCTGCCGGCGCACATGGCAAGGCTGGCGCGTGAAGAGTGCGCGCACTTGGCCAAGGTGCTGCAACTGATGAATGCCCGCGGGTTGGTGCTGGGCCGCGACGGGGGAGACCCTTATGCGCAAGGCTTGCTTACCCACGTGCGGCACGGCGCGGGCCCTCGCCGGTTAGACCGGCTGTTGGTAGCGGGCATCATCGAAGCGCGCAGCCACGAACGGTTAGCGTTGTTGGCCCAGGGCTTGACTGACCCCAAGCTCAAATCGCTCTATCAAGAGCTGGCCCTCTCAGAAGATGGGCATCAGCGGCTCTTCGTGCGGCTGGCCGAGCAAATCGAAGACAAGGCCAGTGTCGACGCCCGTTTAGAGCAGTTACTAGAAGCCGAAGGGGCGCTGTTGCGCACGCTGCCGTTGCGCGCCGCGGTCCACTGAAATTCGCTCCCCAAAGGGGGCGCCGGTAAGATGTTCGGGCATGCACGCTTTCATTCTTGCCACCTCGCTGTACTTGGCCGCCACGCCCAAAGCACCTGGGCAGCTGACCATCGAAGTCAAACCCGCCAACTGCGTGGTCATGGTCGACGGAAAGAAGAAAGGCACCGGTGCCAAGCCCCTTGTCGTCAAGCTGCCCGCCGGCCGTCACGTGGTACGCGTCACGCACAAAGGTGACGCGCACGAAGAAGACGTGGTGGTGAAGTCGGGCGAGAAGAAGACCTGGAAGTGGACCTTCGAAGACGACGGTGCGCCGGCCCCCAAGAAAGACACTGAAAACGCTGACGCCGAGAAACCCAGTGAAGCCGCTCCAGTCGAAGGCGACAAAGCCGACCCCGACTTGCCCAAGTGAGCGATGAAGAAGGGCACCGCTTCAGGCCGCGCCATCGCGGTCATTCCCGCACGCTTTGCTTCGACGCGTTTTCCCGGCAAGCCGCTGACACCGCTGCTCGGCAAGCCCATGGTGCAGCACGTTTATCAACGCTGCGTTGAGAGCGGCGTCTTTGCGCGCGTGCTGGTGGCAACTGACGACGAGCGCATTGCGAAAGCGGTGAAAAATTTCGGCGGTCGCGCGGTAATGACTTCGCCCAACTGCCACAGCGGCACGGACCGCGTGCACCAGGCCTTGGCGGCCTTGGAGCTCGATGCGAAGTCAGTCGTCGTCAATGTGCAGGGTGATGAGCCAGCGTTGCACCCCGCGGCGTTGGCGGCGCTGGTTGACGCGTTCAAAGAGTCAACCGTGAAGATGGCGACGTTGGTGCGCGCGCTGCACAGCGAAGAACGGAGCAACCCCAACGTGGTGAAAGCAGTGCTCGACGAGCAGAGCAATGCGCTTTATTTCTCGCGGGCTGATTTGCCTTATCTGCGGGCTTCAGAATCAGCCCTGCTTGGTTGGGCGCACGTCGGTATTTACGGTTATCGCTGGGCCACGCTGAAAAAGTTGAGCCGCTTGGCGCCGACGCTGCTTGAAGAAGCAGAGGGGTTGGAACAACTCCGCGCGCTGGGCCACGGCATCGCCATTCGCTGCTGCGTCACGGGTTACACGTCAGCCGCGGTCGATATGCCAGGCGACGTGGCAGCAGCCGAAGCGGCGATACGGGCCTTGAAGCTTAAAGGGTGCGTTGACACTTTCAAGCCAGCCTGAAAAGTTGCTCGCACTTTGAGAAACCCACGGCGAATGACTTGGGTGGCAACCATGGCGCTGCGCGCTTTCGTGCTCTGCGGCTGGCTCGTCGGCACGCCAACGCACGCCCAGGTGTTGCACAACGTTTCGTTTTTGGGAGGTAGCGGGTTTGACCATGCCCGCGACGTGGCTGTCGACGCACAAGGCTTTATTTATATCGTCGGTGGCACCGAGAACCCTTACTGGCCGACAACCCACACCATAAGCACCGCGGGTACCCCAGAGGCCGCCGCGGTCTTGCAGATGGACATTTTCGTGGCCAAGCTCGACCCCACTGCCACCACCGTGGTGTGGTCAACGCGGGTAGGAGGGCCCAATTACGAACGCGCCTACGCGGTAGAAGTCGACTCGGCCGGTTTTGTGTACGTGGCAGGGCGAGCGGGGGCTGGCGCACCCATCACCGCGTCGTCATTTCAGCCCACTTTTCAAGGGGGCTTCGGCTCTGCTTTTTACGGCAACCAAGACGGGTACGTCTTCAAGCTGCAACCCGACGGCAGCGCGCTGGTGTGGGCGAGCTACTTCGGAACCGCCGACACCCTGTCGTCAACCATCATTCGCGATATCGCAGTCGACGCTGCCGGCAATGTTTACCTCGCGGCCTCGGTCGCCGCGGGCTGGGCGTACCCGCCCGCCGTCAGCGCCGCCTTTCTCAACAGCCCCTTGGGCAGTGACGACAATGTGCTGGCGAAAGTCTCTTCTGCCGGTAACGCGCTGCTCTGGGCCCGCTACGTGGGAGGGAGCAACCTCGAAGAAGGCGTGCCTTCGGTACGGTTGAATTCAAAAGGCGACGTTGTGCTGTTGACCACTTCTCGCTCGAGCGATGCTCCGACTTCACCCACGGCTTACCAGCGCACCCTGGCCGGGCAGGTCGACTTCTACGTGGCGTTGTTTTCGCCCACCGGCACCCCGGGCGCGTCAACCTTTTTAGGAGGCAGCAGCGACGAGTTGCTTGAAACACACCAGCTGGCCATCGGCCGTGATGACAGCATCACCATCGCCGCGGGCTCGCTGTCGAGCGACTACCCCACCACGCCAGGCGCTTATGACCGAAGCCACAACGGCAACGGCGGGCCCCAGAGCGGGGGCAACACGAATTACTCGGGAGACGTGGTGGTTTCGACACTGTCAGCTGACCTCACCACGCTGTTGGCGAGCACCTTCGTGGGTGGACAAGGCGGCGAGTCTGCCGAAGGGGTGGCCCTCGACTCTCACGGTAACGTGCTGCTCACCGGCGGCACGTTCTCTTCAGACTTTCCGGTGAGCGCCCAGGCCCAGCAGAGCTCACGGCAAGGTCAAATTGATTCATTTTTCGTTGCCCTTTCAGCTGACCTGCAGCACCTCGTCTACGCGAGCTTCTTGGGCGGCATGGGAAACGAAGTGGGCCGCAGCGCCTGCGTCGATGCGAAAGACAATTTTTTTCTCGTCGGAGAAAGCGGCGGCACGGGCGCTGACACCTTGCCGGTGATGAACGCGTTTCAAAGCAGCTATGGCGGCGCCACCGATGCGTTATTCGCAAGGTTTGGGCCCGTCAGTGACGCCGTCGCACCGGGCGCGCCGACGAATCTTCAGGCGCAGTAAGCGTTTGTGTTGTGCGTCGCCGCGCGGCGCCCCACGACTTCATCTCAAACTGTTGACGAGCCCCCAGCCGGTGCGGGATACCGGGTCATGCGCTCCAAGAAAACCAAGTTCATTTTCGTCACGGGCGGAGTTGTGTCTTCTCTCGGCAAAGGCCTGGCCTCTGCCTCGATGGGTGCATTGCTCGAAAACCGCGGTCTCAACATCACGCTGGTGAAATTAGACCCGTACATCAACGTCGACCCCGGCACGATGTCGCCCTTTCAACACGGCGAAGTGTACGTCACCGACGACGGCGCCGAGACCGACTTAGACTTGGGCCATTACGAGCGCTTCACCAGCGCCAAGATGACTCGGCTGAACAACTTCACCACCGGGCGCATTTACCACTCGGTCATCTCGAAAGAGCGCCGCGGCGAGTACCTGGGCAAGACGGTGCAGGTGATTCCCCACGTCACTGACGAAATCAAAGCCCACATCAAAGCCGCGGCTGAAGGCTACGACGTGATTTTGGTCGAAGTGGGCGGCACCGTGGGCGACATCGAGTCGCTGCCCTTTCTCGAGGCCATTCGGCAAATGCGTTACGACGTCGGTGCGGGCAACGCCTGCTACGTGCACTTGACGCTGTTGCCGTACATCGCCGCCGCGGGCGAAGTGAAAACCAAGCCCACCCAACACTCGGTGATGAAGCTGCGCGAAATCGGCATTCAGCCCGACATTTTGGTGTGCCGCACCGACCGTCAAGTCTCGCAAGAGATGAAAGACAAGATTGCGATGTTCTGCAACGTCGACACCGGCGCGGTCTTCACTTCACCCGACGTGGCCAGCATTTATGAGTTGCCCTTGGTGCTGCGCCAACAAGGCATCGACGAAAAGCTGGGCGAAATTTTGAACATCTGGTCGCGTGTACCCCAGCTCGAAAAGTGGGAGGCGCTGGTCGAGCGTGTGCGGCGGCCTGCCAAGGGCGAAGTGCGCATTGCCATTGTGGGCAAGTACGTCGACTTGAAAGAGAGCTACAAGAGCTTGAACGAAGCGTTGCTCCACGGCGCGGTGGCCAACGACTGCAAGGTGACGCTCAAGTATGTCGACTCGCAAGAGCTCGAGACGCAAGGCCCCGCGGCGATGCTATCAGACGTGCACGCGGTGCTGGTGCCCGGCGGCTTCGGAGTGCGCGGCACCGAAGGCAAAATTCAGGCGGTGAGATATGCGCGGGAAAAGCGCATTCCTTTCTTTGGCATTTGTCTGGGTTTGCAAATGGCAGTCATTGAATATGCGCGCAATGTCTTGAATTTGACCAACGCCAATTCGCTGGAGTTCGACGAGAAGACACCGCACCCCGTCGTCACGCTGATGGAAAGCCAGGTCAACGTGCAAGACAAAGGCGGCACCATGCGGTTGGGTGCGTACAAGTGCGCGCTCAAACCGGGCACGCTGGCGCATCGGCTGTACGCGCGCGACGAAGTGCCCGAGCGGCACCGTCACCGCTTCGAAGTGAACAACCAGTACCGCGGCCGCCTGCAAGAAGCGGGGTTGGTGTTTTCAGGCGTGAACCCAGAGCTCAACTTGGTCGAGATGATTGAGCTCAACGAGCACCCACATTTCGTGGGCTGCCAATTTCACCCTGAGTTTCAGAGCAAGCCGCTGGCGCCGCACCCGCTCTTCTCGGGCTTCATTCGCGCCGCGCTCGGTCAGCGTGACGGACGGCAGCCGTGATTTCACTCGCCGGCCATTCGGTGGGCCTGAAGCAACCTTTGTTTGTCATTGCCGGGCCCGATGTCATCGAGTCAGAAGAGATGGTGCTGCGCCATGCCGCGCGGGTGAAAGCGGCGTGTGAAAAAGCGCAGGTGCCGTTTGCTTTCAAGTGCAGCTACGACAAAGCCAACCGCACCAGCATCAAGTCGTTTCGCGGCCCGGGCATGAAAGAAGGTGTGCGCATTTTGGCGCGGGTGAAGCGCGAAGTGGGCGTGGCGATTCTGACTGACGTGCACGACGTGTCGCAGGTGGGGCCGGTGGCCGAGGTGGCCGACATCATTCAAGTGCCCGCTTTTTTGTGCCGGCAGACTGACTTGGTGGTGGCGGTGGCGAAGAGCGGCCGTGGGGTGAATTTGAAGAAGGGCCAATTCGTGGCTCCGGCCGACATCGTTTATTCAGCGCGCAAGGCATTCGAAGCGGGAAATGCCAATGTGCTCGTCACCGAGCGCGGCGCGTCGTTCGGCTACAACAACCTGGTGGTCGACATGCGCAGCTTCGCGTTGATGCGCGAAGCGGGGTTGGCCACGTGCTTCGACGCTACGCACTCGGTGCAGCTGCCTTCAGCGGGCGCAGGAGAAACAGCGGGAGAGCGCCATTTCGTGCCGCTGCTCGCACGCTCTGCCGCGGCGGCCGGTATCGACGCGCTGTTCACCGAAGTGCATGAGAACCCTGACCAAGCGCTGTGCGATGGGCCTTGCTCGCTGACCTTCACGATGTTCGAGCAGGTGCTCAACGACGTGCTCGCCATTCGCCGGGTGTTGGGGCACCAGGTATGAGCCCCAAACGGGGGAGCAAGACCAAGCCCACCGCCGCCTCGCTCGCGCAGCAGGCCCAGAGGGTGGAGTTGATGGTTTTCGACGTCGACGGGGTGCTGACCGACGGCGGCCTCTATTACGGCGTGCACGGTGAAATGCAGAAACGCTTCGACGTGAAAGACGGCCACGGCATGGTGATGGCGCGGCTCACCAAGCTGCCTTGCGCGCTGCTCACCGCGCGGGTGTCAGACATCGTGGCGATTCGTGGCCGCGAGCTTGGTTTGGCTGCCGTGGTGCAGGGTAAGAAATTCAAAGGCCCTGCCTTTCTCGAGCTGTGCCAGCAGATGAACGTCGACCCTTCACGCGTCAGCTACATGGGTGACGACGTGAATGACTTGCCTGCGCTGGAGCTTGCGGGCCTGCGCATGTGCCCGGCCGATGCGCGGCCTGAGGTGCAGAAGGTGTGTCACGTGGTGACCAAGGCGCCTGGAGGCCACGGCGCGGCCCGCGAGGCCATTGAGTGGGTGCTTAAAGCCAAAGGGTTGTGGGAACAGGCGTTGGCAGCGATGAACCCTTCTTAAGAGCCCGCTTGGGGTGCGGCACCTTTGTGAAACGGTGCACATTAGGTGTGCATGGTTTCACTAACCTCGCTGCTGGCGACAGTGAAAAAGCCTTGAGGGCGCGGGGCCTAGCACTTGAGCTCCTGGTTAGTACGTCTAGAATCTCGAGACACTCCCCATGCCCAAAAGTGCCAATTCAATTGCCGACATCATCTTGCGCAGCGGCCTGGTCGACGAAATGCAAATGAAGGCCGCGCTCGCAAAGCAACAACAATGGGGCGGCAGCCTGGCGTTGATTCTCGCCGAGACCGGCACCGTCACCGAAGACGCCCTCATCGAGTTGCTGGGCGACAAGCTGCGCATCGCGGTGATGCACCTTGGCAACCGGCCCAAAGACGCCGCGGCGCTCGCCAAGCTCGATGCTGAATTTTGCGAACAGCACGGTGTATTTCCGGTGCAGGTGAAGAACCGCTCCCTCACCTTGGGCATGTACAACCCGGCCGACATTGCCACCATCGACGAGGCGCAGCTGCGCGCCGGTATGAGAGTCGTACCCGTGCTGGTGTCTGAAACCGAAGTACGCAACGCGATTCTCAAGCACTACCGCCACCAACAACCCGAGGTGCAGAGCAGCCGCGTGGTGAAAGCACTGCGCCGCAGTCACCAAACGTCTGAATACGAAATGCCCATGGAATTGCAGACAACGGGCATGGCCGAACCGCTGGAGTTGCCTGAAGAGGCTCCTGACGAATCAACGCAAGCTGCCTGGTCGGCCGGCACCGACGGGCTCTCGGCCGACGACTTGAGCCGCATTGAAGAAGCGCAACAACACCAAGAAAAGACAGCCAGCATCATGCGCGCGCTCACCGAGCTGCTCGAAGAAAAAGGCTTGCTCACAAATCGCCAGCGCTGAGTTCTTGAATCGCGTTTTCAGGTGAAGTGGGTTACCACCCGCCTTACCTTGCGCAACCTAACGTTCGTCTCAAATGCTCACGTTCGCCCGCTGATGGTATTTGTGTTGTGGAGCACACTGTCTGCGCACGCCGCTGACTACTACGTCAATGTCGCTACCGGTGCCGACACCGCCACTTGCGGCTCAATGGCGGCGCCCTGCCGCTCGATAAACTTCACCTTCACGCGCTTCTCACCTTCTCCCACGCAACAAGACCCGGCGGTGGTGCATGTCGCGCCAGGGCTCTATTTCGAAAACGCCGCGCCCGACGCGCCACAAACCGGTTTTTCGGTGCCCAATCACACCCATTTGATTTCCGACAATGGCGCCGATGAAACCGTGCTCCAAGTCGACTTGAGCCAATTGTCAGCGGCAGGGGTGGCCTATGTCGTGCGCAGCCAAAAAATTGGCATGGGCGAAAACGCCACCGACATCACCATCGATGGTTTCACCGTTACCGTGCCCACGGGCGAGGTCGACTTACCAAACCACGAAGTGGTGGGTATCAACCTGGGCGCCAACTTCTCGACCGAAATCGCTCCTACGGGCAATGTCATTCGCAACAACGTCATTTCGCTCACCAACAAAGGTGGCCGCACCAGTTTCAAGGGCGAAGTCAAAGGCGTCTTTGTGACCGGTGGTGCCACCATTGACTGCAACGTTTTCTACCGCATTGACTCGGTGGGCATCGCCATGGGCGCCGTCAACACCGGCATGAACGGCAACGCCACCCAACCCGGCACGGTGACACGCAACAGTTTTTACCATTTCACCAACAGCCAAAACCTGTCGGCCAACTCCGCAGACATGTCCTTGGCGATTGGCATCGAAGTACCCACCACCGTGCGCGGCAACCTGTTCGACTTCAACCGCCAGACGTCGGCCGATCGCAGCTTCGGCGTGGTTTGCTACGACTGCACGGGGCTGGTGGCCGAGAACAATGTCTTCACTGGCATGACCGACCTCGGCGATGCGCCGGTTTCACTGGTGAGCGTCACTCCGGCCAAAGGGCCTTTCTTTCCGCTCATCAACCGCAACACGTTTGCTCACAGCACCAGCGGTTTGCAGGGCTATGACACCAGCACCAATGGCATGGG
>JAIBBR010000072.1 GCA_019694575.1 Myxococcaceae bacterium
GGGCGCGCTCGATGTTTCGATTTTGCAGCAGAATTTGTTGGGGCCGGTGCTGGGCATCAAAGACCCGCGCACAGACAAGCGCATTGATTTCGTCGGTGGAGTGCGAGGGTTGAAGGTGCTCGAGCGCAAAGTTGATATGCGGGAGGCCGCGGTGGCGTTTGCGATGTTTCCCACCAGCATGGGTGAGTTGTGCACGCTGGCCGATGCGGGCGAAATCATGCCGCCGAAGTCGACGTGGTTTGAGCCCAAGTTGCGCAGTGGACTCTTCGTGCACCGTTTCGAGGAGTAGTGGGTTAGGCGGGTATGGCTTTGGGTATTCGGTGTTGGGTGCTGTTCGCGTGCTGTGCGGGGCTCTCTTTCGGGGGCTGTGTTTGCGGCTCTGCGCACGTGAATGAATATGTCGATGCGGGCGCTGGCGGTGGTGATGCTTCGGGCGGTGGCACGGGTGTCGGTGGCTCTGGCGCTGGTGGTGGGGAGCTGGCGACAGGTGGCGGCGTTGCGACTGGCGGCGGGAGCGGAGTCGGTGGCGGCATGGGCGGTGGCGGTGAGACCGGTGGCGGGACGGGCACCGGCGGTGGCATTGCTGAGGGAGGCGGAACGGGCACCGGTGGAGGCATTGCTGCGGGAGGCGGGACGGGCACCGGTGGAGGCATTGCTGCGGGAGGCGGAACCGGCACTGGCGGTGGCATGGCGAGCTGCACGCAATCGTGCGACTCGTGGAACGACTGCACCAATGCCGGCGAGGGCTGCGACACGACACTTGGCTGTTGCGTGCCGTGCGGGGGGAACGGGCAGCCGTGTTGCGTCGATTATCAGCAGGGCCTTTTCTTCTGCGGCGACGGCAGCGGCGCCTCGGTGTGCGGCCGTTCTAGCGGCTCAGGCGTGGGCACAGGCTATTACTGCTGCGAGAATGCGGGCGACGGCTGTTGCCGGCAAGGCGGTTGCGGCAGCGATTGCTGCAAATGCCCGCGCAATGGGCTCAACTTCTGCGTGAACCCGTCGTTCGGTTGCGGTGGCTGCTGAGACGAGGGCGCGAAGTTGGCTTTGATGGGTGAGAGGGGTTCCAAATGCGAACCTCGGGTGCCATCAAGCGGCCTTGCTCGGGCGGGTTGTTGCCGGTTCGCCGTCGAGTGGCGAAAACGAACCAATCAAAAGGGAGCGCAGCCTGCATCGAGCGCCATAGCGAATAACTTCTGGTGCTCCGCTGGCGAAAGCACCGCCTCATTGGCGCACATGTGCATAGCGGAGCACGGAGGCGCGGGCGACGAAGGAAAGGCGTCAATAGCAAACTTGCAGTGGCGAAACGCGTCTTTGCGGTCCCAGTCGGTGCGAGAGGGGCAGGCAGAGGCGAAGAGGGCGAGGGCAAAAACAATTGGCTTGAAACGCATTTCAGTGGTCAGCCAAACATCGACTGGCGCAATTCACAAGGATGAGGTTCGTCAACACGTATCGAATTTTGTGCGTCATGCCCAACGCTGAACAGCGGGAGGTGCTGGTGAGTGCGGCATCGGGGCTGGCGCCGTAACCCTCAAGCTGTCGATGCTCGATTGGGGTGGAGGCATCGGGCACCAATACGGGTTGCTCCGTTCGCTGCTGCCTGACCTGCAGCTCGACTACACCTGCTTCGATTTGCCGGTCTCGGTAGAGTTTGGGAGCAAGCGCTTTCCCGACGCGAAGTTCACGTCTGACTTCAAGTGCCTCGAGGCGAAGTACGACGTGATCGTGGCCAACGGTTCGCTGCATTACTTCGAGCACTGGGAAGACGTGGTGGCGTGGTTCGCCAAGGCGGCGACGGGGTTTGTGTTCATCACCATGCTGCCGGTGGTGCTCGACGGGCGCTCGGTGGTGACGTACCAGCGCTGGCCCAATGTCGATGGCACGCAGTACGCCGAGCCAGAATGGTTCATCTCGCGGGACGAGTTGATTGAGCGGTGCGGCAGCAAGCCGTGGAAGCTCGAGCGTGAAGTGGTATGCGGGTTCGTGCCGGCGATCAACGGTAGCGAGGCCAAGTGCGACTACCGCGGGTTTCTGTTCGCACGCGGTTGAGACAACGGCTCGCTGTCAGATAGAGCTGGCTCCATGGACCCGTTTGAACGCATCTGCCGCTACCTCTATGGAGAGCTGCCGATCGAGGCGCTACGCAGCGCGCTGGCCGAGGCGCCGCGCCTCGAGGAAGCACTCGGTAAAACCGCGTACCGCGATTTGCTCGCGTTCGATCCCTGCGCCGGCGGCGAAACCGGCTTTCGGGAACGGTCGCTCGAGCTTTTTGAGGAGCGGCTCCCTGGGCGCTTGCTTAGCATTCGCGCCCGCCACGTTTGCGAGCAGATGGTGAACGGCTCGAAGGACTTGGTCCCAGGCATCAAGGAAATGAGCGCGCTTCGAGACGAACCGGGGGGCGACACGATCGTGCCCGCGGTCTTCGATGGGCTCGCCAGCGAGACACCAACGTTGGTTGACGCTCGTCAGGAGGCGAATTGGGACCCGTCGGCGCTTGCTGTGTATCGAGCTGCGGCTGCGAGGCAACTGCCCGCACTCCTGAGCGCGGCGCGCGCAGCGGCACAAGCATTCCTCGCGCAAAATCCCTGACGTTCTCGGTGTGGCGGCCGCTCAGCTTTCCCGCATTGGTGAAACATGCGAAGACTCGATCGTGGACGGCCGAGTTCACCGAGGAGCGCAGCACCATGGCCAACCTTCGCGCGGCACTTTTCACGGGCCGCCATCTCGCCCTTACTGCCAGCATCTTCGTGTGTGCGCTTCACCTCGCGGGCTGCGCGATGTCGCAGCAGGCGTACGGCAAGCACGCGGCGGAACTGTCGGACCGCAACGGGCAACGCTACCGGGCGGCAGAAGCAGAGCTACAAGCCAAGGGCTACCGCTTCGTTGACGACGAACGGCTCTGGGCGCAGCTCGATGAAGGCGCGCTTCAGCACTGCCTGCAAGTCGTTCGGCCAGCCGCCCGCTATCCGGACGCGAAGCTGACCAGCCCCGTCAAGCCCATGCGGGTACGGGTCGCGCCCGCGGGGCAGGCAGACCAGCCACTCCCCGTGCCGATGGAGCTCGGCGTTGCGGCAGACGCCTGTCAGTTCTTTGGCCAACTCACCGACCAGCTCGATGTGCAGAAAACAGACGGTAGCGCCGCGCGGATCATTCGCATTCCAGAGAAATCACGCCTGGCCCGCGATCGGAACGGTGGGCTCGTCGCAGTCGCCGTCTCAACCCGCGAAGTGTCTCGTCGAAGGGTGCTGGTCGATCAACATTGCAATCTGATGCCCAAGGACGAGCGAGACCCGCTGGAGCATAGAATTCGCCTTCCGGTGGTGTTCGCTTCGGCACACCCGCCCCAAGTCGAGATGGTCGTCGAAGAAGAAGTCGTCGACGTCAAATGCACTCAGAACTCGTACTGATTGCGTACGACAAGCCGGCTAGTGAACGGACCCACCGTCGACCGGCCCGGCAAGCATCCAACATTCGGTGATGCCCCCGCTCCTCAGCGCTTTCTCAATTTTCCGGGCGGAGTCCTTAAGGGAGCGGCTTTTCTCAAGGGAAGCCGTTCCTTCTCTTCTCAGAGAACTCGTGGGTCTCGATTCACCACTGCTCACCAGCCGGTGGACGAATCTTTGTCTTGAGGAAGGCGAAGTACTTCGGGTTCTCCGTCGAAAAAATCTCTGCCCCGGCGCCCATGAAGGCGCGACAGAGCTCGTCGGCGGCGCGTGTTTCGTTGCCGAGCTCGAACTGTGCCTTGCCGAGCCTCAAGTGCAGTTGACTGTCTCCGAGCGCACCAGGACAGTGCACGGCGTCTGTCCACGCGGCGAGCGCTGTCTTGAAATCGCCCGACTGGGCATAGATATCGCCAAGCCTCATGAAGAGCGCGGCGCCATCGCGCTCAATACCCGGTGTTGCGAAGGTGCGCATCGCACCCATCACCAGGTCATAAGCGTTCCGCCGAGCTTCCTTGTGACCGATGGCGAGCTGTTCATCAATTTGCCGTAGCGTGCTGGCGAGGCTGTCACTCATGCCGCGGACCCTACCAAGCGGTTGAAGAATAGAAGAAGAATAGGAAAAACAAACTGCAAAGCGGGGCTCAGACAGTCGAAGTCGTTTGCTGTCTGGGTACCCTTCAGACGGCGAAGCTCAGTTGGGGTGGGGCGGTGGCGGGCGGCAATCTCAATGAAGGCATGGTGATGCCCAAGTTCGCCAGGCGCTCCTGAAGCCTGTTTACGAGTGGAGTGAAGCGCCCGAATGGTGCGCCGGCCTCCACACGGGCAGGCCAGCACGTCAGTACCGAAAGTGCGCTGGTGAAGCATGGCCCAGTCGAGCCGGCGCTTGGTTTTCTGTTTGGTTTTCGCTTTTCGGCGGGCAGCCGTTGATGGCTGGGCCTTGTCGGCGTGCGGTTGGGTGACGAGTGGGCGCAGAACGGCGTGTGGCGCGTAGACACCATGGAAGCAAGTCAGGTGAAGCTTGGCGGGCGGCACCAAGGCAACGAGTCTGCGTACCAGCACCTCGGGGGTGAGGGTGAAGGCGACTCCCTTCTTCGGTGTGTACTCATACCGGTCGTCACTTTTGCGGCGCAGCCTGCATTCCGCCTTCAAGGCCAACCGCACTCAGCTACAGAGTCGTCGGACTGTTGGGCGCTTCGAACGGACCCGAGCCTTGGCCGGCAATCGCATTGGCGAACGCATTGTCTCGCAGCATGTCGCGGGCGGCATCGATGAACGCGTTGGTGAGCGCGTCGTTGTAATTGTCAGGGTTGTGCGTGCGGCCCCACCGTTTGCTGTGGCCCTCGTACACTTTCGTCCAGCTTTGGCCGCCACCGCGGGCGACCGTGACGCGAAAGCGCGCCAGGCCGTTGAACATGCCGGCTTCGACCGCGGTGAGCTCCAAGAGCTCAACCGTCAGCTGTGCGAGGGGCGTGCCATCGAAACGGGCCCCACCAGCCGTCAACATTTGCCGCAAGTACGGGCCGTAAAACTGCGCCACATTGTCGGGCGTGCGAATGACCGTGTTGTTGCGCTGATCAAACGCAATGGCGTACGGATCAGCTCGGCTGTCTTGCAATTCGTAGAGCACAATGGGTGTCGTCGAAAGCGCCTGCGACACACTGGGGTTGACGCGGGTCTGGTTGTTGATGCCGCGCCACTGCAAGCGCAAAGTGTTCAAGCGGCTACCACTGCAGCCGGCGAACAGCGCGAACGCGACGATGAAGGAGAATGTCTTCATGCTTCGCTGACTAGCACGTGGGTCGTTTGGCATGCACGCGCTCCCTATTTGTCCAAGCGTTCGACGCGGTACCACCCAGGAACCATGAAACAAGGGACGCCAGTCATTTGAGTGTTTCATTTGCAATGGTCTCGCTGTCATCAGCCAATTGGGCTGGGCCGCGAATTCCGTCACCGTGCTATAGCTGCCCGCGCCATGCGCGCCATCAACTTCAGCGCCGGCCCTGCCGGCCTTCCGTTACCCGCTCTCGAAAAAGCCCGCGACGAATTGCTCGATTTCGAGGGCACGGGCATGTCGATCATGGAACAGTCGCACCGCGGCAAGGAGTACGAGCGGGTGCACTTCGAGGCGATCAACCTGCTTAAAGAGCTGCTCGCAATTCCCGACACCCACCAAGTGCTCTTCCTCCAAGGTGGCGCGCACCTGCAGTTCGCGATGGTACCCATGAATTACCTGCCGGCGGGCAGGAGCGCCGATTACGTGCTCACCGGCGTGTGGGCTGAACGGGCATTTGAAGAAGCGAAGACCGTGGGCAAGGTACGCGCCGCGGGTTCTTCGCAAAATGCAAATCAGCGATACACCCGCGTACCCACGCAGGCGGAGGTGCAAGTCGACCCCGCCGCGACGTACCTGCACACCACGTCGAACAACACGATCTACGGCACGCAGTTTCATTCGTTCTTAGACACCGGCTCAGTTCCTCATGTTTGCGACATGAGCTCAGACATTCTCTCGCGGCCGGTTGATGTCTCGCGCTTCTCGCTCATCTACGCTGGAGCGCAGAAGAACATTGGCCCCTCAGGCCTGCTCGCGGTGATCATTCGCAAAGACTTCGTGAAGCAGGGGCGCACCGATATTCCGAAATTTCTGCGCTACAGCACGCACGCCGACAACGACTCGCTCTACAACACGCCTCCCACGTTCGCGATCTACCTGATGCGCAACGTGCTGCAGTGGCTCAAAGCTGAAGGCGGCATGAGCGCGATGCAGCGCCGCAATGCGCAGAAGGCTGAACTGCTCTATGGCTGCATCGACAAAATGAAAGATTTTTACCGGGCGCCGGTTGAAAATGGCAGCCGTTCGCTCATGAACGTGGTGTTCCGCTTGCCGAGTGAAGAGCTCGAAAAGCAATTCGTGGCTGAAGCGCTCCAAGCCAACATGGTGGGCTTGAAGGGCCACCGCAGCGTGGGCGGTATTCGCGTTTCGACGTACAACGCAGTGTCGGTCGATGACATACGCGCGCTCGTCTCGTTCATGGAGACGTTCGCGAAAGGAAAAGGCTAATGCGTCAATTTCTGGCGAGTGCAGCAGCGGTGTTGGCGGTGAACGCGGCGGCGGGTGAGCTGAAGGGCGTGAAAATGCCCGACACCGTCACGGTCGAAGGCAAAACGCTCAAGCTCAACGGCATGGGGTTGCGCAGCAAGGCGATTTTTAAAATCTACGTCGCTGGGTTGTACGTCGAAACGCCGAGCCACGACCCAGCCCAGCTGATCAACCAAGACGAAGTGCACCAGGTGAAGATGACGCTCCTGCGCGATCTCGATCACGAGAAGTTCGCCGGCGGTTTCATGGAAAGCTTTACCCACAATTCAGGCGAAAAGTTCGCCGCGATCAAAGCGCGCGTCGAGAAGTTCTGCGCCGCAATTCCCCCGTTGGTGAAAGAAGGCGAATCGCTGGTCATCACCTACGTGCCGGGTAAAGGCACCACGTTGCAAGTGCCTCACGGAGAAAGCGTCACGCTCGAGGGCAAAGATTTCGCTCAAGCGCTGTTCACGGTCTGGCTCGGCAAAAAACCTGTCGATGAAGACCTCAAGAATGGGTTAGTCGGGGCGCCTTAAAGTCGAAGGCGAAAGGAAAATAAAAATGCTTCGTCGTGTGTGCTGCCTGGTGCTGGCGTTGACCGTTTCGTGTGCCTCGAAAGAAGGTGCGCAGCGGCCTGATGAATCGGCCACTTCGAAATCGCCTCCGTTGACGAGCGAGCCCAACCGTCTGGCCATCGACATGAGCAAGCCGATGCCTCCCGGGTTAGACGAAGCCGCGATGGACCTCACCGCCGACCCATGCGGCGATTTTTACCAGTACGCCTGCGGCGGGTGGATGAAGACAACCGAAATTCCCGCTGACAAGCCACTCAACTCGCGCGGTTTCGTGGCCATTTCAGACCGCAATGAGCTGATGCTGCGCGCGATTCTCGACGACGCCGCGGCGGGCAAGTTGCCGGCCGATGCTCCGTTCGCGAAGCAGCTGGGCGATTACTACGCCAGCTGCATGGACGAACCAGCCCATGAGAAGGCCTTGCCCGAAGTGAAGGCGATGGTGAAGAAGTACGGCAGCCCGAAAAACGCCAAAGAGCTCGCCACGTCGCTCGGCGCGTTGCATGCGATGGCGGTGCACCCGTTGTTCGACGTGTCGTCGATGCAAGACCTGAAAGACTCGACCGCGGTGATCGCCGGGCTTGATCAGTCAGGCTTGGGGTTGCCTGACCGCGACTACTACACGAATACCGACGAGAAGACGAAGCAGGTGCGCGACCAGTACCAAGCGTTCGTCGAAGAGATGTTCACGCTGTATGGCGAGAAGCCTTTCGATGCGAAGAAGAGCGCCGCGACGATCATGGCGTTCGAAACCCGCTTGGCCCAAAAGCAGCAGACCAAGGTTGAACGGCGCGATCCGCAGAAGCTCTACAACCGCCTTGACCGGGCGGGCTTGGTCAAAGAGGCGGGCGCCTTCGCCTGGGACGCGTACTTCGCGGCCTTGGGCGCAAAAGACTTGAAGGCGATCAACGTCTCTAGCCCCACGTACTTGAAAGAAGTGGCTGCGGTGGCCAAAGAAGGCAAAGCCGCCCAGTGGAAAACGTATTTGACCTGGGTGATTTTACGCTCGTCGATTCCCGCGTTGCCGAAGCGGTTTCAAGACGCGAGCTTCGCCTTTTCTTCGAAGGCGCTCACCGGCGCCAAGGCCGACCGGCCGCGTTGGAAGAAGTGCGTCAGCTACACCGATGGCGACTTGGGCGAGGCGCTGGGCCGCGAATTCGTGCGGCGGCACTTCGGCGCCGACGGCAAAGAACGCACCAGCGCGATGGTGGCCCAGCTGCAGAAGTCATTCGAGGGCAACTTGGAGGCGTTGAAGTGGATGGACCCCGCCACCCGCGAGAAGGCGCTCGAGAAGGTGCGCAAAATGGTGGGCAACAACAAGATTGGCTACCCCGAGGTGTGGCGCGATTACTCGCAGGTGAAGACGCGCCGCGATTCGTTCTTGGCCAACAGCACCGCCGCCAACCAGTTCGAGGTGAAGCGTCAGCTGGCGAAGATTGGCAAGCCCGTCGATCGCACCGAGTGGCTGATGTCGCCTCCAATGGTGAATGCGTATTACGAGCCGCAGAAGAACGAAATCGTCTTTCCCGCGGGTATTTTGCAACCTCCGTTCTTCAACCGTGAAGCGACTGACGCAGTGAATTTTGGCTCGATGGGCATGGTGGTGGGTCACGAAATTACCCACGGGTTCGATGACGAGGGCCGCCAGTTCGATGCCGACGGCAACCTAAAAGACTGGTGGACTGAAGGCGTGGCGAAAGACTTCGTGGCCCGCGCGGCGTGCGTGAAAGAGCAGTTCGACAACTACGTCGCGCTCGAAGACATCAAAGTGAAGGGTGATCTCACGCTGGGTGAAAACGTGGCCGACTTGGGTGGCTTGAAGCTTGCGCACAAGGCGATGACCGAATGGTACGCGAAACAGGCTGCTACAACGGCAGGTGCGTATCGGTACGATCCATCGCAGCAGTTCTTCTTGGGGTTTGCCCAGTCGTGGTGCACCAAGGTGCGGCCTGAAATGGCGCGCCTGCGCGCGGCCACTGACCCGCACGCGCCTCCGTATTGGCGGGTGGTGGGGCCCTTGGGCAACTTGGCGTCGTTTCAGACCGCCTTTGCCTGCAAGGCAGATGCGAAGATGATCAGACCGAACCGCTGCGAAGTTTGGTAGCGCCGGGCAGATCCTGGCCGGCCTCTGCCCGGCTCGTACGTCTAGCGGGCGAGGCGCTTGAAGACGAAGAGCAGCACCGTCGACCCGCCGACCGCTACAAGCAGGCTGTAAAGATTGAGGCCGGTGATGCCGGTGCCTCCCAAAATCGACACGCCCATGCCGCCGAGCACTGCGCCCAAGACGCCGACGATGATGTTGGCGAAGATGCCCATTTTGGCGTTAGTGCCGGCGATGATGCTCGCCAGCCAGCCCGCAATACCGCCCAACAGCAACCAAGCAAGTAAACCCATGTAGGTGTTCTCCTGTAAAAACACTCTACGCCAACCGGCTGCAGACATTGCATCGAGCAGTGGGCGCTGATGTGCCTCTTTGTTAAGGTTCATGGGCGTTGGGCCTGCCACCGATTCCATTGACTGAAGAAGCACCCACTGGCAACCAAGCCAAACCGGGGCAAGTGTTTGCTCCGGGCCAAATAAAGGGCCCGCGGTTGTCGGGGCGCTTCAACGACGGCAAGTTCGGTGAAGTGCCCTTGGTGGCGCGCACCACGCTGGGGCGGCACCCCAACAACACGCTGCGCCTGGTCGATCGCGAAGTTTCGAAGGAGCACGCCAGCATCGAAAAAGTGGGCGGCGGTTTTCTGCTGCGCGATCTCAATTCGTCGAACGGCACGTTCGTCAACGGCCGCAAAGTGCGCGAGCTGCGGTTGCGCGACGGTGACGAAATTGCGCTCGGTAACAGCCGGCTCATTTTTCAGTCGGGTGACGGGGGCGGCGTGGCCACCAGCGGCGTGCCTGCAGCGGCGGGCGTGACGGTGGTGGCGAGCGCCGCGTCGATGCCAGCCTTCTTGGCGCAAATCGAGCAGAAGGAACAAGTGCAGTTTCGCCCGGCCGAGCAGCTGAGCGACATGCTTGCCCTGAAGCAAGACTACGAAAAGCTGCGCATTGCCAACGAGTTTCATCGCGTGGTCGGTATGGAGCGCGACCAGAAAAGCCTGATGGAGAAAATTCTCACCGTGGCCTTTGCGCTGCTCGCGGCTGATAACGCGGTGATCTTTCTCACTGAAGAAAACCAACTGGTGGTGAAGGCGGTCAAACGCCGCAAAGAGGCTGCTGACGATGTGACGGTGTCAGACACCGTGCTGCAGCGCGTGGCGCAAACCCGGCAAGCGGTGCTCACCGCCGACGCGATTTTCGACTCTCGCTTTTCATCGTCAGAGAGCATTGTGGCGCAGGGTATTCGCTCGGCAATGGCGGTGCCGCTGCTCACCAAAGGCGTGCTCAAGGGCGTGCTTTTTTGCGACACCCGCGAGCGCACCAACGCCTTTAGCCAGAAAGACTTAGAGATTCTTTCGGGCATCGCAGCGCAGGCAGCGGTGGCGCTCGAGCTGGCTGAAATGGCACGCAAGCTCGAAGACGAAGCGGTGACCCGTGCCGAGCTGTCGCGCTTCTTGTCTCCGGCAGTGGCCGAAATGGTGGTGCAGGGCAAGGTCGAGATGCTGCGGGTGGGCAACCTGGCCGAAGTGAGCGCGATTTTCGCCGACATTCGAGGCTTCACGTCGATGGCCGAAAACGACAGCCCGCAAGAAACCGTGGCGATGTTGAACCACTTCTTCACCTTGATGGCCGACGTGGTGTTTGCCCACGAAGGCAATTTGGACAAGTTCATCGGCGATTGCGTGATGGCGACGTGGGGGCCTCCGTCACAGCACCCTGATGATGCGTCGCGCGCGTTGCGAGCCGCGTTAGACATGCAGCGCCGCATTGCCGAAATGAACCGGCGGCGGCAAGAAGAAGGGCTGCCTGCGATTCAGGTGGGCATTGGCGTCAACACCGGGCCGGCGGTCGTCGGCTACATGGGCTCGGCCGAGCGGCATGAGTTCACCGCCATTGGCGACTCGGTCAACACCGCTTCGCGCCTGTGCGGTTTGGCCAAGGGCGGCGAAATTCTCACCAGTGAAAACACGCTCAAAAGAGCGGGGCCGGGCTTTCGGGTTGAAGCTGTCTCAGTTTTGCAAGTGAAGGGCAAGGAGAAGGGTGTGAGCACCTTTCGTGTGGTAGGTACGACCTGACGTCAGTGTCGTGCCGTACCCAGGCATGAAAGGGTGCCTGCTCCTTGCGCCAAAAGCTTTCTCAGACGTGTCCCAACTGTCAGCGCGTGCACGACATTAGCGTGTACGTGAGTGGGCAGCGTTTGACGTGCCCGTGCGGCATTCATTTCGAGGTCAAGCGCAGCGACGTGCAGCCGTCGCACCTTTCGGGCTCGCGCACTGACACCTTGGCTGGGCTGGGGCCGACGTTGTCTCCCAGCCGCAAAGAGCAGCATGCCGGAGCCGTCGCGGCCGAGGGCACCTGGGTGGTGCCATCGCCTCCCGACATACCCGGCTATGAGTTGATTGAGGTGCTGGGGCGGGGCGGCATGGGCGAAGTGTGGCGCGCGCGGCAGACGTCGCTGGGTCGCAGCGTGGCGGTGAAGATTCTGCCGCCCAAGTTGGCGAAAGACGCCGAGTTCGTGGCGCGCTTCGACAAAGAAGCGACGGCGCTGGCGAGCCTGTCGCACCCGCACATCACGCAGATCATCGACCGTGGCCTGGCCAATGAGCACTACTTCTTCGTGATGGAATTTGTGAACGGCCGATCATTGCGCGAGGTGATCAGCTTCGCGCGCCCGCCGCCTGAAACGTGTTTGCGCCTGACGCTCGAAATTTGCCGGGCCATCGAGCATGCGCACAACAAGCAGATTATTCACCGCGACTTGAAGCCCGAAAATATTCTGCTCGACGAGCAGGGGCATGTGAAGGTGGCCGACTTTGGGCTCGCGGGCATGCGCGGCAGCCGCCAAAACATTGCCCTCACGGCCACTTCAGTGGCGATGGGCACGGTGAATTACATGGCGCCCGAGCAGCGGCGTGACGCCAAGCATGTCGATCACCGCGCTGACCTGTATTCACTGGGGGTGGTGGTCTATGAGCTGTTCACCGGCGAGCTGCCGATGGGGCGCTTCAAGCTGCCGTCAGAAAAAGTGCCGGGAGTCGACCCTCGCCTCGACGAGGTGATTGCGCAGCTGCTCGAGGCCGAGCCGAACGATCGCCCCTCGACCGCGCAAGACGTGATTGCCCGCCTCGAGCCGCTGGTGAACGCCAGTGGTGGGCCGTCGCGATCTGTCAGTGGTATCGCCACGCACCGCGAGACGCCACGTGCTTCGAGCAGCGTACCCTTCGTCACCGGGCAAGGGCCAGGCACGGTGTGGAAAGTGGCGGCTGGCGTCTTGATTGGCCTCGGTCTTTTCGTGCTGGGCATGAAGCTGTTGCCGAACGCTTCCGCGAACTCACCCGACGCGAAGCCGAAGCGGCAGCCGTTGCCCGCCTGGTACCACGACACCGAAGGCGATCTTTTTTCTACCGGTAAAGAAGGGCCCACCCAAGTGGCGCTCGACTTCGAGCCCGACGGCCCTTTCGAGCTCAACGCCCACGCCGGTTTGTGGAAGCTCGAAGACGGTGCGCTCTCAGCGGTGCAATATGGCGACGCGCTGGCGAATTCAGAACTGCCTCGCCTGGTGCCTCGGGCCTACGTGAGCCGACGTTACTATTCGGCCGACGATTTCGAAGCCGAGGTCGACATGCAGCTCGAAGAGCTTTCGAGCGAATTTCCTCCGCTGCCGCCAGACGCGCAGCGGTTTGGTGAGCTTTCATTTCGCATCAAAGACGTGCAGGTCAGCGTCTTCGCCATACCTGGGGTGGGCATGCGGCTGATGTGGCGTTATTTCACTCCGAACAACGGCGAGGTAGCCGGCAACAGCGCCCGTGACTTAGAGAACATGATCGAAGACGAAATGCGCGTGCTGCCCGGCCGTTTTCGCGCCAAGTTGAAGTTGACCCGCGTGAAGGGCGACATGGTTGATGTGTCTGGCTATGTGAATGGCCAACGCTTCGCGCGCAAAACATTGCCCGGGCTCGCCGGCCAAACTGCGAAAATTGCGCTCGGGTGCCGTCATTTGCAGTGCCGCTTCGACGACTTGGCCGCCAGGGGCAAAACGGTAGAACGCCCGGTGATGCGAAAGCCTGAATGAAAAAAACGGCGACGCCGCCGGTGTCGTTGCTTGTAGTACATAAACGCTACGCTCTTGACGCAGGCGCTGGGTCAAATTTGACTTCATGGGTTGAATTTGACCCGGCTGCTGACGAGCCGTTGGCGCGTCTGAATAGGTAGTAAAAACATCTCGGTAGCACCGGTCTGTGTTCAAAAAATGACGTGATGCTGGGTTTTTTTTGACCCAGTGCGGTGTGCGCTCATCGGAGTAATCACGGATTGTTATCGAACTTGTGCGCTTGGCCCCACACTTGCTCAGGGTGAAGCGCAAAACCCCACAAAGGAACCGGACGCATGCCACGACCATCGACCGTGTTACGCAGCCCTCGAGTGCCGAGCAACGAGTCCGCTGTCGATAACGACCGTTGGACTGAGCTGGCAGTGCACGAGCCGAAGCAGGCCGTGACGGCGCGCCCTCGTCGAGAGGTGGCAACGCCGTGCTCCGAGCGTGGAGCGGCGCTGCATGTCGGGCTTTCGCTGAAGTAGTTTTACCGCCCGCCGGTGAGTTGCACGGTGAAGGTGGTGCCTTCGCTGCTGGTTTCGAAGGTCAACGTTCCACCCATTTGCCGCACGATTGAATGGCTGATGTACAGCCCCAACCCTGTGCCTTCGCCAACGTCTTTGGTCGTGAAAAACGGCTCGAAGATGTGGTTGCGCACCCGCTCGGGAATACCGGGGCCTTTGTCAGCGACGATAATGCGCACGTGCTTGTCGTCGCTTTCGGAGCGCACCACGATGGGGCCCTTTTTTCCCATGGCGTCGTAGGCGTTGCCCATGAGGTTGAGCACCACCTGGCCGAGACCTCCTTCGTCGCCCCAGGCCATCAACTCGTTCGGCAGCTCACACACAATGGCGTCGCGCGACTGCCGGGCGCCGCGAAAAAACATCACCGCTTCTTGTACCGCTTTGGTGACGTTGAAGAGCTCTCGCTCGTGTGGGCGGTTGCGCGCCATGCCCTTGAGTGAGCGAACGATGGTGGCGATGCGATCGACGCCGATCAATGACTCGGTGGCCAACTCGCCCACTTCGCGAACCAGCTCGTTCAGTTGATCAGTGGTGACTTTCGCACCGGCCGTGCGTTTCAGCGCGTTGGTGATTTCGAGCACGTCGTCTGAAATGCACGCCAAGTTGGCGCGTACGAATGTGAGCGGGTTGTTGACTTCATGGGCCACACCGGCCGCGAGCTGGCCGATACCGGCGAGCCGATCTTTATGCACGGCGATGGCGCGGTTGCGCTCGACTTCTTTTTCCAGCGCCAAGCGGCCTGAAATGTCGCGAAAGACTGCGCGCACCACCGAAGCGCCTTCAGTGCGGCTGACATGGGCTGACACTTCGCAGGGCACCCGGTCTCCGTCGGGGTGGGCCACCGAAAAAGTACTTGCTTGTTGCCCGCCCATCGGCGCGGCTTCGAGAAACTGATGAAAGCGTTCACGCTCGTCGGTGACGAGCAGCTCGGCCATGGGTAAGCCAATCAGCGCGGGCAACGGCCGGCCCAAAATCGCGTCGACGCGGCCGCCCGCCACCGCGATACGGCCGTCGGTGCCTTGCTCGACAATGGCGTCGGGCAAATTGTCCATCAGTGATTGCAGCGCTTGCCGTTCACGGGTGATCGCCCCTTCTTGGCGTGAGTGCTCAATCAGCGAGCCCAATGCGTCGGCCAACCCTTGCAACAGCTTGAGCTCTCCCTCACCCAAGATGCCCTGGGGGCCACAGACGTACAGCACGCCCACCAAATGGCCGCGCCCCGAGACGGGCAGGGCGATCGCCGCCAACCGTTCGCCGCCGGCGAGCGCACGCTCAGTGGGAAAAAATGAACGCGCCAGACTGGCCACGTGAAGAGGGCGACCGGTGCTGAATGCGCGCCCCACGAGTGAGCCTTTGGCGTCGAGCGAGCGGCTCGAAAGCGCGGCCGCATGGTTGCCCGGTACGCCGACATGGGCGAGACAGTCGAGTTGCTGCGCCTCGGGCCGATGCTCGTACAGCACCAGGTAGCTGCCGGCGAAGGTGCTGCCCAAGGTAGCGAGGGCGCGATGCGCGGCTTCGTTGGGCGGGGCGGCCTGGGTCGCGGCCGACAGCATGGTTCGCAACGCCGTGGCTTCGGCACGCAGGCGGCTGATCACACTGCGCTCGAGCACCGCCAAATAACCGTCAAGGCAAGGAGCCGGCGACAACAGCACGCGCACTTCACCCAGCTGGCCGAGGCTCAGCACGGTCTCGACCATGTGAGTCAGCTCTTTGGCCCGGCCGCACATCGTCGACAGGGTGTTGTTCACCTCGGCCCGGGCTTCGCTCGAGAGCAACGTCTGCGCCGCTGAATTGGCGTGTATCACCCGCCCTTCGCTGTTCAGTTTGATCACTCCCAACGAAAGCTCGTCGAGGAGCAGCTCCATGGGTTCATCGAGCTCTGAAAGTGGGGCGCCTGAATTTTGGCGTTCGGGATCGTTCACATGGGGGGAGTTTGCAAACACACGGCCAAGGCCTGCTTTGTGGCAGGGTCAAAACTGATTTCGAGGGGTAACCATGACCCACCGCCTCCAAACATTTTGGCGCCTTGCGTCAATGTGAGGAATTTCATCAACTTGACTTAACGCAAGTGTTTAATTTTGAACGGGGTTTGACAGCGCGCAAGGGTAGGTTTCTACCCACCCTCGCGCTCAACCGCGCAGGTCTGTCAGTGGAATGACATGCAGTTGTCAGGAAGGTGACGTTGGCTCGTTATTTGCTTTAGACGCCGCGGAACCAAGGGGGAAGCATACATGGAGAATGTGACCTCGAAGAGGTCTCCGGTTTTGGAGGCCGCGGCGATGGGTGCAGCCGCATGCAGAGCTGGCTTGGTTTGTGCCGCCGGTTCGCCGCTGGTCGACATTATACGCGCGTGCACCCGCATCGCTCCCAGCGATGCCACGGTGTTGGTCACCGGCGAAACGGGCACCGGCAAAGAAGTCTTCGCGCGGTTGATTCATGAGCAAAGCCCGCGCGCCGCACGCCCCTTCGTGCCGGTGAATTGCGGCGCGATTCCCGAATCGCTCCTCGAAAGCGAGTTGTTTGGTCACGAGCGCGGTGCCTTCACGGGAGCCACCAGCCGGCGCAAGGGCCGCTTGGCCATGGCTGAAGGCGGCACGCTCTTTCTCGATGAAATTGGTGAGTTGCCGCTGTCGCTGCAAGTGAAGCTGCTGCGTGTGCTGCAAGAACGTAACTACGAGCCGGTGGGCAGCAACGAGTCGGTCTCGTCGAATTTTCGCTTGGTGGCAGCGACCAATCGCAACTTGGCCGCTGAAGTTGAAGCGGGGCGCTTTCGGCGCGATCTCTACTATCGCCTGGTGGTGTGCCCCATTGAGTTGCCGGCGCTCCGCACCCGGGTGGGCGATGTGGGCGAGCTTTTCATGCATTTCTGGCGCGAGCGCGGAGAGACGCGGCCGGTCGACCCGGCGTTGATTACCCAACTGCAGGCCTATGGCTGGCCAGGCAATGTGCGAGAGCTCGAGAACTTGGTCGAGCGTTTGTCGGTGTGTGTCGAAGGCCCGACCTTGCGGGTGGCTGACTTGCCGCCCTCGTTGCGCGGCGCTCCCGCGGTTGACGGTTTCGCGCCGCCGGCGCGGCTGGCGATTGTCAGCCCAATGCCAGTGCCCATGGGCGAAACGCCGCTGGGTGTCACTGATGCGCTGACGCCGCCGGGGGGCACGATGTTGCCGTTCGTCGCGATGATGACTCCGCCGCACGGCACGGTGCTGCCTCCTCCGTTTGCTTCGGCGCCCACGCCGCTCCCTGAAGCGCCCCCCACCTTTCCCGTCGATTTGGCGTCGCTGCTGCGCCGTGTCGAAGACGAGTACATTGACGCTGCTTTGCGTCAAGCGCGTGGCAACAAGAAGGCGGCTGCTGACCTGTTGGGTTTGCAGCGCACCACTTTGGTCGAAAAGCTGCGCCGCCGTCAGCGTGATGACAGCACCCTGCCAGTCGACGGTGTGTTGGCTCCTGCTCCCTCGCCTCACCACTGAGGTTTGCCAGGGTGAGCATGCCGGTTGCATGACGTTGGCCTCGTGGGCCTTTCGGTTGCTGCCTGTCATTGGCTGTTATTCGTCGCCGCGGCGGTCGCTGACGCCGGCGCGCCCGAAGCCAGCTCACCATTGGCGTTCAGCGCGTTGGCCGTCGAAATGGTGCCGCTGCCCAAGATCAATGGCCCGGTGACGCTACGGGTCTCTTCGCTCGAAGCACAGGTGACGCTCGAGGCGCCCGCCGACGCTCGCAAGTTGGCTGCGCACTTTGGCCGGCCGATCACCAAGCTGTGCACGCTCTTTGCGAGCTCAGACACCGCGCTTACTTTTCGCTGCCGTACGCGCCGGGTTTCGGCTGACTTGGAGCGCGTGAATGCCGGCTGGGTGATGACACTGCGCGAGCTGCGGGGTTTGCCGTGGCGCCCGGTCGACGACGGCCCTCCCGCGACTTTTTTCGCGCCCGAGCAAATGGGCGCCGGAGCGGCATGCCCCGGCGATACCGTGGTGGGCAAGGCTGAGTGCGCGCTTCGCCAAGGTCAAAAGAATGACGCCCTGCGCTTGTTTCATGACGCGCTGGCGACGCCCGAGGCGCCGTTCGCTGCGGTGCGCCTGGGTGACTTGGCGCTCCGCGACGATGACGACCCCATTGCCGCCGCGACGTGGTTTCAACGCGCCGGGGTGCGGGGCCCTTGGGGCCGGTTGGCCACCGCGCGTCTGTGTGAGTTGACCGGCCTGTGCTTGACGACGAAGACCGAAGCGGCGGTTTTTGATTCGGTGGCGTTGCCGGCTCCGGCGGCCCACGACTTGGCGCTGCGGGCAATGCGGGCGAAGGTGTCGACTGATCGCACCCTCGAGGCGATGACCCAGCTCGAGCGGGCGTTGGCTGAACCCGCGGCGGCGGGCGGCTTGTGCGACGGCAACGAGCCGCTGTGTCGCTCGTTGGTGTTGGCCGGGCTGCGTGACGATGACGCCGCGGCTCGCCGCCAAGCCTTGCAAGCGTACTTGCGGTTGCCTCTGGCAGACTTTCGCACCGCACTGGCGAGAGCGGCCGCGTCGGCGGCGGCGCGGGTTGCGGCAGATCAGGGTGCACCGCGTTACGCCGCCACCTTGCTGGCGTCGATGACGGGTCAAGTGCCGAAAGCAGAGCTCGAAGATCACCTGAACCTCACCGCGCGCCTCTTTCTCGACGCCGGCGACGAAGTTCGTGCGGCGGTGATTGTCGACTTTGCCCGCGCCCGGTTGGGCAAAGCCCGTTTGCAGCGGCCGGTGTGGAAAGAACTCACCGAAAGCCTGCTGCCGCACAAACCTGCCAAAGCGCGCCCGGTGTTGAGCGAAGCGTCGCTGCAGCAAATTGAACAAGAGCGCGAGCTCGCCGAAGCCTTGTTGGCGAAGAGCCGTGCCACGCTCGTACCCGAGCCGCCCGCGCCAAAGTGATGGCGCCGTGAAGGCGTGCGGTTCGCACTTTTTTTCACATGAGTGTCAACCCTGCGTCAGTCAGCGCTTTGACGCCGCTGGGGTGAACGCCAGCGCTCGGCAAGTCAATGGCTTGCGCCGCGTCAAATGGCTTACCTCGGTGCGGCACAGGCTTCGCAAGGGGTGAAGGCATGAAGCTTTTCGACAAAACCATGACGGTGTTGGAGCGAGCGCTCGATGCGCGCTTGGCCCAGCAAAACGTCTTGGCGGGCAACTTGGCCAATGTCGATACGCCCGGCTATCGCCCGAGAGAAATTGACTTCACCGCGGCGATGACGACTGCACAGCAAGACGTGTCGAGCGTCGAAGCGCCCCGCGCGCCGGTGGTGACAATGGGGGAAGCAGTCGCTGCAGCGCCGCCTGCGCGCAATGACTTGACGGCGGCGATTACCAACGGCCAGGGCAGCGCGGCGGGGCTCGATGGCAACGCAGTCGATCTCGATCGCACCATGGTGGCAATGGCAGAGAACGCCATTCAGTACGGAGCAGCGGCCAGAGCAGCGGCGAAGAAGCTCGCCATTCTTCGCTACGTCGCGTCAGACGGCAATGGGTAACCGGTAACGAAAAGGAGACACACGATGGACTTTTTGTCGGCCATGAAGATTAGCGCGTCGGGACTTTCGGCGGAGCGCACCCGCGTCAACCTCGCCACGTCGAACTTGGCCAACGCCGAGTCGACCCGTGGACCCGACGGTGAACTGTACCGCCGGTTAGACCCGGTGCTGGCTGCCGAGAGTTTTGATCAAACGCTGAGCGCGTCGCCTCAACCGCAAGGCGTGAATGTCGTCGAAGTGGTGCAAGACACTGGCCCGGGGCGCCGCGTTTACAGCCCCGGCCACCCAGACGCCGACGGCGACGGCTTCGTCACCTTTCCCAACGTGAACCCGATTCATGAAGTGGTGAACCTGATGTCTGCGTCGAAAGCGTACGAAGCGAACGCCACTTCGGTTGAAACGTTGAAGTCGATGGCCACCCGCGCGCTCGACATTGCGAGATAGCCGATGAGCATTGTCAGCCCGCTTGAAACGTCGATTCCCGTTGTGCGCCCAGAGCGCGCCGAGCCGGTGGCAGGCTTGGGCAGCGTGGGGCAAACCTTCGAAGCCGCCCTGCGCGAAGTCGAAATGCTGCAGCGCACCGCCGACAGCGAAGCCGAAAAAGTGGCGCTGGGTGGCGGCAATTTGCACGAAACCGCGCTCGCGCTCGAGAAGGCCGACATCGGCATGCGCGTCGCGACCAAGGTGCGCAACAAGTTGGTCGACGCCTACGTCGAAGTCATGCGCATGAACGTCTGAGCCAAGGCCCGCGATGGAACCGCTCCAAAAGCAGCTTGCCGATTTGCCCAAGCAGTTGATGTCGGGGGCTGGCAAAACCCGGTGGGTGCTGCTCGCCCTGGCGGTGTTGCTGGTGGCGGCGGGCGTGGGCATTTCGGCGCTCGGCGCGGCCGACGGTTACCAGTACGCGTTCACCAACCTGAGCAGCGAAGACGGCCCCGAAGTGTCGTCGGTGCTGAAGTCGGCGCAAATTCCCTTTCGGCTTGAAGCGGGCGGTTCAGCGCTCGCGGTGCCGGCCAGCAAGGTGTACGACGCGCGGTTGGTGCTGGCGACGGCCGGCTTGCCTCGCAACGGTGGCACTGGCTTCGAGCTCTTCGATCGCGGCGACTTGGGCGTTTCTGAGTTCACCCAAAAGGTAAACCTGCGCCGCGCCACCGAAGGTGAACTGGCCCGCACCATTGGCCGGCTCTCGGGGGTGCGCTCGGCGCGCGTGCATTTGACGCTGCCTGAAAAAGGCCTGTTTCGTGACGAAGGCCGTTCGGCGCAGGCGGCGGTGGTGCTGAACCTTCAGCCGGGCCGCGTTTTGAACGAGCGCGAGCTTTCGGGAGTGCGGCACCTGGTGGCTTCGGCGGTGCCTTCGCTGGGCCCGAACGCGGTGACCATCGTCGACGGCCGGGGCTCGGTGCTGGCGGCCGAGGGCAGCTGGGGCGAAGAGATGGGCAGCTACCAGCGCACGTTGGAGCGCGATTTGGAACAGCGCGTGGTGGGCTTGCTCGAGCCGGCGGTGGGAGCGGGGCAAGTGGTGGCCCGCGTTACGGCGTCGCTCGACATGACTGAAGTGGCCACCACGTCTGACGTGGTAGACCCCGACGCGACCGCGGTGCGCAGTGAACGCACCGTCAATCAAAACCAAAGCCAAGACTCGGCCACCAAAGCCGGCGTGGCGGGAGCGGCCGCCAACCAGCCGTTGGCCGCGGCCGGCGCCGCCACGGCTCAACCGGGCAACCGCAGCGCTTCGAGCACGCAAGAAGAGACGCGCAACTTCGATGTCAGCAAAACCACCACCAAGACCTTGGCGAAGACGCCGCGGCTGACGCGGTTGTCGGTGGCCATTTTGCTCGACGGGGTCGACGGCAAGCCGCGACCTGAGGCCGAAGTGGCGCAGTTGGCTGAGTTGGCCAAGGGTGCGCTCGGTCTCGACACTTCGCGCGGTGACGTGCTCAATATTTCAAGCGCGGTGTTCAGCCATTCGGCCGAAGGGGCGCTGGCGCCAGAGGCCGCCGAGTCAATACCGCGTCTGTACATGTACGGCGCGGCGGGAGCGGCCTTGCTGCTGCTGATCGCCGTCGTGCTGGTGGTTGCGCTGCGCAAGAAAGCGCCGATCACAGCTGACGCGCCGCTGCTGCGCGCCGGAGCCCGGGTGTCAGAAATTGAAGCCGAAGAGCAGTTGGCCCCGGCCCCTGTGAAGAAGCCGGTGGTGCCGGTGACCGAAGAGGCCAAGGCGTTGCCCGACCCAGCTTTGGCGTACCGTGAACGGGCCCGCGAGCTGGCGAAGGCCGACCCGATCAAAGCCGCGCACCTGATTCGCGCGTGGATCGCGAACGACGTCGAGGGCCGAGAGGCCAACCGTGGCTGACAACTCACCCAAACCGCTGCCGGTGCGCAGTGAGTACGTCGGGCAGGGTGCGCAACGCGCGGCGGCCCTGTTGTTGGGCTTGGGCAATGAAGTGGCGTCAGTGGTGTTCAGAATGTTGGGCGAGTCTGAGGCCCGTCAAATTGCGGTGGGCGCGAAAGAACTGCGTCGCGCCTCGGTGACCGCGGTACCCGAAGCCTTGCGGGCCTTCGTCGAGTCGATGGAGCGCGTGGGAGGAGACGCCGCCGCGGGTGACGACGTGCTGCGCGCGGTGGCCGAGCATGCGCTGGGTGAAGAAGTCGCCCGCCGGGCCTTCGACGGCGTAGCGGCGCCCAAGCCCCCTGACGAAGTGCTGGGGCCGATTGCCGACGCAGACCCTGAAGCCTTGGCGATGGTGCTCAGTCGCGAGCAGCCGCAGACGGTGGCGTTGGTGTTGAGCGCTTTGGCTCCCGAAAAAGCAGCCGCGGTGATGATGAATATTTCTGAAGCACAGCGCCCTCAGATTGTGCGGCGCATGGCCACGGTTGAATCGGTGGCACCCGAAGTGTTGCGTGAAGTTCGTCAGGCGCTGACGCAAGAGCTGCAGGCGGTGGTGGCCGAAGGCATGCGCCGGGTCGATGGCAAGAGCGCCGCGCTCGAAGTGCTGCGTCGTTCAGCCGGCACGCAACAAGCTGAAGTGCTGGCGGCGATCGAAAAAGATGACCCGGCGCTGGCAGAAGATCTGCGCACCAAGCTCTTTACGTTCGACGACTTGACCCGGCTCTCTGACCGCGACTTGCAGGCGCTGCTCAAAGACGTCGACAGCAACCAACTGCCAATGGCGCTCAAGGGTGCCTCTGACGAGCTGCGTGAGAAGTTCTTGCGCAACATGTCGTCACGCGCGTCGCAGACGCTCGCTGAAGACTTGGCGGCGATGGGCCCCGTCAAGCTCGCGGTGGTCGAAGCCGCGCAGTCGGCGATAGCCAAGCTCGCGCTCGAGCTGTCTGACAAGGGCCGCATCACCATTGTTCGGCCCACTGACAAGATGCTGTAGCCAAAGAAAGGAGCCTTCATGTCGCCTCTGCCTTCGCCTCCGCATGCTCCCCGGTTCTTGGCTGAAGTGCCTCGGCGCGGCAGTGTCGAAGCAGCACAATTTCCCCGGCTCGAGAGCACGTTGACGCCGCTGCCGCTCCACTTGCCCAGGCGGCCGGGCATGCCTTCGTCGCCCCCGTTGACCAAGGCCGCGCCAATGCCGGGCAAGGTGGCGCCAGCGCCGCCCCCGTCATTGCCCGACAAGCCGTCACCCAGCGTCGAAGTGCCGCGGCCCCGAGCGTCGCCGCAGCCTGATGCCGCGTACCGGCCGCCCGACATTGCCAACCACAACACTGAAAGGTTGGTGTCAGCGATTCAGAACCTGCGGCTGCAGTCAGAGCGTCTGGCCGAGCAGGCCCGTTCAGACGCGCTGGAGCTAGGGTTTCAGGTCGCCCGCCGCATTTTAGAAGCCGAGCTCACCACCAGCCCGCAGCCGCTGTTTGGGTTGATTCGCTCCGCGGTGCAGCGGCTGGGCGAGTCACGACGGGTGGTCATTCATGTGAGCCCCGGTGACTTGGCCCGGGTTGAAGACGCGGGAGGCAAAGGCACGCTGGGTTTGGCCGTCGCGCAGGTAGATCTGGTGGCCGACGCCACGTTGCAGACGGGCGATTGCGTGATTGACGGTGACTTTGGCTCGGTCGACGGGCGCATCACCACCCGGCTCGATGAGTTGCGGCGCGAAGTGGCCGAAGTGATCGAAGGAGAGCTGGCGTGAGCTTGATCGACTTCGACAAAGTGCAGTCTGCCCTGACGAACGCCGAGCCGGTGGTGCTGCAAGGCAAGGTGACGCGCGCGTCGGGCTTGATTGTCGAAGCGTCGCTGCCCCGGGTGGCCGTGGGAACGTCGTGTGAAATTCGCGTCAGCGGTGGCCGCCATGTGCCGGCCGAGGTGGTGGGGTTTGCCGGGGCGAGCGCGCTGTTGATGCCATTTGGCGAAATGCAGGGCATTTGCGAAGGCTGCGCCGTGGTGCCGCGCGAATCGGCGGCAGAAATTTGGGTGGGCGACGGGCTCTTGGGGCGCGTGGTTGACGCGGCGATGCGGCCCGTCGATGGCATGCCGTTGCCGGCGCTGCGCACGCGGGTGTCGATCAACGCGCTCCCGCCTGCTGCGTTCAGCCGGCGACGCATCACCCAGCAAGTGACGCTGGGTATTCGCAGCATCGATGCGTGTCTGACCATCGGAGAAGGCCAGCGCGTGGGGGTAATGGCCGGCCCTGGAGTGGGCAAGAGCGTGCTGTTGGGCATGGTGGCGCGGCACGCCGATGCCGACGTGATTGTGGTCGCCCTGGTGGGTGAGCGCGGCCGTGAAGTGCGTGAATTCGTGGAGCGCGATTTGGGCGTGCAAGGTCTTGCCCGTTCGGTGGTGGTGGTGGCCACGGCCGATGAACCGCCGCTGGTTCGCGTGCGCGCAGCCATGGCGGCGACGGCGGTGGCTGAAAGTTTTCGCCGCCGGGGTAAGCGCGTGCTCTTGCTGATGGACTCGTTGTCGCGCGTGTCGATGGCGCAGCGTGAAATTGGTCTCGCCGCGGGTGAGCCTCCCACGTCGAAGGGTTACCCTCCCTCGGTCTTCGCTGCGCTGCCGCGGTTGCTCGAGCGCGCGGGCAATGACGAAGGGCAGGGCAGTATTACCGGGTTGTACACGGTGCTGGCCGAAGGTGACGACTTGAGTGACCCGGTGGCCGACGCCGCCCGAGCCGCGCTCGATGGTCATATTGTGCTTTCTCGCAAGTTGGCTTCAGCGGGGCATTTTCCCGCGGTTGACGTGCTGTCGAGCATTAGCCGCGTGATGACCGACGTGGTGACGGGCGAGCACGGTGACTTGGCGCTGGGTCTGCGCGAGGTATTGGCGACGTACCGTGAAGCGGCTGACTTGGTCGACGTGGGTGCTTATGTGCCCGGTTCAAACCCGAAAGTTGATCACGCGCTCAAGTGTCTGCCTGCGGTGAATGCGTTTTTGAGACAGAAACCCAACGAGCACTTTCGCCTCACCGAGACGTTGGCCCAGCTGCGCCGCTCGCTCGGCCTGCCGCAACCTGGCGAGGTGAACCGTGCTTAGTCTGCTCGCCTGGGCGTGGTTGGCCGCGACGCCGGCCGCGCATGAAGACGCCCCCGCTGCGCACGGTGCCGAGGCCGCCGCGCCCGAGCCGCCTGCGGTGCCTGAAGCGCCGACGGCGCCCGAGCCTCTTGCTTCGCCGGTGGCTGCCGAGGCCTCGACTGATGCCGGCGTGACGCCGCGTGCAGAAAGGCCCCCGGTGTCGTTGCCCTCACTCGCGCCTTCGGCCCTGTGCGCTGAGCTTCGGCAGGGAGGCGACGAGCGGGCTGCGAAGAAAAACCGTTGGCAAGAAGAGCGCAAGGTGTTGGCCGCAGAACGAGCGCGTCTTGAAAAGTTGGCCGCTGATATCGCGACGGCGCGCGAAGGCTTGAAGGTCGAAACCGCGCGGTTAGAAAAGCTGGTCAAGGCGAACGCGGCGCGGGCAACGGCTGACGTGGCAGCCCCCGAACCGGCTGACGTCAAGGCGCTGCCCAAGAAGAATGACCCTGAGCAGCTCGCCAACTTGGCGAAGACCATGAAGGCGATGAAGCCGGAGCAGGCCGCGGCGCTGGTGCAGCGATTAGACCGTGCCTTAGCGGTTGATCTGATTGGCCGCTTGAGCCCGGCGGTGGCGGGAGCAGTGATTGCCAAGCTTTCGCCCGAGCTCGCCGCCGAGATGATGACCCGTTTGGCCACCCGCACGCCCGACGAGCGCAAGAAATGAAGCTCTTGCTCAAAGACTTGGGTGGGCCTGCTCCCGCGGCGCAAGCCCGTGTGCCGAAGGGCAAAAGCCGGCGGCTCGACAGCGCGCTCGCGCCCACGCCTTCGCGCAAAAACAAGGGGTCACCGCCGCCAGATTTTCAGCAAATGCTGACGCAGCAGTTTCAACCGCTGCCCAAGCCGAGCGCGGCAGTGGAGCGGGTACACGCGGCTGCTGGGCCCGCTGAAAAGTCGACCACCGAGAAAAGGCCCGGCTCGGCACGGGTGTCGACGGCTGCCGAGAACGACGCCCAGCCCGCGTTGCGCGAGCCGGAGCGCGTAGAATTTTCGCCGCCCCGAGCCGACAAAGACGTCGCGTCGGCGAACATGCCGCTGCCCGCGCTGCTCGAAAGCCGCCCGGTGTCGGTGGCTTCTCAGTGGGTCACCGCCGCGGCCGCCACGTTGACGCGCCTGGCGCAGACCGCGGCTGACGACGTGGGGCTGCGCATCGGCGTCATGCCGCATGCCGCGCACATCAATATCGAAGTGCCGGGCGGCGAATTGTCGCTGCACCTGCGGGTGCGTGGCGGTGTGGCCGAAGTCGAGCTCAAAGGCGCTGACGCCGAAGCGCTGCGTGCTTCTCAAGACGCGCTGCGGGTGGCGTTGGCCGGGCAGGGCATCGCGCTGGGAAAATTTGCGCTTTCGCCCGAGGCCCCCCTGGCGCTCGTTCGCCACCCAGTGCCGGCGCGTGAAGCGAAAGAAGTGCGGCCTACCGCGCCCGGCCGGCCGCGCAACATGGGAGCGAAATCAGCATCGACTTCGAACGAAGCGCCGGGTGAGCCGGCGCGAATTCACGTCAAAGCGTAAAGGAGTGTCGTGCCATGGCCATTACACCCACCCGGGGAATGCAGAGCGGGGCTCCCGAAGTGCCCGAGCCCAGCAAGCTGGGCAAAGACGAATTCGTCAAGCTGTTGATGGCCCAGCTCGGTCATCAAGACCCTTTGAGCCCGATGGACAGCCAAGCGTTCGTTTCGCAGCTGGCGCAATTCGCCAACATCGAACTGCAACAGTCGTCGAACAGCCGGCTGGAGGCGCTGCTGGTGGCGCAAGCCGCGAGCAATCAGATTTCGGCGGCGGGGCTGGTGGGCAAAGACGTGGTGCACTTGTCTGACAAGGTGACGTTGCGCGACGGCGAACCGGCGGTGCTGGGCGGTAGCTTAAAAGGCGCCGCCACAGCGGTCACCGCGGTGATTACCGACGCCACCGGCAAAGTGGTGCGCACCCTCAAAAGTGGCGGCCACGACAAGGGCGATATGACCCTCACGTGGGACGGCCTGAGCGACAGCGGTAACCGCCTGCCGCCTGGCGACTACGCGGTGCAGCTCACCGCGGCAGACATTGACGGCAAAAACGTGCCCATCGAGCAGCGCGCACGTTCGCGCATTCAAGGTGTTTCATTCGAGAACGGTTACCCCGAGCTGGTGTTGGCGAGCAGCACGCGGCTCAAGCTTTCAGACGTGGTCGAAATTGACGAAGCCCCATAACCCGTAGCGCGACTCGCGCAGAAAGGCAGCACGTATGAGCCTCACCACCGCGATGTTTTCTGCTGTTTCTGGTCTCGATAACAACAGCACCGATTTGTCGGTGATTGGCGACAACATCGCCAACGCCAACACCATTGGTTTCAAAGGCAGCCGCGCCGCGTTCGAAGACGCGCTCGCACAGACGCTCATTGGCGGGGCGGGGCAGCGTGGCCTGGGGAGCCGCCTGCAGGCCGTGCAGCGTATGATCACCCAAGGGGCGCTCACCAACACCGGCATGGCCACCGACCTCGCCTTGCAAGGCAAAGGCTTCTTCGTGGTGAAAGGAGAGCACAACGGCGTCGACGGCCAGTTCTACACGCGGGCGGGGCAGTTCACCGTCGACGACAGCGGTTACCTGGTCGATCTGCAGGGGTTGCGGGTGCAGGGCTATTTGGCCGACGATCTCGGAACCATCAGCCAAGGCATGGGCGATTTGATGGTGGGCAGTGCTCCCGCTTCGCCCCGGCCAACCGGCGATGTGACGTTGAAGGGCAACTTGCAGGCTGACGCGGTGGTGCCCGCGGCGTTCGACGCCACGCAGGCGTCAGCGACTTCGAACTTCTCGACGAGCACCACGGTGTACGACTCGCTCGGCACCGCGCACCAGGTCGACATTTATTACCGCCGCAGCGGCGCCGGCACGTGGGAATGGCACGCCCTGAGCGACGGTGGCGGCCTCACCGGTGGTACCGCCGGCACGCCGACCGAAATTGCCAGTGGCACGCTGACCTACGACACCAGCGGCAACCTGGCTGACATGACGCAGACCAGCAACTTCACGCCGCTGGGCTCGGTCAACCCACAAGCGCTCAACTTCAACTTTGGCGACCCCACCGCGGCCAGCGGTACCGGCGCGAAAGGGCTGACGCAGTTCGCCAGCCCTTCGGCGGTGACCTTCATGAACCAAGACGGCTACGCCTCGGGTG
>JAIBBR010000073.1 GCA_019694575.1 Myxococcaceae bacterium
TTCGCCTTCGCTCACATTCTCATTCCAATTGCACCTTTTTGCTTAACCTCACCCATTTCTTGGGGTTTTGCCCGATTCAGACATCCTCAAGATGTGTAGGATCATGAGCTTTCCAAACTTCCAAACTTGGCCCATGGCGCAATCGGGACACTTTGGAACTTTGGAAAATCCGGCACCGAATTCCGGCACCGAATTCCGATGCGCGAAAGAGCCCGCTACCTCTTCACGCAGCGAAGACCCACGCCGGTCAGCCCGTGCGTGGGGTAATTCAACCCGCGCTGACTGACGCGGAACATTTCGGGCTTCTCATTGAGCCACGAACCGCCGCGGTGCACGGGGCGGGCAGGTTGTGTTTTTACCGGCACGGTGACGTATGCGCCGAGCGTTTCTTGGTAGTCAGTGGCGGTCCATTCCCACACGTTGCCGCTCAGGTCGCACAAGCCAAACGCGTTGCAGCGAGGGCCGGTGGTGATGACTTCAGCGGTGGAACCAGCACAGCCGCGGGTGCCGCACGAGACTGAGCTCACCGCGTGTTGGGCATCGAAACCAGTGCCCCAGAAGAATGGTGTGTTGGCTCCGGCGCGGGCGGCGTATTCACGCTCGGCTTCAGTGGGCAGGTCGCCGCCGAGTGTTTTGCAGAAAGCCCGCGCGGCGCGGTAGTCGACGCAATTGGCGGGGTGTTTTATGCGCGAAGACCCAAGGTTGCAGCGGCCGGTCCATTCTTTCGGAGTTTGGGCTTCGCTCCACCAGCGGCCTTCGGGCTCGGTGCGCTTCACTTCGGCTTCGAGCATTTGCCACTGCTCGACGGTGACGGGGTGCACCATCATCTCGAAGGAGGCGATGCGCGCTTCGTGGCGCGGTTGCTCGTCGGTGTCATGGCCGAACGTACCTGGGTCTGAACCGAGCAGCGCAAGCCCGGCGGGTACGGTGCGCCAGGCGATGGCGTCAACCGCGGCGCTCTGTCCGCTCCCGCGCGGCGTGGCGCAGCTGGCGGCGAGGGTGAGCCCAAGAAACAGTGAAAGAAGTGAGCGCGACGTCTTCATGGGCGCGGCTTTTACGGAAGAGCACGTGAACGAGATTGGAAAAATGCGTCATCGGGGGCGAACGCCGTCGAACAGGCGGGTGAGCGGGTGGTCTCCTTTCAAGTATTGGCCGGGAGTTATGCCGGTGTAGCGCCGAAAATCGCGCACCAGGTGCGCTTGATCGTAATAACCGCATTCGAGCGCGGTGTCGGCCCAACTCACCTCGGCTGCTTCGATGCTGCGCAGCACGCGGCGAAATCGCAGCACTTGCGCCAGCGCTTTGGGAGAACACCCGACGGTGGTGAGAAAACGGCGTTCGAGGGTGCGCTTTTTCATGCCGGTGCGTGTTTCGAGCTCGGTGAGGTCTATCAAGCCTTGGCGAGCGACGAGCAGCGCCACGGGTTCTACGGTGCTCAAGCGGGGCGCGGCCGCGGTGAAGGCGTCGTGAAGCACGGCCTGGAGTTGGCTGGAACGTTCTTCAGATGGAGCAGAGAAAATCTTCGCCATCGCCCGGCGAAAAGTGCGCGATTTGATCGCTGACTCGTTCGACAGCGTGTCGACAAGTGCTACTGCCGACGTGCCGAAGAAGAGCGGCGCTGAACCGGGCGCGAAACGCACGCCGAGCAAATCGATTTTTCCCGTGGGGTGGGTGCGTACAGGCCGCCGTACTTCTCCAACTATCAAGATGCGTGGCTGTTTTTTTCTTCGCTGGGCGCCGATGACTTGCTCAAAAGGGTCACCGAAGTTGAGCACCAGCTCCATGCAGCCGTCGGGAACGATGAGCTGCTCTTCAGCGTTGCCCGCACCTTGCAACTGCCACACGCAGCGCACGTGAGCTGCCAGTGCGCCAGTGAGGAGATGCTCTTGGTCGCTCAGGTGCATCGCAGGGCGAGCCAGTCTTGTCGATGGCGCCCGCGCCGTCACCTTCGGAAAGTCTGTACCGAGATCGACCGAGATCAAACGATGCGCTATGACGTGCCACCTGACTTAAAGGGAGGACACATGAAATCGTTCGCGTTCTCGACGATAAAAGGCGGCGTTGGCAAGACGACCTTGTCGATTCACACCGCCAGCGCGTTTGCCGATGCAGGCCGCAGCGTGTTGTTCATCGACCTCGACCCTCAGGCGCACGGCTCATTGGCGCTGGGGTTAGAGCCTGCCGAGCGGCCCTGCGTGGGCGACACCTTCGGGCCTCGCGCCAAGCACACGCTCAAAGACGTGGTGGTGCGCTCTGAAAAACGTGAGAACTTGTTCATTGCTCCCGCGGTGCTGCGCATGGCGGCGATGGAGCGTGACCTCTACCACTGGGGCTACCGGCTCGAGGCGCTCTCACGCTCGCTCGACACATTGGGCTGGCAGCCCGACGTCGTGGTCATCGACACGCCTCCCAGCATCGGGCCCTATACCGAAGCGGTGATGCATTTCGTCGACGTGCTTGTCGCGCCAGTGCCCACGGGTGCCTACGCGCTGCAGGGGCTGACTGAAATCAGCAACACGTGGAAACAAGTGCGTGAACGCGGCGGTCAATTGGTGGTGGCGGTCAACATGTGGGACCGGCGCACCAGCGCGACCAATGAGGCGATGGAGCAAGCGCTCTCGGAAATCACTTTTCCCGTGTTGAAGACGCGTATTCCCCGCTCAGAGGCGATTAACCAGGCCGGGCTCGCATATGAAGTCGTTTTCGATACCGCGCGCACCGCCAATGGCGCCGATGAGCTGAAGGGTTTGGCGAAAGAGTTGGCGAAGGTCGCGGGGGTACCCAGCCCGGTGCGCCGGCGAACCACGGGCACCAAGCGCGGGGCAAGCGCATTCGCAGCTCCGTGAGTGACTTTGTGCCGGTTCGCAGCTCCGTGAGTGACTTTGTGCCGGACTTTCCAAACTTCCAAACTTGGCCCATGGCGCAAATCGGGGAAACTTTGGAACTTTGGAAAATCCGGCACCGAATTGCCGTCAGGGCGGCGGACGGGTCAACTTCGTAATCGCGGCCACCTGCCGGTTTAAAAGCATGGCGATTGAACGCAACGAAAACCGTTGCTCTCGAAGAAAAACCGCCAGTGCACGGCGATAGCTTCTCAGTGGTTCATGGCGCGCCGGGCCCCGGAGTTCCGCCAGTGGAAACGGACAGCGGCTCGTATTGATCCATGTTGCTGCGATGGGTTCGAGCTCTCCGGCCGGCACCAGCGAGGTTCTGCCGAGAGGAACCCAAAAGAGACGGGACTTGGTGCATTCCGCTCGAACGCGTTCCGCGGCTTCTTTCCCACCTTCTATGGAGCCAGCAAAGGCGAACGTTCGTAGCGCTCGAGAGAGGACCTCGACGTCTTGCTCGCTGGGAGCCTCGCGTTCGAAGGTCTCGAATGCGTCAAAGTTTTCGAATGCAGACAGCGCAGCATCGCGCTGAACCCATGGGTTTGGGGCGCGATATTCCCAGTACGAGCTGTAAGGCCATTCTGGCAGCGACTTCACCAAGCGGGCGCGCATTGGGTTTTGATGAATGTAGCGAACAAGGCGAAGCAGGTACATTCGTTCCTCGACCAACACGGCACGGTAGCGCCCCTCATGCAAATGGCCGCTGAGGTTGTATTTGCGGTTGAAACGCTTGGCGTAAGACGTGTTGAGCCGGTGCATGAATACCGACAGGGGCGTGGCCCGCGTTCGCAAACACAAATGTGGGTGATTGGGCATGAGGCAGTAAGCGAGAACGTCGACGCCAGCTTGCTGTGAGAGCTCGCGCAGCCGGTGGACGTATGCCTGGTAGTCATCGTCGTCGAGGAAGATTGTCTCTCGACGGTTTCCACGTGCGAACACGTGGTATAGCGCATTGTGAAATTCTGCTCTTGGTTGTCGCCCCATCCCGCCCTCCACACCGAAAGCGCACTGTATAGCGAGCAGGGCTGACATGTTTGGAAGTTTGGAAAGTCCGGCACCCAGCACGGCACCCAGCATCTTCGATGTGGTGGTTCGCGAGGTCGTTCGCGAAACCGCAGATACCGTGACGCTCGTCTTCGATGCGCCGCCCGACGTGCCCTCGTATCGTGCCGGGCAGTATTTGAGCATTGCCCCGCGGCAATTTCCCGCGCTCGCGTCACAGCTCGCCGAGCTCGAGGCGCTCAAAGGCCGCAAAGAGTTGGTGCGTGCATATTCAATGGCGTCAGCACCGGCAGAGCCGCTGGCCATCACCATTAAAGAAGAGCCGTATGTCGAAGGTGTCACGCTGTACCGGCCGCTTTTGTCTCCCTATTTGGTTCACCATGTCACCGTGGGCATGCGCATCGAGGTGCTGGGTTTCACCGGCCCTTACAACCTGCCTGACGACATCGAGGAGCGAACTGACCATTTGCTGCACGTGGTGGCCGGCAGCGGCGTGGTGCCCAACTGGAGCATGCTCAAGTTCGCGCTCCAGGCGCACCCACGTTTGCGCCACACGTTCGTCTACAGCAACAAAACCTGGGACGAGGTGATTTTTCGCGATGCGCTCGATGCGCTGGCGAAAGCGCAGCCAGAACGGTTGACGGTGGTGCACACCTTGACGCGCCAGACGGTGCTGCCTCCTTTTGTTCGCCAGGGCCGCGTCACGCGAGAGTTGCTCGCGCAGCTGCCGGTCGACCCCCAGCGCGCGTTTGCCTATGTCTGTGGCCCGGCGATTACCCCGTGGGACAGGCGGGTGGCTCTCACATCGGGAATCACCGCCACGCCCCGGTTTCTTGAAGCCACCTTGTTTCATCTGAAAGAGCTCGGCTTTACCCGCGATCGTATTCGGCACGAGTCTTACGGCTAAAGCGTTCGATGCCTCACGAAGCAGCAGTGACAATGACGCCCCGCCGCTTCAACGCGCGAAAGCACAGCGTGGCGCTCACCACCGCGGTGGGCACCAAAAAAAAGTTCACCACTGGCACCCACAGCATCACGTAGAGCGCGGCGCCGAGGCCGAGCGCGAGAGCAGGGCGCGCAGCGAGTGCACGCAACACCGCCTTGAACGGCAACATGTGCCGCGCCATCGGGCCCGACACGTATTCCACCGCGAGCCACCACATCGACCACAGCGCGCCCGCCACGCCCCAAATGACGTTGCCCGCAACCGGTATGAAGTTGAGTGGAAAGAGCACCGCCAAACCCGCCAGCATGAAAAACAGCCGCGCCAAGTTATGCGTGGCCGAGAGCAGCGCGCCGCGCACCAGACGGCTCAATGAAAAGGGCGGAGCGGTGAAGTCGCCGCAGCGTACTTCAGTCGCTTCAGAAATCGGGTCTTGCAGTGGCGCGAGCAGCAGCGTGGGCACAGTCAGTGCGCTCACGGCGAGCAAAAATAAATACGTGAGCACCGCCACCCCGGTGCCTGCTGCTTCGCGCCAACCACCCGCGCCGAAAAGGTGCTCTCCCCAGTGGCGACTGACGGGCCACAAACCGATGAGCAGGCCAATCAACGCCACCGCGGTGACGACCGACGCCAAAAGCGACCACGCGAAGATGGCCGGCGTGGTGAGCATTACCTTCACCGCGCGAAAGGGCAGTGACAAACCAGTGAAAAAATCGCCCGGGTGGGCGCGCTCGCCGAGGGTCGGTACAGGGTCGTCGCCAGCAGAAGAAGGCCGCATGTATCAGCTCTTTAACGTGCTAAGCGATGCACCATTGCATGTCGCTCGACGCTCCTAACATCGAAGCCCGGCCGGTGACGCAGGTCGAAGATCTGCTTTCGTATTTTCAGTCGGGCGAGCAACCCGCCGGCACGCAGCTCGTCGGCTTGGAGCACGAAAAGTTCATCTACCCCATCGGCGGCACCACCCCCGTCGGCTACGAGGGCGAGCGCGGCATCGGCGCGTTGCTGGCCAGCTTTGAAGCGCATGGTTGGGCACCGTTTCGTGACGGGGCCGATGGCCCGCTCATTGCGATGACCCGTGGGCAGGCGACGTTGACGCTCGAGCCGGGGGGGCAGTTGGAGCTCTCAGGCAGCCCGATGAAAACCGCCCGTGAATCGCACCGCGAAAATTTAGAACATCTCGCGCTGCTTAAAGACCTGGCCGCGGCAAAGGGCCTGCGCGTGGTGACGCTCGGCTACCGGCCGTTGGCGAAGGTGAGCGACATGCCGTGGATGCCCAAGAGCCGTTACGTGGCGATGCGGCAGACGCTCTCACAACGCGGCCGTTTGGCGCAGTCGATGATGTTGATGACCGCCACCGGCCAAGTGTCGCTCGACTTCGAAAACGAAGCCGATTGTTTTCGCAAAGTCGACGCCGCGGTGCGGGTGATGCCGGTGTTGGTGGCGCTCTTCGCCAACAGCCCGTACGCCGAAGGTCACCACAGCGGTTACCTGTCATGGCGCAGCCGGGTGTGGAGCGAAGTTGACCCGTCGCGTTGCGGTTACCCCAAGTTTCTCTTCGATGGCTCGGCTTCGTACCGCGCGTACGTCGAGTGGGCGCTCGACGCACCGCTGCTCTTTTTGCGCCGCGGCGGCAAGTACCTCACCCCGGCGATGACGTTTCGGCAGTTGTTGCGCGAAGGCTTCGAGAGAAAACCGGCCCTCTACGACGACTGGGTAGACCACCTGTCCACGCTCTTTCCCGAAGTGCGGGTGAAGAAAGTCATCGAAGTGCGCTCGGCCGATTGCGTGTCGCCGTCGCTCACCGGCGGCCTGGCGGCGATGATGCGCGGCCTGCTCTACGACAGCCAGGCAACCTACGAAACGCTGCGGCTTTTTCCCGCCCGCACCCGCGACGAGCACATGGACTTTCACCACCGCGCTCAGCAGTCAGGCCTGGCCGGCACGTGGAAAGGCCGCACCTACAGTGGCTGGGCGACAGAACTGCTCGACATCGCGTCACGGGGGCTGAAGCGGTTAGACGCTGAAGACGCCGTGCTGCTCGAGCCGCTCAAGGCATTGGCCGAAAGTGGCCATTCGTTGGCGGAAGAGTTGCTCAAAAAGCCGGCGGCGCAAGCGCTCGACGCCGCCACGCTGTAGTGCGTTACAGCGCCTGTTCAACTTCGGCCAACGCGTACGAGTCAGGCCCGTAGCGGCCGAGAATGTTTTTCTGCGCATCAATGAGAAACGGCCCCTGGTCGCCGGCTTTCAAGGCGTAACCCGCTTCAGGTTTGGTGACCGTGAGCTCGCTCGACGCTGGTCCGCGCAGCAGGCGGGTGACTTTCAATTTCACGGTTTGCGACGCCACTTTGACGCCGCGGCTGGTGGCGCCGGGCGCGGCAGAAGGTGGCGGTATAGCCGAGCCCACCGCAAGCACTTCGGTGACCACGCCTTCTACCACCCAGGCGGCTTGGGGCAGCAGATCGCGCAAGGGTTCAGGAGGAATCGCCATCGCCTTACCCTTCAGCGCCCAGCGATCATGTAGTCGAGGTTGTCGTAGAGCTTCATGAACGTGGCGAGCGGCAACTTGAAAATACCGTCGTTTGCACCATTGCCCGACGGCTCGCTCTCGCCCCAGGGGTTGCGCAGCTTCACGTACTTCACACCGGCTTTTTCTTCGTAACCAATCACCGAGTACGAGTGGTCTGAATAGACGCCGGTGTTGGTGAAGCGCGCGGCTTGGTCTTCGCCATGCGTGCCCGCGGCCATCGGCTGTTTACCGTCTATTGCTTTTTTGATGGTGCTCCACACTTCAGCTTCACTGGCGCCGGTGACGCTGAGCGAGTCTGGGCGCCGACCGAGCACGGCTTGCATCACGTCGCCGGCGTGGCCTCCACTGCCGATATTGTTGTAGCTGCCTTTCCACTGGGCGTAGGCCTTTTCAATGAGCGGGTACCACAGCTCCATCGACGACTCGCCGACGTCGCCCCCATTTGACGCGCCGTAAAGCGGGCCGCCCCACGAGCGCACGTAGAGGTCGCTGTCGATTCGAATGGGCACGTCGAGGTACTTTTGCCGGTTCCAGTCGTATTGCTTGAAGGTGACGGTGTACGTGCCGTCGCCGTTGTCTTCGATGATTTTTTCGAGCGCCGCGGGGTTGAAAAACGCCACCGCGGCGATGCCTGAGGGCACATAGCAGTTCCCCAGCTGGCCTTGCTTGGGGTCAGTGTACGAAATGCCGTTTTTGAACAAGGGGCCGGTGAAGCGTTTCTTGCCGAACTTGGGCGTGCCGTCGCTGTTGACATCGTCACTGTCGAGACCTGGGTCTTTGATGACGTCGATGTCGCTGTTGGGGTGGGCCACGGTGAGCTTGCCGACGCTGTCTTTGAAATCGAGGTTGTGAGTGCCGTCAGTCGCCGCGATAGAAAATTCGTCGCCGCCTTGGCCTTTCAACAGCAGGCTTTCGGGAACGCTGCCTTCTTCATTGAGCGTGACGACCGTTTTCTCGCGGGTGCGCAAGTTGGTGAATTGCAGTTTGGCGCCGGGCTCCGAGATTTGCCGGCCAATGTTGATGTTGGCGACATTCACCTTGCCGTCGGGCGCGGCGCTCAGGCCGATACGAAAGAGCGCTACCACGGCGTTGCGCTCGTCGCTGCTGGCGAGACCGGTCGCTTTAATCGTGGTCCACTCATCGGCGCTGCCGTCGGCATGGCGGGCGCGAATGCGAATGAAGTCGCCTTCACGCATCGCTTGGTCGCCGGTGAGCTTGCCGGCCGAAAACGTGCCGTTCGCGTTGGCGGTGGCGACCACGGTGGTGTCGTCCATATGCAGGCGGCCCGCGGGAGCGGCGGTGATGTTGATGGCTTCGATTTTGTCACCTGGGCGCGCGGTGCCACGCAGCCCGTTGAGCTGGTTGCCGAGAATGGTGAACGGCTCGAAGGTGTCTCGCCCTACCACGGCCTCGAGCAGTGACTTCGCCGACGTGTCCCACGGCAGGGTGGCGCCGTCGAGCAGCGCCACCAAGTCGGCTTTCTCGCTGGCCGTCATGCCGCGCTTCACCAACGCGACTTGCGCGTCACGCGAGAGCCCCGGCGCTTTCAGCTCGGTGAGCACCTTGCTGTAGCTGGCATTGCTGCGGTCAGCCGCGGCAGCCAAAAAAGTGAGTGCCTGCTCGCTGCCCAAGCGCACGGAGCTGTCGGTTTCGCGCGACTTTTCCAGTGCCGTATAGAGCGATTTGAGCTTCGAATCAGTCAGACGAACCGGCATGTGGCGCCCCTAAGTGGCTTAAACCAATGAAAAAACAGGAGTCTTGAGCCACTGGCGTGGCCCTGACATGCCTACATTGTCGCCCTTTTGTGGGCAGCTGTTGCGTCGAGATTTTTTTAGCCGCGCAGCCACTTCTTCAAGCCCGACAAGAAGTTGCCGCCTTGGTCTGTCGGTACTGGGGTCATCGACACGGGGGGAGGTGGAACCGGCAAGCTCGTCTCACCATCGAAGCTGAGCTCGACTTTTTTACCGCCCGGCGCAGTGGCGTAAAGCGCGATGGCCCGCTCAGAAGCGATGCGTACGGTGAGTGCCCAGTCGATGCGGCGCTCAGCCGCCGCGCGCCACACGCCGACGCACAGCTTGCGGGTGTCGCCTTCAAACAGGCCAATTTCGATTGTTTCAGACGGTTCGACCGAGACGTTGATGGTTTTTTCTGCCGGCAAACGGGTGCCGCGGTCCAACACGCGGCTCGCCGGCTTGCCCTGCACCGAAATCGAAAGTGGCGCCATCACCACTTCAGCGACGAAAGCGCCCGTCTTGCCGCGCTCGCGCGCCGACCAGGCCTGCGCCAACAACGCGACGCCCAGCGAATGCCCCGACGAAAGCTCAGTGTGCACCGGGCGGCCCGCGAAGAAGGCAGAAAGCCGCGCTTGTACGTCTGCCTGCGACGCTTGCTCGCCCACGCACACCACTTCGTCGACCGAAATCATCGTCACCCGTGCGGCGTCGAGCGTCGACTGCACCGCCGACAAGACCTGCTGAATTTCGACATGGTCAGGTTGGGGAAAACCCAGTGCTCCGCTGGCCACCACGCTCAAGTCGTCGTCGGTAATTTGCACCACGGCCAGGCCACATTGGCCTCCGTCGATTTCGAGCACCAGCACGCGTTTGCGCGCCAAGCCCCGGCCATGGGCAAAAGCCAATGCCAGCGACGAGGCGTCATTGACGACTTGCAATAATGTCAGCCCGGCGGCTTCGGCGGCTTCAATCAGCCAGCGCCGCTCCCGCAGCGTGAAAGTCGAAGGCACGCTGAGCACCGCACGTTTGAGGGTCTGCTCCAGTTGCTGCTCAGCGGCGATATGAATGCTGGTCAACACTTCGAGCCAACGCGCGTGCTCTTCACGTGGCGGCACCGCCCAGTCAGCGGTTTCGGTATCGGCACCGGTGATGCGAACGTGCCCGCCCGCCACCATCAACGAAGCGCGCGCTTTGTGCGTGCCCCAGGCGATGCCAAGCACGCCTTCGGCCCCGAGGCCCGGCGCAGAAGGGCGGGGCGCGGGTATCGACGTGCGCGGCGGAGCGACCGGCGGCGACAACGGCATGCCGTGAAAAGTCAGCGCTTGCTCAATCAACACCTTGGTCTTGGGGTCGATTTTGAGAAACTTCACCCACATGCCGGTGCGGGGGCCCTGGCCTTCGGCGAACGACTCGAGCACCACGCCGTCACCGCGCATCAACCGGCCGCCGTCATTGAGCACCAATTCGAACGACACGTGGGTGCCCGTCGGCTTGGGCTGACGGGTGGCGATAAAAATGCCGTTGGTGGCAATGTTCGCGCCATAGCGCTCGACGAACTCAGACTCCGTCTGAAACGGCAGCCGAATGCGCAACGACACTTTTTTCGGTTCTTCCGCGCTCACTTACCCGCCGGTGGTTGGTTTTTCACAAGCTCATACAGTCGCTCCAACGCTTGCGGCACCTTGGCCACGTCAGGCCCGCCTGCCTGGGCCATTTCGGCTTTGCCGCCGCCCTTGCCGCCCACCTCAAAGGCCATGATTCGAATCGCGTCGCCGGCTTTGAAACCTTTGTCCACCAAGTCTGGCGTGGCTGCTACCAGAATGAGCGCTTTGCCGTCAGCGGTGGGCCCGCCCAAGCCAATGACACCCGAGCGCAGCTTGTCGCGGTAACGGTCGGCCAGCGTGCGCAAAATTTGCGCGTCGGCAGGGTCGACGTGTTGCGTCAGCACTTTCACGCCGTTGACTTCGCGCACCTGCTCAGCCACGCCACCACTCGACGCCACTTGCGACTTGAGCCGCGTTTCTTCGAGCGTGCGCTCCAGCTCTTTGACACGCTTCTGGGTGGCCTCAATGCGCTTCACCACTTCGCGCACGGGTGCTTTCAATGCGTCGGCTGCCCGCTTCAATTCGTGGTCAGTCTCGCGCAACCACTGAAAAGCCCCGATGCCGGTGACTGCTTGAATGCGGCGCACACCCGAGGCGATAGACGCGTCGCTCAAAATTTTGAACAGGCCGATGTCGCCCGTGCGGCGCACGTGGGTGCCTCCGCACAGCTCTGTCGATTCGGGGTGCACGGTGACGACGCGTACCTTGTCGCCGTATTTTTCGCCGAACAACGCTATCGCCCCAGCCGCGCGCGCTTCGTCGAGCTTCATGACTTGGGTTTGGGCGCCGGTGTTCTCGCGTACCCACCCGTTGACCAGGTCTTCGACCTTCTCTAACTGCTCGAGCGTGGGCGCCTGAAAATGCGAATAGTCGAAGCGCAGCATGTCGGGCGCCACCACCGAACCCGCTTGCTTCACGTGCTCGCCGAACACCACTTTCAACGCCTTGTGCAGCAAATGCGTCGCCGAATGGTTGGCGCGAATCGAGTCGCGGCGCGTTTTGTCGACCTGCATCGACACCGTGTCTCCGACAAAGAGCGTGCCTTCAGTCACCTTCGCATGGTGCACGGTGAGGGTGGGCACTGGCTTCTGCACATCGGTCACCTGCAACTCGGTTTTGGAGTTGCTCAACTGGCCGTGGTCGCCCACTTGGCCCCCTGACTCTCCGTAAAACACCGTGCGATCAAACACCACTTCGAGCTCACTGCCCACGCCCGCTTGCGTCACGCGCTGGCCGTCTTTGAGCATCGCCAGCACTTTGCCGTCGCCTTGCGTGCCTTCGCCCTCGTACCCAAGAAACTGCGTCTCGGGCAGTTCTTGCGCCAACTGCTTGTAGCGCTCGCCCACACCTTTGTCGCCCGAGCCGGCGAATGCGCCTGCTTCACGCTGTTTGTCCATCAGCGCTTGAAAGCCCGCCACATCGACGTCGTGGCCGCGTTCTTTGGCAATCACTTGCGTCAAGTCCCACGGGAAACCGTAGGTGTCGTGGAGCTTGAAGACCACCTCGCCGCTCAGCAGCGCGCCTTTACCAGCCGAGGCGATTTCGTCGCCAATCATCTTCAGGCCGTTCTTCAGCGTCTTGCGGAACGACGCCTCTTCGAACTGCGTCGCTTCGAGGAGCAGCTTGCGGTTCTCGTTCAGCTCCGTGTAGTGGCCGCCCATCATCGAAATCACCTGGTCGACGGCTTGGTGGAAAAACACGTCTTCCAACCCCAGCCGTGAGCCATGGCGAATGGCGCGGCGCATGATGCGGCGCAGCACATAGCCGCGCCCCTCGTTTGACGGCAGCACCCCGTCGGCCATGAGAAACGCGGTGGCGCGCGCGTGGTCAGCCACCACCCGCATCGACGCGTCGTCTGCCTCGTTGCTGCCGTAGCGCTTGTGGGCGAGCGAGGCCACCTTTGAAAGCAGCGGCACGAAGAGGTCGGTCTCGTAGTTTGACTGCTTGCCCTGGGCGACCGCCGTGACGCGCTCTAAACCCGCGCCAGTGTCGATAGACGGTTTGGGCAACGCCAGCAATGCGCCGCCTTTCGTCTTGCGCTCGAATTGCATGAACACCAGGTTCCAAATTTCGACCCAGTTTTCGCTCTCGCCCGGCATGTCACCCGGCTTGGGTGCGTGGTTGGGCAGGTGAAAATAAATTTCAGAACACGGGCCGCAGGGGCCGGTGTCGCCCATGGCCCAGAAGTTGTCTTTCAGCCCCAAGCGGCCGATGCGGTCGGCGGCCACTCCGGTTTGCCGCCACAATTCGAAAGCCTCTTCGTCAGCACCGATGCCGTCTTCGCCTTTGAAGACGGTGACCGCGAGCTTCTCAGCAGGCAGCGCCAGCACCCCGGTCACGAATTCCCACGCGTAGGCAATGGCGTCTTTCTTGAAGTAGTCGCCGAAAGAAAAATTGCCCAGCATCTCGAAAAACGTGTGGTGGCGGGCGGTGAAGCCCACGTTGTCGAGGTCGTTGTGCTTGCCACCGGCGCGCACGCATTTCTGCGAGGTGGTGGCGCGGGTGTAGTCGCGTGTCTCACGCCCGGTGAACACGTCTTTGAATTGCACCATGCCGGCGTTCGTAAACAGCAGCGTTGGGTCTTGGTGAGGCACCAACGACGACGACGCCACCCGGCGGTGATTTTTTTGCTCGAAGAAGGCGAGAAATTTCTCTCGAATGTCCGGCGCGCTCAAAGCTGAAGCCATGTCGTGAAGGGTTATGCCACCCTCTTCCTTATTTCAACCGGCTCACACATCGCTATCATAGAGGCCGCTTGCGCCGCCGTTCGTTCAGCCTTGCTTATTCAACGGGTCGCTGGCGCTCAGGGTGCCTCGTGCTCATTGGGCTGGCTTTTGCCGCCCAAGCACAAGATGCGCGGCTCACCTTTCTGGCGAAGCAGCTAAGCGCGGCCAAAGACCCCCGCGTACGCGCGCAGACCGCGGTGATTTTGGGCAGCTCGGGCCAAGCGGGGGCAATTGACCCGTTGTGCAAAGCGACGCGCGATGCCGACGTGCTGGTGCGGGTAGCGGCGGCCAATGGGTTGGGCGAACTGGGGTTAGAAGACGCGCGCGACTGTCTGCGAGAAATCAAAGATTCGAGCCCGCAGGTGCAGGCGGCGGTGGCGGCGGCGCTGCGCCCCGGCAAGGTGACCTCGGGCGGTCTATACGTCTACTTAGAGCCGGTAACCGACAAAGCAGGTGGTTTGCCTGACGCCACCTTGGCCACCGCCGAAAAGTTACTGCGCGAGAAGCTGGGCACGATGGCGGGTTTTGCGCCTGCCGCCGAAACCAAGCCGCAAGCCGTAGCGACGATTCGCTCGAAGAAGCTGCGCGGTTTTCGCATTCGGCCGCAGTTGTCGGCGGTGGGCGCCAAGGGGCTGAAGCTTGAGCTGTTGGTGATGACGTACCCAGACCAAGCCATTAAGGGGGCCTTCAACGTGAAGGCGTCGGGCGCAGAACATGGCGCGTTGCTCAAAATAATGGTTCCCCGTGTCGTCGATGACGCCGCCTTCGACCTCGATTGGAAGGCACCGTGAGGGTGTCAAAGGAGTGGTGATGTCTCAACCCCATGAAGCGCCTAAAGACGACGATGGCCGCAAGCATCGACGCGTGCGTAACTTTCTGCTCGACGCGCGCTTTCAGCTGAAAATCACCGCCTACATCGTGATGGTCACGTTGCTGGTGGCGGGCATGTTGTTCATCTTTCTGTCGAGCACGACGGGCCGGCTCTTCACCCAAATGCAGGTGGCGGTAGAAGCCCAAAGCAAAGCGGCGACGACCAGCAAAGAGCTGGGGGTGTGCACGCTGAACAACGACATCGCGGCGAACATGAACAACCCGGCTTTCGAGAAACAGCTCAAAGAGCGCTCTGAGGCCATCGACAGAAAATACGAAGACGACAAGGTGGCGCTCGAGAATGCACGCGTCGAGCTCGAGTCGCAGCAGAAGCTCACCTTGCTGGCGTTGATTGGCGGGTTGGCGGCGTTCATTTGCTTCATCGCGCTCGGTACCATCGTGGTGACGCACGGCGTGGTGGGCCCGCTGTTTCGTATCAAGCGCATTGCCGATGAAGTAGCGCAGGGCCGGCTGCACCCCCCGACGTACGGTTTACGCCCCGGTGATGAGCTGCAAGACGTCTTCGAGAAGTTCAACCAGATGGTGATTGGCCTGCGCTCGCGGCAGGAAAGCAACTTGAAGGTGATTGAGAGCGCGCTGGCAGCGGGAGACCCCGAGCGCGTAGCGACGCTCGAGGCCATGCGCCAAGACATCAAGTCACGGCTCCAGTGAGCGACGCCCTTAGGGGCGATTGCCCAGGTACGACAGCAGATCAATTTTGGTGATGATGGCCAGCAGCGCTCCGTTTTTGTCGGGGTCATTGACGAGTGGAATTTTGCCCGCGGTCACCAAGCGAGACAGCTTTTCCACCGGGTCTTGAGGGGTCACGAATTCAACCGAGGCGTCGACCAGCCGCTCAATCGCGTCGGTCGGTTTGGCCAGGCCCTGATAGAGCGCCGACAAAATAGCGCTTTCGGTGGCCATGCCTTTGATCCACCCGGCTTCGTCGGCGACTGGCACCTGGCTAATGCTTTTTTCGCGCATCAGCTCAATCACCGCTGACACTTTGTCGGTCTGTTTGGCGATGATCAACGTGCCGGGTTTGGCTCCCCGCGAGGCCAGCAGGTCACGCACTGTTCCCAACGAAGGTCGCTCGAGAAAACCTTGCTCCTTCATCCAGTCGTCGTCGAAAACCTTGGCCAAATAGCGATTGCCGCTGTCGGGCAGAATGGTGAGCACGTTTTTGCCCTTCAGGGCTTCGCCTTGCGCGGCGACCCACTTCAACGCGCCCACCACGCACGAGCCTGAAGACACGCCGCTGAACAGACCTTCTTTGGTCAGCAGCTCTCGGGTCATCAAGAACGACTCTTTGTCTTCGACTTGAACCATGTCGTCGATGACCGACAAGTCGTAATTTTTGGGAATGAAGTCTTCGCCAATGCCTTCAATTTTGTACGTCTTGGGAATGGCGGTGAACTTACCGGTCTTGAAGTAGTCGTAAACGATTGACCCCACCGGGTCGACCGCCACGATTTTGACCGACGGCTTTTTTTCTTTCAGGTACCGGCCAATGCCGCAGATGGTGCCGCCGGTGCCAATGCCAATCACCACCACGTCGACTTCGGGCATTTGCCGCAAGATTTCGGGGCCCGTGAAGGCGTAATGGCACTCGCGGTTGGCCAGGTTGTCGTACTGGTTGACGTACCAAGCTCCGGGGACCTCAGTGCCCAGTCTGCGCGAGACCGAATAATACGAACGGGGGTCATCGGCGTCGACGGCGGTGGGCGTAATTACCACTTGGGCCCCGAAGGCGCGCAACATGCGAACCTTGTCGTACGACTGCTTATCGGGAATGACGAAGATGCATTTGTAGCCCTTGATCGCCGCGGCTATCGCCAGGCCCATGCCGGTGTTGCCCGCCGTGCCCTCGACGATGGTGCCGCCTGGTTTGAGCACGCCCCGACGTTCGGCGTCTTCAATCAGGTACCAGCCGATACGGTCTTTGATGGAGCCCCCCGGGCTGATGAATTCAAGCTTGGCGAACACATTGGCTTTGACGCCGCCCGCCAGACGGTTCAGCCGAACGATGGGAGTGTTGCCCGTTGCCTTAAGAACGTTGTCGAAGACTTCAGAAGAGGCCATCAGGCCACCTTAGTCGGCCGCGGGCCTGGTGAGGCTCCTTAAAGTGGTGGCGAATGAGCCTTCCGGAAAGAAGCGATGGGCGACATGGGGTACCGGCAAGAGAAGCTCTAATAGGTCTCGATGTGCAGCCGGCCTTCACGGCACAGCATGCTGCGCAGCGTCGGCCAGTCGAGGCCTTCGCGTTTCGCCAAACCAGCGAGGGTGGCGAGCACGTCAGCTTCCATGCGCTTGTGGCCGCAGATGTAAATGAAGGTCTGCGAGTCTTTGAGCCAAGCGGCCACCTGGTCGCCCATCGCCAGTAAGCGGTGCTGCACATATTCTTTGGAGCGGCCCGGTACCCGAGAAAATGCGAGTTGAACATCAATCAACGCGGGCGGGAGTTTCTGCAACGGCCCAAAGTACGGCAGCTCACTGGGCGTACGCGCTCCAAAAAAGAGCATGATTTGCCCGCCTTCGTTGAGCGCCAGGCGGCGTCTTCTCCGTTCAGTCATCGCCCGCATCGGGGCTGAACCGGTGCCAGTGCAAATCATCAGCAACTTGGCTCCGGGGTGGTTGGGCATGAGAAAAGTCTGCCCATACGGCCCGCACACGCGCACCTGTTCGCCCTTTTTCAAGTCACACAGGTAATTCGACGCCACGCCGCGCACCGGCCTGCCTTCGTGGTCTTCGAGCACGCGCTTCACCGTGAGCGCGAGGTTGTTGTGGCGAGGGCGTTCACCTTCGCGGGGGCTGGCCACCGAATAAAGCCGCACATGGTGAGCGCGCCCTTCGGCGTCGTTGCCAGGAGCCAAGATGCCAATCGACTGCCCTTCGAGCACGGGAAAAGCGGTGCTGCCAAAGTCGAGCACCAAGTGCCGAATGTCGCTCTCGGTGTTTTCGTCCGTGAGCCGAAAGTTGCCCGCGACGGTGGCCACGGCTGGGCGATCGGGCGTGTAAAGGCCGACATACGGGTGAGCGGCTGACCAGGGGGGAACGGTGGCTCCAGTAGCCAGCTCGGCTTTGGCGGTCAACCGCGCCACTTCGTGGGGAATGGCGACCGCTTCACCTGGAGCGGCGGCAGGTTCTTCGACGGCCGGCAGTGATTCCCAGCTCAGTTGCGCTTCGACAGAATACGGCGTCGCCACGTTGCGCCAGGTGTCGATGGCACCCGTGGGGCAGGGAGGCAGGCAGTCGCCACAGGCATTACACCGCTCGACATTCACCACGTAGTTTTTGCGATCGTGCGTAATCGCGTCGTACGGGCAGGTCTCTTCGCAGGTGTTGCAGCGAATGCAGACTTCAGGGTCGATGAGATGTTGCCGTTTGAGCTCAGCAGCCACGCGCGGTTAGTTGAAGCGAACGTAGGTGAAGTCGGCAGGCCGGTTGTCGATGCCCCGCATCGGCGGAGCGATGTAGCCCGCGTATTGGCCCGGTGCCACCACCCGCTTCATCAGTGATTGAACGAAGGCGTGGTCAGCTTCGCTCGGCAGCCACTGGGGTGACTTCGCTTTCCACTCGGCTTCGGTCAGCACTTTGCCGTCAGGGCTCACGTGTTGCCCGGCGAAGACGCCAATTTGCCGGTGAAAACCTTTGTGAGGCAGCGTCAGTCGGTCAGGCAGACCTGCTTTTTCAATCACTTTGTTCCAGCGGTCGACGCCCGCCTGACAGTCGACGATGTAATCGTCGCGCAGCCGCTCGTTGAGCGTGCCCAGCGCGCTCGAAGGCTTGTGGGTAATTTGCCCGGCAGAGATTTCGGGTAGCGGGTACTGCGTCGAGGTCAGCACGTGATCATCTGTGATGTTGTTCTCTTGAAAACGACCTTTCAGCCCCATGCTGTAGAAATTCGACGCGTTGGTTGAAACCTCTGAGCCGTACAAGTCGAGCGTGACGCTGAAGTGAAAGTTGAGGTAGCGCTGCAGCGTGGGCAGGTCGATGACACCCAGCCGCCGCAGTTGATCAGGCGCTTCGACGCGGTGCTCTTTCATCATTTCGACGGTGCGTTGAATGATGCGGGCGATGCCCGATTCGCCGACGAAGAGGTGGTGGGCTTCTTCGGTGAGCATGAAGCGGGTTGACCGCGCGAGAGGGTCAAACCCCGACTCGGCCAACGCCGCCAATTGGTACTTGCCGTCGCGGTCGGTCAGAAAGGTGAACATGAAAAACGACAGCCAGTCGGGCGTCTTTTCATTGAAGGCGCCCAAGATGCGCGGCTTGTCGCTGTCGCCCGAGCGCCTTTCCAACAGGCCTTCGCCTTCTTCGCGACCGTCGCGGCCGAAGTATGCGTGCAGCAGGTAGACCATGGCCCACAGGTGCCGGCCTTCTTCGACGTTGACCTGGTAGAGGTTGCGTAAGTCGTACAGCGAAGGGGCCGTAGCGCCCAAGTGGCGCTGTTGCTCGACGCTGGCGGGTTCAGTGTCGCCCTGGGTCACGATGATGCGCCGCAAAGTGCTGCGGTATTCGCCCGGCACTTCATTCCACACGGGTTGGCCTTTGTGCGTGCCAAAGCCAATGGTGCGGTTGGCTTCGGGCGGCGCGAGAAAAATGCCCCAGCGGTAGTCGGGCATTTTCACGTAGTCGAAGTGGGCCCAACCCTTGGCGTCGACGCTGACCGCGGTGCGCAAGTACGCGTCGTAGCCAACGCTGCCTTCGGGGCCCATTTCTTTCCACCACTCGAGGTATTTCGGTTGCCAGCTTTCGAGCGCCCGTTGGAGCGTCTTGTTCTCATGGAGATTGACGTTATTGGGAATTCGAGAGGCATAGTCGATGGTCATAGGGCCGTCGCACGCTGCAAGAGACGTGCACGAGGTCTCGCCGTGGCTGTATCGAAAACCAGCGCAAGATTTGCGCGAGACCGGGCGAGCCGACGCACGGGTTGCGTTGTTCAGGTTTCTTCTGCATCACAGACCCGCACAACGCTGACAGCGATGAAGACGGGGTTGCCGACGGCGAATGGAATGAGCGCCGCGAACGCAAGCCGCGATTGGAGTAAGTGACCATTTGACTGGTCACTTGGTCATTTATATCTTTGCAAGACGATGAAACGTCAGCCACGAAACCAAGGGCGCCGTGTGATTGCTGCCAGCGAGTTCAAGGCGCATTGCCTGCGCCTGCTAGAAGACGTGGCCTCTGGACAAGAAGTTCTGGTGACGAAACGTGGGCAAGAAGTGGCGCTCGTCGTGCCCGTACGCCGTAAGTTGGCCGGTAGCTCGCGCGGCAGCTGGAAGGGCATGGTGAATGTCACGGGCGACATTGTTCAGGTCGACTGGTCGGCTGATTTCGACGCCACGCGATGAACGTTCTGCTCGATACGCATGTGCTGGTGTGGTGGTACCTCGATTCGCCTAAATTACCGGCGGCTTTTCGCAAGCACCTCGAGCGATTGGAATCGAGAGGTGAACAAGCCTACGTCTGTGCGATTTCTCTTTGGGAAATAGCGAGGCTGGCTGAACGGGGGCGATTGCAGCTGAATCGAACAGTCGATGAATTACTCGAGACACTCGAAAATGACCCGCTTTTCAGCGTCGTGCCTATTTCAGCCAAGATGGCTGCCGAGAGCACCCGTTTGGGGCCTTCATTCCATAAGGACCCTGCCGATCAGCTCATTGCCGCCACGGCCCGCTGCCTGGGTTTGCGTTTGATGACCTGTGACGAAGCCATTCGGCGGTCGAATGGAGTGGCGCTTCTGTAAGGGGGAGCTGGTGAGGGCTCGATTGGGCTCGCCGCGATGGTTTAAGGAGCGTCAGACTCGTTCGCGCGTCTGCTTTCGCGTTGAGCGCATTCTTTCAGCAACTCGAGAACGAAAGCGTGGGGCAGCGCCAAGTCGAGCGAGAATTGGGCTCCGTTTTTACCCTGCGCGGGGTTGACCTGCGCGAAGTCGAGCAATTGGAACAGCCGCTCATCGCCCATTGCTTTGGCGCGTACGCGGCCCAAGGCAATTGCGCCGGCGAGTGTTTTTCGCAACTGCTGCGCTTCTTCTGATTGGTTGCCTTCGAGTTCGAGCGAAAGGCCGACGTCGTGTGAAGCGTCGACATGAAAGGAGACCGCCGTCGCACTGCGCTGCACTTGCTCGAAGAAATCTTTGAACGCGGGGTCTGTGCCTGCGAGGCGGCCGAAACGGCCCACGTCAATGCGGCCGTAGACGTCTCCATAGGTGTCGCGGTCGTTGAGCACCGGCTTTTCAACCGGCTTGCCGCTTTCAATGCGCGATACCGCTTCGAGCACTTGCTCTTCGGTGTTGCCGAAAACGATGAGCTGGTTTTTCCACACCGCCATCGCGCCTGTTCCCTGGCTCATGGTGCCAACGCGGGTGTGCGGCCCATGCTCTTTGAGCGGTACCTGGTCGAAGCCTTTGAAGTTCTCGAAATTGCCGGTCAACATTGCGCCGTTGTCCATCACGGCAAAACGGTCGAGGTCGCGGCCAATGTCGAAGCCGGCGTCGGCCAGGTCGGTAAGCATCGTGTTTTTCTCGCCCGCGAAGAGGCAGTTCAACATCGGCTCGCGCAGGTCTGAATGCCACAGGGCGTTGGCTTCAATGACCATTGCGCTGCGGGCGTCACCTGTGGGTAGCGCGGCGATGAGAGGGTCTTTCGGCAAAGCGGCGTGGGGCGTCGGTGCCAGCGCTGGCTCCGCGTCGGCATTTTCGGGGCTGGCCTTGGCCACGCGCTCGCGCAGGCGCTGGTATTCGCCCTCGTCGAGGTAGCGGGGCACACGCGGCTTCACCGCGTCCACGGTGCTTGGCTGGTCAGAAGCCGGTGCAAGCCAGCCCACCAAACCGAGCAACACCGCGGCGGCAAACAACCAGGCCAAGGTGCGTCGATGGCGCATTAATAGTCCTTCCCTTCGAAGCGCGCGGTACCCATTGCCAGCAGGGCTCCGGCGAAGGCGAGGCACCCGGCTACCAGGCGCACCAGCCCCCCAGGCTGAACGGCGTGCCCGACCGACGCTTGGGCGGCGATTTCTGGCAATTTTCCCAGGGGAGGAACCACGGTGGTGAGCCCGAGAAAGGTTTGGCGCCAAAAGCCCGCGTTGATGGCCACCGAAATTTCGGCCCGGTGCGTGGCGATGGTTCCGGCGAGCAACACCGCAATACCCACAGCCGCAGACAGTGCCGCTGAGCGCACCCAGACGGCGGTGGTGAGCATGGCTGCGTAAACCGCCGCGAAGCCAAGCCACGCCACCGCACTGCCGGTGATGAGCCCCCAAGTCCACACGCCTGACTTGAGACCGAGAATGAGCGTGCTGCCCACGGCGGCATAGAGCATGAACACCGTGGTGAGGTTGATGACACCCAAGTACGTGCCGAAGAGCAGTTGCCATCGTTGAACGGGCAGTGCCAGCAAATGTTCGATGCGCCCCGGCTTGAGCAGGGCAGGGCCAAAGTCGGCGCAAGCCACGCAGAGAAAGAGCGTTCCACCAAAGAAAAGCGTGTACGAGAGCGCTTGAAAGACTGCGCCGAGAACGGAGTCTGCCGCGTGGAGCGTGTCGTCGCTCGAAGTGAGAATGCGGCCGAACAGTTTGCTGCCCGCAAGTGCACCGTCGACGACATCGAGCTGCAGCGAGAAACCGAAGATGAACAAGCCCGCGGTGAGTGCCAGACCCAACCCGAGAAACCATTTGCGCGAGAGCGCTTCACGCCACAAGTCGATCATCACGGCGAGCACCGGGCGAATCACGCTTCGACCGCCCGCTGAAACACGGCTTCTAAGTCGTCAGCTTCGGGGTGCAGCTCCACCAGGAGCGCTCCGGTACGGCGGGCGTCGTCGATCATCGTGTTGAGCATCGTTTCTGACGCAGCTTCGATGCGAAAACCGTCGAGCGTTGTTTTCACCCAGCCGAGGGCGTGAAGGGCCGCTTCTTGAACCGGCGTGGTCTTGAATCGCGCACGCCAGTGGTTTCGCGTGACCGTGAGCGATTCCAACGAGCCTTGCCGCACCACTTGGCCTTTGTTCAGCACCGCCACCCAGTCACAAACGCGTTCGGTCTCGGCGAGCAAGTGAGAGTTGAGCAGCAGCGTCGCTCCACGCGCTTTTTCTTGAGCCAACACCTGGCGCACTTCGATGCGCCCGAGCGGGTCGATACCGTCGGTCGGTTCATCGAGCACCAGTAAATCGGGCTGGCCGAGCAGCGCTCCGGCGAGGCCCACGCGTTGCCGCATGCCTTTCGAGAAAGCGCCGATGCGTTTGTTGCCCACCGAAGAGAGCCCTACCCGCTCGAGCAGTGCTTGCCCTTGCGTGTCGCTCCACGGCACGGCTTTGAAGCGGGCGATAGATTTCAAAAAAGCTGCGGCAGTGAAGCTGGCGGGCAATTCGAGGCGCTCGGGTAAGTAGCCGACACGGCGGCGCACATTCGGGTCGGTGGGAGCGCTACCCAACAGCGTTACTTCTCCTGCCGTTGGAGCGCTGATGCCGAGTAAAATTTTGATGAAAGTGGTTTTGCCCGCGCCATTGGGGCCGACCAAACCAAATGCACTGCCGGTGGGCACTTGTAAATCGACGCCGGCGAGCGCCTGGGTGCTGCCTTTGCCGCCTGCGAAGACTTTGCGCAGGCCGCGCGCGTTGACCGCGAACGAAGTGGGGTGGCTCAACGGGCTTGTTGATAGCACAGGCCCGCTGGGGCCGTTTTCTGAGACCTGGTTTCCTCTCGATGTGGTGTTTGCGAGCAAGTTTTCGATCCTGGCTCACTGCTCAGCAGACAGCTCGTGGAGGCGGCGAGGGTCTCGTGCGAGCAATCGGAGCAGATTGGTCATTGGGACGCTCACCTGCTGGGTGCCTGCCTCGTACTTTTGAAAAGCGCGGGGACCGCCTCCCCAAAGCTTGCCGGCACGGCGCTGGGAGAGATGGTCTCCTTCCCACATTGGGGCAATCAATTGTCTTCTTCGTCGCCATGGTCACTTCTCCTTGAGCGAGAGAATGAGCCTTCTCAAGCTATCGACCGTCAAGTTCACCCTTCAGTGCAAGCATCGCCGAAAAACTGTTAACGACTTCACGCATTTCCGTGGTTTTGATGGCAGCCCTTCGTGCATCTGAGCGTGATTGTTGTGAGTTGGGCATGGCTCAGTCTTTGCTGTCTCGCCGCGCACAATGCGCCCGATATTCATCACGCTTTGGCTCGTCGTGGTGGTGCTGGCTTGCCGTGCTCCTGACACTTCGAAAGTGAACGCCGACGTCGGCTTCGCAGTTTCATCGCTTGCATTTGCGCGCACGTTGGTCGGCCAAGAGCGGGCCTTGAGCGTCACGGTTGAGAACCGAGGCCGCGCGCCCGCGCTGCTCCGTTTCGGCGCGCAGGGGCCATTCTTCGTGGCTCCCGGCGAGGTGGAAGTCGCGGGTGGCAGTACCGCGCAGCTAACGGTGACGTTTCGGCCGAGCGAAGCGGGAGAAACCAGTGGGTTGCTCGAAGCAGCAGGTGTTGAAGGCATCGCTCCAGTGGCGCTGACCGGTGAAGGCATGCGGGAAGAAGCGTGTGCGCCGTCGTCTCTCTGTGTCAGCGCAGCGTTTGATGCGGAAAGTGCCTCGTGCGTCGAGACGCCCGTCACCGACGGCACCGCCTGTGTTTCTCTCAATAGCTGCATACCGCAAGGACAGTGCTTTCACGGCGAGTGCAAAGGCGAAGTTGACCGATGCGACGACAACAACCGCTGCACGACCGACGCCTGCGCGCCAGGGGAAGGTTGCGTGCACTTCGACGCCAGCGCTGAGTGCCCCGCCGCCAGCGACGCGTGCCACGTGCCGGTGTGCGATTCACTCCAAGGCTGCCAGTGGGTAGAAGCCGCCGATGGCATTCCCTGTGGGCCGTCTGACTGCAACCGCGCGGACATTTGCATGGCGGGCGTGTGCAAGAGCGTGGTGGTGCCTGAAGGCGCCAAATGCGGCACCGAGTCGCCTTGCCAAGCGAAGGGTATTTGCCACTTGGCGAAATGTGAGCAGCCTGCAGCGACGAAGCTGTCTGAGGCCTGGCACTACGAGCCTCCGAGTGGCTTCACCCTGCAGTTTCAAGGCGTCGCCGATGCCGCGGGCAATCTCTACGCAGTGGAGTGCAAGGGCTTCGGTGACGACTCGTTCACCCAATGCCAGGCCCTCTCTTTCGCGGCCAACGGCGCTCTTCGCTTCAAGTCAAATGTGCCGTTGCAGATATCGAGTGACCAACCGCGCGTTGATGCTTTGCAGCTGTTGGTGGGCAATGTTTTCGTGTTTTCGCCTACGCCGACGGAACTCTTCGCATTCTCAACGGTCGATGGGCAGTTGTTGTGGCGTTGGCCTATTCTTCACGATTCTTTCGTCGCGTTGCGGTCGCACATTCTTCAGTCGCTCGCCGCGGGCTTCGACGGCTCACTGTGGGTGGTGACGAACAGTAATTTTTCAGAGAAGCCGCTACCGCCGCTGCCCACCGAAATGCGCCTGCATGTTTTCAACGCTATCGACGGCGTGGAAAGGTGGAACCGCACCGAATTGAATCGTATCGGCTCGACGGTTGTGCTCGACGCTTCGAACCGTGGCTACCTCACCGTGGCGGGTACTGGAGCCGATGCATCCGTCAGCCGAGTACTTGAAGCATTGGGTTCAACGGGGCAAGTGCGCTGGAGCCGCCCAGTGCCCCGCGAAGCGCGCGCGGTTTTCAACGGCCGTGTTGAGCTGGCAAATGGGCAAACGCTTGCCTCTGCCGATGGTGCCGACGCGTGGTCTGCGGTGGGTGCCGTCGAGATGGCGAGTCAATTTCTCAGCACTCCACTGATGACTTCGGGTGGAATCTTCGAGCCATTGTTTACGGTGGAAGACTGTGCCGATGACAGCGGAGGTACCTTTGTACCCGCTTATGTCAGGCTGGCGGTGGCCTTTCGGGCCAACCCCGCGGGCATTTTGCAGGGTGGAACCGAAGTGTTTTCGGCGCAATTGGTCGTTTCGTACGCTGCCTTGCCCTTGACTTCGCCCTCGCTGACCGATGGCAACGTCGCTGTGCTTTCTGGGCAAACACAACTGCCTATTGCTGTACCTGTCGCGCCATCACCATGGCTGCGCGGCATCGACAAAGCTGGACAACAAACATTCGCCTGCGAACTACCAACAGATGCTTCCGCAGATGCCACGACCTACTTCGGCGTAGCGGCACTGCTCAACGAGCGGTGGGCGACGGTGGTGCGGCGAGAGTGTTCTTTCTGTGACGAACCATTGCCTAATCGCCTGGTGGTTTTTAACGCCCCCGGTTTGCGCCCTGCTCAACACGGCTGGACCGCGGCGTTTGGCAATGCCTCGCGTGACAACCGAGAGCGTTAGCCGCCAAACCCCAAAATTACCCTCCGCCGAACAACGAGCCCTGCACGGGTATCTCTTTGCTCACCGTGCGGCGCGTTTCTACCTGCCTCGCTTCGTAACCCATCGCCTTGAGCGCGTGGTAAATGCGAATGCGCGCTTGGCTCCAAGGCAGCGCTTCCACCCGGTAGCCTTCGAGCGCGGCGTACAAATGCGCGCGGTAACTTTGGTGGCCGGGGTCGGCGATGACCACCACGCCCCGGTCATGCGTGCTGCGAATCAACCGGCCCACGCCTTGGCGCAGCATCAACAGCGCCCGCGGCAAGCGGTAACCCAAAAAGCCCCATGGCTCTTTGCCCAAGCGCTCTTCGCGCGCCTCGACAATCGGCCGGCCTTGCGGCTCGAGCGGTAACTTGTCGATGAACACCGTGGCCACGCCAGGCCCGGGAATGTCGACCCCCTGCCAGAAGCTCTTGGTGCCGAGCAGCACGCTGCCCAAGTCTTGCTCTTGCTGAGAGGCTAGCACCCGGCTCGCGCCTTTTGACTGCTTGAGCACTTCGATGCCCAGAGGCTCTAGTTGCTGCGTGGCGCGCGCGGCCACTTCATCGAGCCGGTGCTTCGAAGCGAAGAGCCCGAGCAAACGGCCTCCCAAGAAATGCGCCAAGCCTGAAATGCGCGCGGCTGACCAGTCGAGAAACGCGTCGCTTTTGGGGTCAGGCGCGTCGGTGACGAGAATCACCAACGCCTGCGATGGCAAATCGTACGGAGTGCCCAGACGGAAGAACGGCGGGCCTCCCTCGTCGGGTTTCAAAAGGCCAAGGCGCTCCAACACCCAGGGGTTGTCGGGCCCGGTTGAAAGCGTGGCCGACGCCAGCACCACTGCGCGCTTGCCCTCGAGAAACTTGCTTTGAAAGAGCGGGCCGATGTCTATCGGTTGCAACTGCAGCGACCAGTGGCCGCGGCTCACCACTGCCGCGTCGCAACGGTTGGGGTGAGGCCGGTCAGCCAATTCTTCACACACCTGATGCGCTTCTTGCGCCGCGACGCGCGTGCCCGACAACTCACGTTCAGCCGCGGGGTGCTCATTGGCCAAGCGGGGCAACACTTCGCGCACCGTGTCTGACAACAAGGTGTCGATGGCCATCAACGACGCGTCGAGCCCGTGCAGCCCATCGCGCACTTTGAGCCAGTCGCGTGACTGCCGGGTGTCAGCGCCAATGCGGCACGACCCTTCGCCCGCGGCGCCCGCGTGACACAGGCTCACCACCGCCTCTTTCAGCGTTTGCGCGTCATCTGACAAGCGCGTCGCCAAGAGGCGGGCTTCTTGTGCCAACCCCAAAGCGCCGCAGCGTTCGAGCGTCACCGCGGCTCCGCGGGGGCCCAAAAGCCGCTGTCTCAACCGCCCGATGGCAGCGTGCGAGAGCTCGAGGGTCCACGCTGAAGTAGCGGTGTCTTCGAGCTCATGCGCTTCGTCGACAATCACGTGCTCTAACGCGCCGTAGCGAGCAGGCCAATTCAGCGCCAACGCCTGGTTCACCACCAGCACGTCAGCGTTCGCCGCTTGCGCCACTGCTGAATGGTAGAAGCAGCGCGCGTAGTGAGGGCACTTGGCTCCCAGCGTGGTGCCCGCTTCAGAACGAGCCGAGAGGGCGAGCTCTTCGAGCGCGGGAAAACGCCCGCGAAACCAATGGCTGAGCGAGTCGAGGTCGCCGTCAGGGCTGCGTCGCAAGAAGGCGCGCAAGTACGCCCGTGGCGCCCGTTCTTCCCACGGCATGCCTTCGCTCACCGCGGTCACTTCTAACGCTCGGCGGCGGCACAGGTAATTCGTCTGCCCCTTGAGCACCGAATAGCTGAAAGCGCCCTTGGTGGCGCGATGCAGCCTGGGCAACTCGCGGTCTACCAACTGATCTTGCAGTGTCTTGGTGTGGGGAGCGATGGCGATGCGCACCCCATTGCGCGCCGCGTACAACGCCGCCGGAGCCAAATAGGCCAGCGACTTGCCGATGCCCGTGCCGGCTTCAGCCGCGAGCAAGCCGCCCGAATTGAGCGTGCGGGTCACTGCCAATGACAGCGACACTTGTTCAGCGCGCGCTTCGAAACCACGAAAGGTCTGCTCCAAACTGCCGGCGGGGCCGAGCAGCCCCGACACTTCGTCAGGCGCCACGGGCACGGCGTGACGACTGACGGGCGGAGCATGGTCAGCCTCTTGCGCCCGTCTGCGCTCGGCGCGCAGCGGCAAGAAAGAATGCGACGGCTCGAGCTTCAATTCTTGCGGCTCACCTT
>JAIBBR010000074.1 GCA_019694575.1 Myxococcaceae bacterium
GCCTTCGACGAGCTGAAGTTCATTACCGGGTTTTCGGCGGTGATTGGGGTGTTGGCGCAAGCGAGCGCGATACGTGACGCGCAAGACCGTTTTTACCGCGGCGCCAAGGCCGCCATCGAGCTGCCCGACTGGTCAACCGAGCCAGCTGATGAAGACACCGAGCCACTCACGCCAATGCCGCTGCCGCCGACGCCTCCACCCGCGCCGCAGCCTCTGCCGCTGTTCATTCCGATGCCGGGGGGGTCTGCCCCGCTGCCCCCGCCCGCCACCACGGCGCCGTTGCCGCCTCCTTCACGGCCGGCTCCCGTACAGCCGCCCGCGCCTGCCCCTCGGCAAGTGGGCGGCGGTGAGCGCATGTTCGACTTGGCCGACTTGGGCGCAGATACCGAGCCCCTGGAGTTGGACTTGGTGCTCCCTAAGAAACGCTGAAGCCTGATGGCGGCAGCATCTGTTTGCGAACTTGTCTAATTGTTAGACATTGGGAGCCAGCACCACTCGACACATCGGTAACCCCCGCGGAGTCCGCTCGACGAAGGCTGCCACCTTTGCTAGCGAGCCTGTCGAAATGCGGTTCACCTCTCTTTTCTGCGCAGCGCTTCTCGCGCTTTTTTCAGGCTGCCCTGAAAAAGCAGGCCACGTCTCAGTCGACTTTCGACACCGTTCTCCGGCTCAAGGCGGCAAGCCGGTGGCGTCGTTCGGCAGCGAAACCATCACCGACGCCGAATTGAAGCAGCGCTTTGCTGAAATGAGCCCCTTCGGCCGGGCGCGCTTTCAATCGATGGACCAAAAAAAAGAATACGTCGACGGGTTGGTGCGCTTTGAGCTGCTCGCCGCCGAAGCCGTGCGCCGTGGCCTCGCCAACGACTCCGAAGTGGTAGAGACGACCAAAAAAGTGATGGTGCAGCAGCTGCTCAAAAAGGAGCTCGACGAGAACGCTCCCCCCATCGCCGACCGTGACGTGCTCGCGTACTACGAGCAGCGAAAAGGCGACTACGTGAAGCCAGCGATGACGCGGCTTTCGCTCATCACCTTCACCGTTGAGCACAGGGCCAAAGCCGAGAAGCTGCTGCAAGAGGTGCTCAAGCTGCCTCCGCTCGACTACGCCACCTTCGGCAAGTGGGCACGCGAGAATTCAGAAGACCCGCGCACCCAGGCGCTCGATGGCGACACGCGCTACCTGCCCGACGAAGCGCTCACCCAGCAGTTCGGCGCCGGCGTGGTCGAAGCGCAAGCCGGCCTCAAGCAAGTGGGCGACGTGCTGCCTAAGCTTTTAGAAAATGAAAAAGGCCTGCACATCATCAAGCTGCAGGGCCGCCAAGCGGCGCTCAATTTGACCGTAGAACAAGCAAAGAGCTCCATCACCAGCGTGCTGCAAAACGAGCGACGCGAAGCCCGCTTTCAGAAGCTGCTTCAAGCGCTGCGGCAAAAAGCCAATTACCGCGTCGACGAAAGTGCGCTCAGCGCCATTGAAGTCGATACCCAGTCTGCCACCGTGCCAGCCAAGGGCCCGCTGCCCGGCTTCATCGCCGCTCCCACCACCCGGGTCGAAAAATGAAGCACACCGCGGCATGGGTTGGCATGTTGCTGTGCGCCGCGGGTTGCCGCGAGCAGGCCCACCCCCAACAAGACCCGAATGTCATCGCCACCGTGAATGGCGAAGTGGTTTCGCGTGCCGAATTCGAAGCCGAGCTCTCGCGCGACTTGCAGGCGATGGAGGGTGCCCCTCCTCGCACGCCCGAACAAATTGAGCCCTACAAACAGGCGTTGCTCGAGACGCTGGTAGAGCGCACGGTGCTGCTCCAGGCCGCCCGCGCCGCCAATGTGCGGGTGACGCCCGAAGAAGTCGACCGCCGGGTGCTGGCGTTGACCAGCGAATACCCCGCCGAAAGCTTCGACGCCGCGCTGGCGCAAGGGCAAATGTCGAAGACCGAGTTGGAGCGCAAAACCGAGCAGCAGCTCACCGTCGAACGCCTGCTGCAAGAGCAGGTCTATGCCCGGGTGGCGGTGACCGAAGACGCCATTCGCAAGTACTTCAACGAAAACGCCGACACTTTCACCGAGCCAGAGCGGGTGCGCGCGTCACAAATCGTGGTGGCTGGGCTCGACGACGCCAAACGCATTCAGGGGCAGCTGGGCGCGGGCAAGAAATTCGCTGAATTGGCGCGCCGCTATTCGCTCTCGCCCGACGCCAAGGTGGGCGGCGACTTGGGTTTTTTTCCCCGCGGGGTAATGCCGTCGCAGTTTGACGACGTGGTGTTTCGCTTGAGCGTGGGCCAGGTGTCAGAAATCGTCACCACCGAGTTTGGGTTTCACCTCTTCAAAGTGGTTGAAAAGAAGCCGGCCCGAAAACGCGACTTGCCCGAAGTGCGCACCGAAATTGAAGAGAAGTTGCTCAACCAGCTGCGCGCCGAGGGGCAAAAAGAATATGTGAAATCGATTCGCGCCAAAGCCGAAGTGAAAGTGAATGACCAGGTGTTACAGACGGTGACGGGCCGGGCCACTTCGGTGCGCCCCACGGGTCAATGATTTTTCTAGCGGGAGTGACACAATGCGTTGGGGTGGCAACAATCGCAGGGCAATGGCTGTGGCGCTGCTGGTAACGGCGGCCGCGCACGCCGAGTTGGTCGACAAAGTGGCCGCGGTGGTGAACCGCGACATCATTCCTCTGTCAGAAGTGAATGCCAAAGCGGCGATGGAGCTTTCACGCACCCAGGGCGAGCCTGACGGCAAAAAGCGCAACGAGCTGCGACAGCAGATTTTGATGAAAGCGTTGGACCAGCTGATTGGCGAACGCCTGTTGGACCAGCAGGCCAAAGACTTGAACGTCGAAGTGAGCGAAGCGCAAATCGACGCCGGCATCGACGACGTGAAGAAGCAAAACAAGATTGACGGTGAGCAGTTCGAAAAACTGTTGCTCAACGAAGGGTACACGCTCGCCAGCTACCGCGCGTTCATGAAGAAGCACATGGCCCGCATGACGCTCATCAATTTGAAGGTGCGCGCCAAAGTGAAGGTGTCTGACGAAGACGTGAAGGCCGAATATGCCCGCTATGCCAAGGCCGAATCTGACGACGTCGAAGTGCATGTGCGCCACTTGTTGGTGCAGTTGCCGGCGGGGGCGAGCCCAGCGCAAGTCGAAGACGCACGCAAAAAGGCGGCCGGGTTGGCGGCTGAAGCGCGCGCGCCCGGGGTCGATTTTGCCAAGCTGGCCCGTGCCAAAAGCGAAGGCGCCTCGAAAGACGAAGGGGGCGACTTGGGCTTTTTTCGCCGCGGGGTAATGGTGCCTGAATTCGAAAAGGTGGCTTTCAACGCGCCTTTGGGCACGATTTCAGACCCGGTGCGCACCAGCCTGGGTTGGCACGTGCTCAAAATCGAAGAGAAGCGAGCGCTGCCAGCCAAGGGTTTCGAAGAAATGAAAGAAGCCCTCAGAGAGCAACTGTTTCGTGCCCAGCTCGAAAAGTTCAGCGAGCAATATGTGCAAGAGCTGCGCGGCCAAGCAGTGATTGCCTTGAAAATGTAGATGGCGCGCCCGCGGCCAGTCATCGGCATTACGCAAGGCGACCCCAGCGGCATTGGCACCGAGGTTTTGCTCAAGGCGCTAAAAACGCCACGGGTGAAGGCCGCTTTGCAGCCGCTGGTGTTCGGCGATGCGAGCCTGAAGACGCTGTTGCCGAAAGAGCAGCTCTTCGTGGTGTCGCAGCTTAAAGGTCAAGACAGAAAGCCCGGCCAGCCCACGTTGAAAGGCGGCCAGGCGCAGTTCGACTATGTGTACCGCGCGGTGGCGTCGGTAAAGCAGCTCGACGGGTTGTGCACCGCGCCCGTCTCGAAAGAGCAAATTTCGAAAACCGGAGTGCCTTTCACAGGCCACACCGAGGCGCTCGGTTTGGCGTTCGGCGTCGACACGTTGATGCTGATGGACGGCCCGGCCCACCGCGTGGCGCTCGCCACCAACCACGTGGCGATTAAAGACGTGCCCACGGTTTTGACCCGCGGGGTACTGAGCACGAAGTTGACCTTGCTGTCTGAAGGCCTGCGGCCGTTGATTAAAAAGAAGCCGCGCATCGCGGTGTTGGCGCTAAACCCCCATGCCGGCGACGGCGGAGTGATGGGGCTCGAAGAGAAAACGGTGATTGCGCCCACCATCGCCTATGCGCAGCGCGCGGGTATTGACTGCGAGGGGCCCTTTGCCGCCGACGGTTTTTTTCCCCGAATGAAGCAGCGCGGCTTCGACGCGGTACTGGCGATGTTTCACGACCAAGGGTTGATTGCTGCCAAGCTGCTCGATTTTCGCCGCACGGTGAATGTGACGCTCGGCTTGCCGTTGGTGAGAACATCGCCTGACCACGGCGTGGCATACGACATCGCGGGCAAAGGTAAGGCTGATGCAGAGCCAATGGTTCAAGCCCTGCTCAAGGCCGCGAAATATGCGGGAATAAGGGGCAAAGGTTGAAACTTTTGGTTGGGTGGGAGCATAAAGACGTGCAGCAGCAGTTGGTTTGGGGCTTTGAAGCGGTTCTCTCTTCAACAGGAGCGGTAAAAAGATGAAACGGTTCTTGATGGCAGCAGCTTTGGCGGTGACCGTGGGAGTTCCTTCGCTGGCGCTCGCTTGTGAACACGAGCAAAAAGCAGAATCCTCGGTGAAGAAAGTCACCCTCGCTGAACTCACCACCCTGCAAAAAGACAAGAAGGTCTCGGTGTACGACGCCAATGGCAACGACACCCGCAAGCAGTTCGGCGTCATTCCCGGTGCGACGCTGCTCACCTCGGCCAGCACCTACGACGTGAAAGAGCTGAACGCCGACAAGAGCACCAAGCTGGTGTTCTACTGCGCCAGCGAAAAATGCACGTCGGCCAAGCAAGCCGCCACCCGCGCGATAGAAGCAGGCTACAGCGACGTCAGCGTGTTCCCCGACGGTATCAAGGGCTGGGCCAAGGCCGGGCAGAAGACCACGCCGGTTCCCAACTCTTAAATTCGAAGCGTTATTTGCGGTTTTCGAAAAGGCGGCTCTCGTGAAAGCGAGGGTCGCTTTTGTTTTTGAGACAAAGGCTATTTTCGGCGCAACGTCAGCAAGGTGATTTCGGGCGCCGCGCCCAGGCGAAACGGAGGCCCCCAATAGCCCGTGCCTCGGCTGGTGTAGGTGGGCACGTCTCCAATGACTTTGTAGCCACTCACCACCGGCTGCTGCAGCTTGACGAAGAACATGAAGGGAAAAATTTGCCCGCCGTGGGTGTGCCCCGACAACTGCAAAGAAATGCCTTTGTTCTGGGCGTAGCGCGCGAAGAGCGGCTGGTGCGCAAGCAAGATTTTCGGCGCGTGGGGCGGCGCATTTTCGAGCGCGGCCTCGATGTCGGGCGCGTGCGACGGCCCTCGGTTGCGGCCCTCTAAATCAGTCACCCCGGCCACCGTCAGCGCGGCACCTTGGCGGTGAATGACGCGATGTGTGTTGTGCAGCACGTGAAGGCCCAGGCTCGCCACGTACGATTCCCACTCGGGCCCTCCGTGGTAATACTCGTGGTTGCCGGTGATGTAGAAAGCACCCTCTTTGGCCTGCAAGCCCTGAAGCGGCGCCACTTCGTCGGCGATTTTCGACACCGCGCCGTCGACCAAGTCGCCCGTCACCGCCACCATGTCGGCATTCAAGTCGTTGACGCTTTGCACCACCCGGGTGAGAAACTGGCCGTCGAGCGTTTCACCGATGTGCACGTCGGTAATTTGGGCAATGCGAAACCCTTCGAAGGCTTCGGGCAAATTGTCGATGGCGATGTCGCGCCGCTCGACACGCAGCGTGCCCCGCGCGGTGCGAAACGCAAACACCAACGCCAGCGCAGACGTGGCGAGAATGGCAATCGACTCCCACCGCCCCCACGCCACCGACGTCGAAATGGCGCGCGAGAGGCCCCACACGCCGATGTCGGCGAAAGCAGTGAAAGGCAACAGCACCGCGAAGCACCCCAACCACATGAACGCCGCCCAATGCACACCCAACGCCAAGCGACGCGGCATCAACCGGCCCGCCAAAAACGCCGCGAAGATGCTGAAGAAACCAAGCCACAACACGCCCCAGCCCAACTCGACAACCACCGGGTTCCACTGCGCGTCGCGCAGCACGCGCAAGCCAATGTAGCGGTGAAAGAGGCCGAGCAAGCCCACCACCAAGGTGAAGAAGGCGATACCGCGCAGCAGGTAACGCAAAGGAACGCCGCTCAAAGCCGGCGCGTCGTCAGCCGGGGCGGGAGGTTTCACGTCGGTCGTCATAGAGGCGAACCTTTTTTAACCCTGCGCCGCACCCCACGCCTTACCGTTTGGGCGTGAAAACCATGAAGTATTGTTGCGGCAAGAAGTCATGCGACTTGGCGAGCCGGTAACCGGCTGCTTCCATCTCGTTGGTGATGACGGCCGCGTCGAGCTTTTTTTCGGGGCCCATGGGCGAGTCGGGCTTGAAGTCGATGATGGCCACTTGGCCTCCGGGTTTGAGCAAGCGCGTCAACTGCCTGAAGTAGCCGGTGCGGTTTTCGATGTGGTGGTACGTGTCGACCACCACAACCACGTCGACTGGCTCGGGAATTTTCGGGTTCTCAGGCTCGCCCAGCACCGCGACCAACTGCGGCAGGTTTTCGCGCTTCGCCCGCGCCGCCAAGTAGTCAGTCATGGTGGGCTCGATGTCCACGCCATACACCGTGCCTTGCGTCACCACTTTGGCGATACGCACGGGAAAATAGCCTGTGGCCGCGCCAATGTCGGCGACCTTGGCTTGGGGCCACAAGTCTAACGCGGCGATGACTTGGTCGGGCTTTTGCCAAGCGTCGCGCTCGGGGTCTTCGAATTTCTTGGCCCACTTTTCGGCGTCGTCGAAACGCTCGTGTGCTGAATGACCGTTGGTGCCGTGGTGATGCGCGCAGCTGAACATGGTGACCCATGAGCAGAAGAAGGGTGCGACGAGGCGGTTCATCGCCGCCGAATAGCCGCTTTGGCCAGCGAAAAGCCAGCCCGAGGCGCTCTTGCTTTGGGGTGCCTCGGGTGAGGTATGACCCTTTCATGCGCTGGCTCTCTGTCGGACTCGCCGCCGTGCTGTTGAGCACCCCGGCTTGCACCCCTACCCCATGCCCCGAGCCTTTTTACGCCGGCACCGCGACTGACGAAGTGTGGGTGGTGCTCTCTGACGCCAAGGGCCGCGCCACGCTCGACGACGGCCAAGCGATTCACCTTACTCACCCCATGCCTGAGGCAACCATTTCGGCGACTGGCGCCAAACCCGACTTCACCTGGAGCTCGAGCTTGAGCGCTTCGCGCGCGCCAGCACCCGAGGGCCTGTGGCGCAAGCCGATTCACGCCGGCATGTCTTCACGCGTGACGGCTTGGCTTTTCGACACGCTGCTTGGGCATGAGGCTCCTGTCACTGGGCCCATGCACTGGCTTCGCTTCACCACCGCGCAAGCGCATTGCCCCGCGGTCGAAGTGGTGACGTCTGCCAACCGGTGGACACCCGACGACGCCGCCTGGGCGCAGCTCAAAACAGCCGCCACCGGTAAAACGGTGACCATCGAAGCCATCAGCGCGTACGTCACCGAGAACCGCATCACCGAAGGCCCCTTTCGGCCAAGCACCTTCGTCAATTTCACGTTGGGGCAATGAGCCGAATGCGACTCGCGGCGTCATTTTGCCTTGCCCTCACCTTGGGCGCGTGCCGCTTGAGCGCCGACCCCGCAGCGACGCCGCCACCGCTGACTTTTTCAGGCGAGCCGACATGGCCCGAGACGTCTACCTACCCCGGCCTCGGCGCGGGCCGGTTGGTCATCACCAACAGCTACGAAGATTCACTCAGCGTCTTCGACCTGTCGCGCGTCGGTCAGTCGCCATTGCCTGAGCTGAAGCGAGTGCCGGTAGGGCTCAACCCCATTGCCATTGAGGCGCCGCACCACTTGGCCGCGGCACCTTCGGGCGACTTCATTTTTCCACTGCTTTCCAACTACGCGCCTGGCACGGGCACCGGCCCGCACGGCTCGCATGGCACCGGCACTGTCGATGGCTACGTGCTCAAGCTGTCGACCGCCAACCATCGGCTGGTGGCACAGACGCGCGTCGACCGCAACGGGGGCGACATCACCATCAGCCCCGACGGCAAGACGTTGGCCATCACCCATTTCGATTTGCAGCGCATCACCGACGCAGCCCAAGGCAACGGCAGCCCCGACGCGCGGTTGATTTTGGTCGACACCGACACAATGGAGCGGCGCGCGGCCATCGACGTGTGCCCCGCTCCGCACGGCGTCGCTTTCAATCGCCAAGGCACGCGGCTTTTCGTGGCCTGCTTGTCTGACGAAGTGGCGGTGGTAGACCTGACACCCACCACCCCGCAGGTGACGCGCATCAAAATCGCTCCCGATGCGGGCGATGCGTTTTTGCAGAAATACCAGCCGTACATGGTGGCGGTGTCTCCCGCTTCGGGTGATGTTTACGTGAGCTGCCTTGTGAGCAAAGACATTCGCGTATTGAAGGCTGACACATTGACGGTTGATACCGCGCGGCAAACACGGCTGGGAGGCGCTCCGTACTTAGGGGCCTTCAGCGCCGACGGAACGAAGCTGTGGGTGCCGAACCAAGGTGATGACGTGCTGTCAGAAATTGACGCGGCGACAGGCGCGGTGGCGCGCTCATTGGCGTTGCCCGCGGAGCAGTGCCGCAACGTGCACCAAGCCACCTTGGTGCGCGGCAGCCCATACTTGGCGGTGATTTGCGAAGGCATTCGCCCCAAGCCGGGCACACTGCTCATCGTCGATACCGCGACACTGACCGTGGTGAGCCACACCGACGTCGGGCTCTACCCAGACAACGTGGCCGTGGTGGTGAGGCCACTTTAACCCCACTGTTCACTTGGGTTGATCCCGCCTCGCTTGTTCTTTCGGCCGATCTCTTCTTCGCTCGTCGGTCGTGTGCCATTGAGCACACTCTCTCCTCGCTCATCGATATCTGCCGAAACTCCTGCGCGATCCAAGTTCAACCCAAGTGAACAGTGGGGTTAAAAAACGCCGTTATGGTTGGGCGAGTCGGCCGGCAGTTGCTGGCCGATGTCCCACCATTCGACGATGCGGCCGTTTTCAAAGCGCATCAGGTGCACCACCGCGATGCCAGGGGTGTCGGGCTGCAACCGCATGTGGGAGTGCACGGCCACCACGTCGTTCTCTTCGACCGCGCGCTTCACGTCGAGGTGCGCGGCTGGGTTTTGTCGAGCGCTGTCACGCATGGCGGCTTTCAAGGTGTCGACGTCACCCGCGAAATAGGCGTTGTGGTGCACCAACCGGGGAGAAACGAATTTGGCGTAAGCCTCGTCGACATGGCCCGCCGCCGCGAGCCGCAAAAAATCGAGCGCTGCTGTTTTATTGGCCATCGCTATGACCTCCTTCGATTTTTCTAATCGCCAACCACTCGCTGGGCAAACAAGGTTATTTTGAGTGCGCCATGGCTTCTGCCTCTCTGCGCCGACAGTGCGCCCGCATGTTGATGGTGGGCTTCGACGGAACGACGCTGCCTGACGCCACCGCGGCGCTCATTGACGAAGGGTTGTTCGGAGCGATTCTCTTCAAACGCAACATCACCTCACCCGAAGCGACGGCGCAGCTATGTTTTGCTTTGAAGCAGCGCGCAGGCCGGCCTTTCGCGATGGCGGTCGACCAAGAAGGCGGCCGCGTCGCGCGGCTGCGCGGGGCGCCCTTCACCGCGTTGCCTCCCATGCGCTTTATTGGCAAGTCGCTCGATGTGGCGCTTGCCCGGCGGGTGGGGGCGCTATTGGCCTATGAAGTGCGCAGCCTCGGCTTCGATTGGGACTTCGCGCCGGTGCTCGACATCGACACCAACCCGAAAAACCCGGTGATTGGCGACCGTGCCTTTCACTCTTCACCCCACGAAGTGGCGCGGCTCGGCGTCGCGCTCGCCCAAGGCATCGAAGGCGCGGGCGTGGCGTCGTGCGCGAAGCATTTTCCCGGGCATGGCGACACCTCGCAAGATTCGCACTTGCACTTGCCGCGGTTGCCACACGCAATGGAGCGCTTGCAGCAAATCGAGTTGGTACCTTTTCGCGCCTACGCGGCGAATGGCTTGTGCTCGGTGATGACCGCGCACGTGATTTTCGAAGCCATCGACAAAAAAGTGCCTGCCACGATGAGCCCGCGTGTGTTGCAGGGGCTTTTGCGCGAAGCGCTGAAATTCGACGGCGTGCTGGTGAGCGACGATTTGGAAATGAAAGCCATTGCCGACCATTTCGCGATTGAAGAAGCGATTGTGGCGGGGGCGCAGGCGGGCGTTGATTTGTTTCTCGTCTGCCACCATGCCGACGTGCAGCGGCGCGCGCTCGACGCGCTGGTCAAGGCGGTTGAAAAAGGCACGGTGTCAGAAAGTCATGTCGTCGCGGCCAATGCGCGGCTCGATAAACTGGCGCAGCGTTTCGTGCGGCCCGCAGAGCAGCTGGTGCAGCGGCTGGCTTCAGCAGAGCACCAGCGCATGGCACAGGGCCTCGAAGCGACTGCGTTCGCCGGTGTAGACCCGACGGAGCAGCACGCTTAAAATCACTCGACGCAGAAGACGCGAATGATGGTGACAGCGCGACAGGCGAGCAAAACCGATGTCTGACAATTGAATTAGACAAAGCGCTCCCCGCGCTCCTCAAAGGCCTTTTAATGCCGTACTGTCATACGGCATGTACGCTGGCATTTTGAGAGCGATGAAGACGCCTTACGCAGTGCTGGCCTGAGCCGTGTCACCGTCGGCATCACCCAACGGGTCTTCAGGAATCACCAGAGAGAAGACGGTGCCCTTTTCAGGGCCCGACGCCACCCGAATATCGCCGTGGTGCGCGTCGACGATGCGCTTGACGACCGCTAAACCCAAACCGGTGCCCTTGGCTTTGGTGGTGAAAAAGGGCTGAAAAATTTTTCGCCGCACTTCTACCGGCAGGCCAATGCCCTGGTCTTCAATGTCGAGCGTCAGGGTGCGTCGGCTGCCCGCTTCGAGCCCTACGTTTACTGTCGCACGCACGGTGATGGTGCCTCCCTGAGGCATCGCTTGCACCGCGTTGAGAAGCAAATTGAGCAGCGCTTGGCGCATCAACTGGGCGTCGAGAAGAAAAGGCATGTTCTCGCGCTCGAGCGCCGTCACCACCTTGACATGAGGCGTTGAATCACCGTGCGCCAACGCCGCGTCGACGGCGGCAGCCACCAGCGTCTGTATATTGACCGGCCTCAGCTGCGCTTCGAAAGGGCGCGCCAAGTCGAGCAAGTCACCGACGATGCGGTCTAACCGGTCGGCTTCTTCTTGCAGAATTTCGAGCAAAAAAGCGCCGTCACCGTTGGGCTTCACGGTGCGCTTGAGTGACGCCAGCGCGTTGAAAATCGCTCCCAACGGGTTTCGCACTTCATGCGCCATCACCGCGGCCACTTCGCCCAGCGCCACCAGCCGTTCGCGGCGCACCATTTCAGCCTGCGTCGCGGCAAGCGCGTCGTAACTGTTGCGCAAGTCTTCAACCAAGCGCACTTGGTCGACCACGATGGCGAAGTGGGCCGACAAGCTCTGCGACAACATCACGTCTTCATCGGTGAAGGGCTCGTCTCCGCGCCGCGCCGCCGACACTGTGCCGAGCAAACGCCCGCCCACCACCAGCGGAGTGGCAATCATGTGTTTGAAGCCACGCACCTTCGCTTCTTCAGCCGTCAACAAAGGAGCGTCGGCCGCGGTGGCGACCTGGCTGGTGCCCCGCACAGCGGCCAACCCCACCAGCGACGTCTCGTCGAAGGGTATGTATTCTTCAGACTTGCCCCACCACCGTGCCCCCGTAGGGTCTGAGCGCACCTGCTTGCCGGCGAGCTCCAACCGGTTGCCGGCCAAGAAGTGCACCGTCACCGAGTCGGTGGCCAGCGCAGTCTGCAGTTGCTCGAGCACGCGGTGAATGACGCTGCCCATTTCGGTGGCACCACTGCCCGCCTTGGCCAATTCATTGAGCGCGGTGAGGTGTCGAACCCGGCGCGACGCTTCTTCGAGCAGTTGAGCGCGCTGCACCTGTGTCGACACTTGCTCGCCCAACACTTCGGCAGTGTGCACCTCGTGCGCTTCGTAAGGTTGGTCGAGCCGGCGCGCCAAAATCACCACGCCCAACACCTGCCCGGCGACGTTGAGCGGCACCGCCACAAACTGCTTGAAGCCGGTGGCCGACACGTTGTTACCGAAGGGAAAGGTGTTGACGTCGAAAGCCTGGGCCGTCGAATCACCCGACCAGCGCGGAGCAGCCGGCGTCTTCAAGCGGCGAAACCGTTCAACCAGCGGCCCTTCGTAACCAAAAGGCAACCCCACCATCACCAGCTCTTTGCGCTCGGCGTCGAGGCGGTAAAGCACCGCCCCGTCGCTCGACACGGCGCGCGCCGCGGTGGCAAGCAATTCAGCCACCAGGCTGTCGAAATGCTCGGCCGGGCCGGCTGACACCAGCCCGCGAATGGCTTCGAGCTCGCGGTTGCGCCGCTCGAGCCGCTCGATGGTATCGGCCACCTCAACGGCTGAAGAAAACTGCGAGGTAAACAACCCCCAGGCGGGCAAGTCAGCCAGGGCCAACACGCGCGAAATCAGCACCAACGCTCCCCAGCGCTCATTGCGCACGAAGACAGGAGCGATGATGCAGCGCGAAAAAGTCGGGTGGTTCTCGAAGGCTTTGACCTTCGCAGCGTCTTTCGGCAGAGCGCTGGCCCAAAAGGCCGCTGACCATTTACCGGCTTCTTCAGTGTAGACAGCGCGCCGCTCGGTGAGCGCGGTGTGCAAGGGAGAACCGGGCACCACCGGCCCCGAACGGCCCAAAGGTGACGCGTGGCCAATCAAGTTGAGCGGCGAATCAGGGCCCAACTCGACATAACGAATCCAGCTGTGGTCGCCTTCGACGCCCATCACCGCCAAGTGCACGCCCAATTGCGTCAAGCCGCGAACGGCGGCGCGCACCACGGCATCGACGCTGCGCGCACGCTGCAGCTCAACGGCGATCTCTGCCAGAGACCGAACGAGCTGCTCAGGGGCTGCAAGCTTGGGGCTCACGTCAGAGTGAATCGTAGCGCCAACAGCGCGCACCACACGAGCGTTACTGTAGAGCGGCCTGTGGTGTCGGGTTTTGCAACCCAACACCAAGCCCTTGGCTTGCTCTTTTAGAACGCGGCTTCGAGGCCAACGGTGAGCGCGGTGTCGACTGGCTTTTTGCCCGGCGCAGGCACCGAGTCAGAGTTCACCAAGAAGGCCACGTTCGTCGACAGCATTTCAGTCAACTGTGCCGACAGCTTGGTGGTCGAATTCACCAGCACGCGTTTACCGGCCGTCTCACCGAGCACGTTGGGCATCACTTCGGCTTCTTCTGAGAAGCGAATGCCCTTCGTCACCGCGTAACGGAAGACCACGCCTACGCGAGGGGCCACCAAGTCGGCCGCGGGCAACGCCAACAGCGTCGGGTAATACTGAAAGCGCGCTTCGTGGGCATAGCGGGCCGCGAGGTCGACCCGAAGGAACGCGCGTTCCCATTCTTTGTCTTTCTCGCCTTCTTTCTTGTTGAGGAAGGTGAGGCCCGCGCCAGCTTCACCGTACCAACGGTACTCGACGCTCTTCACGTGGTCGGTATCAACGCCGGTCAGCGCGAAGATTGACACCAGCGAGCCGAACGAGCGGTCACCGCGCACCGAGCCTGACGCTTTGAGTGCCGACACCGTGGGCGCGGCACCGTCGGCGCCTTGGGTCTGCCCGTACGCACCCGACAACCGCAGGCCCAACGCCCACGCACCGAAAGTGCCATCGGCCGCGGCATTGGTGGCTACGGTGATGGCGTCGGTGTTGCCGGTGAGCGAAATCAAGCTCAAGCCTACGCTGCCTACCCACACCTCTTTCTTCGGTTCTTTCTTCTCTTCGGCGGCGGCGCCGGCGGGTGGCACCACGCCAGCCGCTTCAGCCATTTTCTGCGCCAGGGCAGCGGTGCGCTCGGCGGCAGTGGCGGCACGCTCAGCGGCTTGGGCAGCGCGCTCGGCGGCAGACAATTCGGCCGTCGGTGCGGGGGTAGGCGTTTGTGAGAGAGCGACGATGGCGGTGATGGCTAAGAAGTTCAATTGAGACCCCTACAGGCTAAAAAGCGAGATGAACGACACAGATGAAGCACTTTTGAAAACTGCTCTAAAGTTGGAACGGCTGCGAAAACGCCAGGCGTCCTAGCAGAGGGTGTGACGCAAGTGACAGGAGGAATCACATGAATGGCTTGAGCACGGTGATGGCTGGGCTATTCGCCCTGGTCTCGTTGGGAGCCATTGGCACAGGGTGGTTGTCGGGCGACACGTTGCGGGCCGAAAAGTCGCCGCAGTTCGCCAAAGCCGCCGACGTGACGGTGCGCGAGTGGCCGGGCCTCTTGGCGGGGCCAAAAGAAGCGCCGGTGGCTCCTGCTGCTGCCAAGCCGGTTGAAGAGGCGAAGCCAGCTCCGGCGGCTGTGCCAGCACCTGCTCCCGTAGCAGCACCACCTGCGCCCATCGCCGCGAAGCCAGCAACCGCCGCGGTGCCGAAGCCCGCGCCAGCGCCCAAACCTGCCGCGGTGGCAGCACCCGCCGCGCATCCTGTGGCTCCTTCAGTGGCTACGGCTGAACCTGCCGAAGCGGCTCCAGCCGAAGAAGGCACCTTGAACTTGAGCGCCAGTGACACCGCCGACATTTTTATCGACGGCAAGAAGGTAGGCTCGTCACCGGTGACGGGCAAGAAGGTGAAGGCCGGCAAGCACAAGGTGCGCTTCGATTGCTACGACGCCAACGGAGAAACCAAGCCCGGCGCGGTGCAGACGGTCGAAGTGGGCGCCAACGATGAGAAGGCAGTCGAGTTCACCTGCCCGCAGTAACGGCGGGCAGGCACTCACTCAAGACGACTTCTGTTTGGCGCGGGCTATTGTTCTGGAGCTGGTTTGGACGGAGCCTTCTCAGTCAGAACAATGGGAGTAGCGACCCCAAAATCACCTACGAACACAACCTCGCCGCGGGAATACCCGCCATCGATGGGCTCAAGAAAGCCTCTGCGCGACGGAGGAAAAAACATTGGAGGAGGTCCCCAAAAATTCATCCACTCTGGGTTTTCTTCGGCGTATTCCTTTTTCGCTTCTCGTACTTTTTTTGAGTAGCCCATCTCGCCGAACATCTTCAGCTCAAGAAGCGCAAGTTTGAGGGGCTCCATCGAGGCTGTGGGTGCTTCCACCACGAACACATCTTGACCTTCAGCATTTTTTCCAGGCCGAACATCGAACGGAACCACGCCCGTTAAATGTTCGATGAGATGTTTTTCAATGGCCGTCTTGATGCTGCGAGCCAACACATCTTTGGGATTATCGATGTCTTCAACTTTTTGCGTTATTTCTTGTTGAGACATGTCAGGCACCGCAAGCGTACCGGACGTGGTGCCAGAAAGCTTTTCTACCGGGATCGTGCGGGTCCCTCTCTCAATAAATTTGTTCAACGTCCAGACGGTGCCTTTGCTATCGGTAAAAGTTTCGGGAAGCGGCGGCGTGTTCTTAGGCGTGGCACCGTTACGATAGATGATCCGAAGTGCATAGCCATCCTTGTGGTCTGGCTGGACCAGCAAGTTCGCGGCATATTCTTCTTCGCCGCGTTCGACTTTTTGGACGAAACGGAAATCGGTGGGTGAATTGTCGGCACGCGCGCTCATTCCGTCCGCCTCGAATACATCGCGAAACGCTTCGAGAAGGTCACCGCGAACGCGCAGCCGGTTCTCAAGGTAGGTGCTGCGTTGCTCTACCAAATGACCATGAAATACCGCGGGAACATTCATCATTCGCCATGAATCTTCCGTGTTTTTCACGATGATTTTTTCGCCCAGCAAGGACACAACCACGCTGGCACCGAGCTCCTTTTGCAGAAGTTCGGCCGACTCTTTCAAGTTTGGGCGCGCTGATGGGCCGTTGGTCGTGCGAAAAACAACTTCCGAAGTAGTTGTCTCGGGGTAGCGATGAAAGATCAATTGGTCTTTATACGACTCACTGTTGAGCAAATAGAAACCGGTAGGCCCCGGCACGTAGGGGTAATGACCGGGTGATGAACGTGCTCCAGGCGACACCTTCATCGCCTTCTTCATGGTCTCGAGAACATCAGGCGGCCCTTCGATAACAAGTCGGTTGGTGATCAACTGGTTATCCGTAGAGGGTGCTTCGATGTACATGTCAAATGACTTGCCACCCGCGAGGCGTGAGACTTCGTGTGCCAGCGCTTCAGCTGCATTCAACGACTTGTCTTGACCATTGGGGGTGAGCCCCGCGTGGTAAACCTTCTGGTTATTTTGGTGAGCAAACCAACCTTTGTTGCCTTCCTTGATTGGCGCACTATCGGCCCCAGACACATCAGCAGGTGGTGATTTATTTCCGGGCTCAGCCGAAGTGACCTCTGGAAAGGAAATCCGTAAATTTGTGGGGGCTACAGGCGCCATGATGTCGCTCCAAGAAAGCTTCGATAGTTGATTGAAACCAGATGTCCGCTAACCATCGTCAGGCTGGCACGAAGGGTTTTGCGCAGACAAGTGATCACCCTCACCCCGCTTTCGCCCAATGAGAAACGAGCGGGGCCGCCTAAGGGGTCTACTCGCCCAAATACGCTTTGCGAATGTCGTCGCTCTGCAGCAACTCGGCGCCGGTGCCATTCATCACCACTTCGCCAGTCTCCAAAACATAAGCCCAATGACACAGCCCGAGCGCCAGGTGCGCGTTCTGCTCCACCAGCAAAATTGAAACGCCCTGCGCATTCACTTCACGCAAAATACGAAAAATCGTCTGCGTCACTTGCGGCGCCAAGCCCAGCGACGGCTCATCGAGCAACAGCAACTGAGGCCGCGACATCAGCGCGCGTGAAATGGCCAGCATCTGCTGCTCACCGCCCGACAGCGTGCCGGCCATTTGCTTGCGGCGCTCCTTCAACACCGGAAAAAAAGTGAACGACTTTTCCGCGTCAGCCTCGATGCCGTCGGTGTCGTGCCGCAAAAACGCCCCCAACTTCAAATTCTCTTCCACCGTGAGGTTGGGAAAAATGCCGCGGCCTTCAGGAGCGTGCGCCATGCCCTTGGGCACCAACGTGTGCGCTTTGTGACCGGTGATGTCTTGCCCGCGCAGGGTGATGCTGCCACCCACGGGCTTGAGCATACCGCTCACCGCGCGCAGAGTGCTCGTTTTGCCCGCACCGTTGGCTCCAATGAGCGCCACCACTTCGCCTTCGCCTACCGAGAGCGAAACCCCCTTGAGCGCGGCAATCGCGCCGTACGCCACTTTGACGCCCTGCACGTCGAGCAACCTCTTGCGTTCAGCGCGGGTGCCCAATGTTTTCACGGGCTCAAGCATGAACCGGGGCCTCTCCCAGGTACGCTTCGATGACTTTGGGGTTTTGCCGCACCTCGGCCGGCAGACCCGCGGCAATCGTCTCGCCGTGATCCAACACGGTGAGGTGCTCGCAAATGCCCATCACCAACTTCATGTCGTGCTCAATGAGCAAAATGCCCACGCGAAAGTCTTCTCTGATTTTTTTTATCAACTTCATCAGCGCCGCCTTTTCAGCGGTATTCATGCCCGCGGCCGGCTCATCGAGGAGCAGCACTTTGGGCTGCGTACCCAACGCGCGGGCAATCTCTAACCGGCGTTGCTCGCCGTACGGCAAGTTGCGCGCTTGCTCGTCAGCACGGTGGCCTAAGTCCATCACGTGGAGCAGCGCCTGCGCCCGCTCAGTCAGCTCTTCTTCTTCGCGCAAGAATGCCGGCGTCTTCAAGAAAGCGCGCCACCAGTCGAGGTAATTGTTGGCGGCTTCCAACGCATGCGCCCACTTCGCGCTCATGCCTCCCGCGCAGCGCATGTCGGCAATGCGTTGGCGAGCGAAAATCGGCTGGGTTTGCGCCAACACCGCCACCCGCACGTTGTCGAGCGCGGTCAGCTCTTTGAAGAGGCGAATGTTCTGAAACGTTCTCGCCAAACCCAGCCGGTTAATGTGGTTGGGCCGCTGGCCGTTCACCTTTTGCCCGCAGACGAAGACTTCACCCGCGGTGGGCGCGTACACGCCGGTGAGCACGTTGAAGGCGGTGGTTTTGCCCGCGCCATTGGGGCCAATGAGGCCTTTCAAGTCGCCTTGGGCCACGGTGAGGTTGAAATTGTCGAGCGCGGTGAGCCCACCGAAGCGAATGGTGGCGCCGCGCACGTCTAAGAGCGCGCTCATGCCGGCACCGGCTTTTTCTTGGGCTTCAACCAGCGGTCCCACACTTCATGCCGCCCGAAAATGCCCTGCGGCCGGGTAAGCATGATGATGACCAACAGCAACCCGTAAATGGGCATGCGCACTTGGTCGACCTTGTCGGCCCACGAGCCGTCTTCAGGGCCCACCGAGCGAAACAAGGTGCGCAACCCTTCAGGCAACAACGTCAAGAAGATGGCCGCGGTCGCCGCCCCGGTGGTTGAACCCAAGCCACCCGCCACCACCATCACCACCACTTCCATCGAGAGCATGAAGTCGAACTTGGCGGGCGTGGCGATGCGCAGGTAGTGGGTGAAGAGGCCTCCCGCGACGCCAGCGAAGAATGAAGAGACGACGAAGGCGCGCACTTTGTAACCGGTGGTGTCGACGCCCATCGCTTCGGCGGCCACTTCGTCTTCGCGAATTGCCCAGAGCGCGCGGCCATGCGGCGACTGGCTTAGGCGAAATGCGAGCAACACCACCACGAAGGCCCAGAACCACACCATCGCCACCGTGGTGTACCCCGGCACGTTGTTGAGGCCGAGCGAGCCTCCCAACGACGGGCTGTTTTGCACGACGACACGAATGATTTCGCCAAAACCCAAAGTGACGATGGCCAGGTAATCGCCGCGCAGACGCAACGACGGGAGCCCCACCAGAAAACCAGCCAGGGCCGCTGCGGCTCCGCCAACCAGCAGCGCGAGCACGAAATAGACCTGGTCAGACAGCGCGGGAGGCAAGAACGAGAGCCGGTAATCAGCGAGCGTCAAGGTGAGCGCGCTGGCGGTGTACGCGCCCACCGCCATGAAGCCGGCATGTCCGATGGAAAACTGCCCCGTCATGCCGTTGATGATGTTGAGCGACACCGCCAGAATCACGCTGATGCCGACTTTCATTGCCAGCACCGAGACAAATTCCATCTCGAAGGTGTTGAGCAGCACCTGCACCAACGCCAGCACCGCAATGGCAATGGCGACGGGTGTCAGCGAGCGAAGCACGGGCGCTTAGACCTTTTCTGCCTGTACCCGGCCGAACAAACCTTCGGGCCGCAAGAGGAGCACCACGATGAGAAAGCCGAAAGCCACCGCGTCGCGCCAGCTTGAATTGGTGTAGCCGACCACGAATTCTTCGCACAGCCCGAGCGCGAGCGCGCCGACCAATGCGCCGGGCACATGCCCGATGCCTCCGATGACCGCCGCCACGAAGGCTTTCAAGCCCACATACAAGCCCATCAGCGGCTGCACCGACGTGTCTTTGATGGCGTAGAGCAAACCGGCCGCGGCCGCGAGCGACGAGCCGAGCATGAAGGTCATGGCGATGACCCGGTCAACGGGAATGCCCAGCAGCGCGGCGACACGGTGGTCAAACGAGACCGCGCGCATCGCCCGGCCAAAGCGGGTGCGAAAAACCAGGTACTGCAGGCCCACCATCAAGCCGATGGCGATGAGAAACGAGATGACTTGGCGGTTCCAAATCACCACTTCGCCATCACCAATGTTCAGCCATTCGACAGGAGTGATGATTTCGGGAAACGCGCGGGCGGCCGCTCCGGGCAACAACGTCACCTGCGTGCCTCTTACATTGACCTGCGCGTCGAGCTGAAAGCCGTACGAGAGCGCGAAAGAAATGCCGATGGCGGTAATCAACGCGGTGAGGCGCGGCTTTTCACGCAGCGGCCGGTAGGCAAAGCGCTCGATGAGAAACCCGAGCAGCGCGCACGCCGCCATCGACGCGGCGAAAATGAGCAACACACTGCCCGTGGAGCCCAAGCTGTCGCGGCCCAGTAAAAACGCCACCGCGTAGCCGACGTAGACGCCGACCATCATCACGTCGCCGTGGGCGAAGTTGATCAACTTCAACACGCCGTACACCATGGTGTAGCCGAGCGCCACCAGGGCATAAATGGTGCCCGCGGCCAACCCGTTGATGACGTGTTGAAGAAAACCGTACATGGCGCTCCAGCGAAGAAAGCGCCGACTACGGGTTCACCGTCGCCACATAAGCGAACTTGCCGTCTTTCACCTTGAGCACCACCGCCGGCTTCACCGCGTTGCGCTTGTCGTCGAGTGAAATTTTGCCCGCCACGCCCTGAAAGTCTTTCGTCTGCGCAATCGCGTCACGCAGCGCCGGGCCCGACAAATCGGGCGCGCGCTTCATCGCCTCAATCGCCACTTGCGCCGAGTCGTAGCCCAACGCCGCCAGCGAGTCGGGCACGCTGCCAAACTTGGCCTTGTACTTGGTGATGAAGTTCTGCACCACGGGCGACGGGTCTTCAGCCGAATAGTGGTTGCTGACGAACGCCCCTTCGACCGCTGCACCGCCGAGCTCGAAGAGCTTGTCAGAGTCCCAGCCGTCGCCGCCCATCATCACCGCCTTGACGCCCAGTTCTTTGGCCTGGCGGGCGATGATGCCCACGTCGTTGTAGTAACCGGGCACGTAAATGCCTTCGGCCTTCTGCTTCTTGAGCGCGGTCAACTGCGCACGAAAATCACTGTCGCCCTTCGAATAGCTTTCGGTAGCGACGATTTTGCCGCCCATCTCGGTGAACTTGCGCTCGAAGACTTCAGCCAAACCCACCGAGTAGGCGCTCTTCACGTCTTTCAAAATTGCCACTTTGCCGAACTTCAGCTCGTCGCGGGCGTACTTGGCCATCACGAAGCCTTGAAACGGGTCAATGAAGCAGACGCGAAAAATGTAATCGCCCACCTCAGTCACCTTGGGGTTGGTCGACGAAGGCGTAATCATCGGCACCTTCTTTTCTTGGGCAATCGGCGCCATCGCCAACGAGTTCGATGAAGCCACTTCACCCAGCACCACTTTCACTTTGTCTTGGGTGATGAGCCGCGTGGTGGCGTTGGCCGCCTCTTCGGGCTTGCTCTGATCATCGTAAACGCGCACTTCGAGCTTCTTGCCCTTCACGCCGCCGGCCGCGTTGGCTTCTTCAACCGCGAGCGCAATGCCGTTCTTGGTGCTGATGCCGAAAGCCGCTTCAGAGCCAGTCAGCGAGCCCACTTCACCGATGAGAATGGTGTCGCTCTCGGCAGGCGCCGCCGCCACTTCAGGCGCCTTGGTGGGCGCGGGCGCTGGAGCCGCCTTTTTTTCACAACCCCAAAACGCCAGCGAGAGTACGGCGACAACGGCTCCCAAAGAACGCATGTGACAAAGCCTTTCGCACAAGTGACTTTAAGCAGTGACGAGTGGGGGCCTTCTAGGGTGCGGCACCGCTCGGGTCAAGCCGAGCTTCACCCCGCGGCAGTGCCTGTTTTTAGGGCTCGGGAGTCGACTGCGTGCTCTGCGGCTGCCGCAGTGGCCGCACCACGAAATCGGCAGAATTGTTCTGACTGTCGAAGCCATTGCCGAGCAGTTGATCAGCTCCGTTGGTCATCGACATTGCCGTGGAGGCGGTGTTCGCCTTGCGCTCAATCGATGCTCCCGCGGTGAAATCAGGCAGCGGCGCGGGGTGGCCTTCAGACCCCACCGCCGTGGCGCCCCAACCCACCGTGTCGGCAGTGAGCCAGTCGATACCGCCGTCGGGGTTGCTCAACGCCGTGCCCTGCCCTGGCAACCCGAGCCGCACATGCCCCACGGTACCCGACATGCCCAAGGTGCTCGGAGCACCCGCGCCCGTCTGCGCCACGAAGTCAGCCGCCGGCACTCCGGTGTAACCACCCGCCGTGCCCGAGGCCACCAGGTAATACCCCTTCGAAGCAATGGAGGCATTCATCGGCAGTGTCTCCATTGTCTGGTACGCGGTGCCGGCCGCGGAGCGGTACTGCACTTTCCACCCTGACAAGCTCACCGCTTGGGGCCCCGGGTTATAGAGCTCGATGAATTCGTCGCCCGCGCCGTTCGGCCCCGCCGCTGACACTTCGCTGATGAGCACGTCACACACGTCTCCACGGCCATTGCCGTTGCTGTCGACTTGCATCGCGTTGGCAAGCGTGGGGCAGTTGTCGCAGGCGTCGCCGTGGCCGTCGACGTCAGAGTCGGTCTGCGCTGGGTTGGCCAAAAGGGGGCAGGTGTCACACGCGTCGCCAATGCCGTCGCCGTCGGTGTCGGCTTGGTTTGCGTTCTGCGAGCCAGGGCAAATGTCGCAAATGTCACCCACGCCGTCGTTGTCCATGTCGGCCTGGGTGGGGTTGGCCACGCCCGCGCAGTTGTCGCACGCGTCGCCCGCGCCGTCGCCGTCACTGTCGAGCTGAGACGGGTTCGCCACACCCACGCAGTTGTCCATCGCGTCGCCGACACCGTCGGCGTCGTCGTCACCGTCGCACGCGTCGCCCACCCCATCGTGGTCGGCATCGCTTTGCGAAGGGTTCGCCACCGAGGGGCAATTGTCACACCCGTCGCCGCGGCCGTCAGAATCTGAATCGGCTTGCGAGGCGTTGAGCAGCGCCGGGCAGTTGTCGCATGCGTCGCCGACGCCGTCATTGTCGATGTCGGACTGGTTGCCATTCGCCACCGCCGCGCAGTTGTCACACGGGCCGGGCACTTGGTCGCCGTCGACGTCGTCAGTGGCCGGCCGGCATTCAGCGCCATTGCCCGCCGCGTTGCATTGCCACACACCGCACGTGGCGCCTCCACTCATGCAGCGCTGGCCCAAATTTTCGACGTCGGGCTGGCCACAGGCGTTGCAGTTGTTTCGGCCAGGCCCCGTGCACACCCAGCCATTGCCGGCGGTGTTGCACTGGCGAGTTCCCGGGCAACCTCCGTTGGTGCACGCCATGCCCAGGCTCAACACGTCTGACTGGCCGCACGCGCCGCAGTTGTTCTTTTCCATCGCTACGCACACCGCGACCGCACCGCCTTCAGCAGGGCAGCCAGTGGTGCCAGCACAACCGTTGGCGCCCACGCACGCCACGCCCAAACCCTGCACCATCGGCGCGTTGCACTGGCCGCAATTGTTGAGCGGCCCGCCCGAACAGGTGAGCGTGTCTTTGCCCGCGCACACGAAGACGCCGCAGCCTTGGCACGCGGCTCCCGGCTGATTGTCGAGCTCCAAGCAGCCACCACAGGCGTTGCTCACCTCTTCGTCGACTTGCCCGTCACAGTCGTTGTCGCGCGCGTCGCACAATTCGGCCATCGGCACCACGGCGCCTACGCAGGGGGGCTTGCGGCCCTCGGCATTGCAGACAAAAGAACCGGCATGGCATTCGCCCACGCCCTGCGTTTCGGTGGGCCCGGGGTAACACGTGTAAGTGCGGCCCGGTTCGCAATCGCCCACGCCCGAAGTGCAGGCCGCCAAAACCGCTACCGCCCAAACCACTGTGCACGCTCGCCCCATTTCGCGAAGTGCCTTTGCCAAACTGCATTGCCTTTACGCAAGTCTTACCTGGCTGAAGTAGTTTTCGACCCCCATGAAAACCCTTACCTGGCTGGCGTGTCTGTGCCTCACTTCTTGCACCGTTGTAAAAATGCACCGTACCCGTGACGACTGGGCCACCGTCGACCAAACGAAGGTAAAGCGTTTGTCGGTGGTGGTGCAGCCGTTGCCCGCGGGGCAAGAAAAAGCGGGGCCACTGCTCGGCCAAGTGGCGCGCCGCTACGTCAACATGAAGCGCGAGTTCTTGGTGATGTCGTACGCGGCACAAGCGGGCGCGTTCGATTGGAAAGCGAGCTGCACTGCAGGGCTCGACGGTTTGATTTGGCTCAAGCCGAACGTGTCGCCCAAGGGCGATGGCTTCGAAGCGTCGGTAGAGGCACGGTTGATTCGCTGCTACGACGGGCAAGAAGCGTGGGCGGCTGACGCGGGCGGCTCTTTCTCTTCGCATGACGACGGCTTGAAAGAAGTGGCCGCCAATTACGGCAAAGAGCTGGGCCCCGACGTCGAGCCCTATGTGCCATTGGCGATGAACTTGTTGCGGCCGGTGCTCGACACGTTACCCAAGCCCGTGCTCACCGAAGACGATGTGACCGAGAAAATGTCGTTAGACGACTGACGACAAACCTAAGGGCCCGCCACGGGCCCTAATTTCCTTAACGGTTACGGTTGTTGCGGCGTTTTGAATCGGCCACGTCGCGCTTGTTGGGCTTGGGCTCGTCGAAGCCCGCCGGCACCACGTCGCGCTTTTCGCCACCTCGGTGCTCTGCTGCGGTGGGCGTGGTGTCTGGCTCATTGCCCACGTCGAGCGCCGCCGCGGGGGGAGGCATGGGCACCAAGTCGAGGTCGCGCGCCGGTTTCGACATGCCGCCGCCCATCAGCGCCACCAACACCAGGCTGACCACGATGGCCGCCAAACTGCCTCCCACTATGGGGCCGGCTTTCACGTCTTCTTTCTCGCCGGGGCCGACACCCGTCAGCGTGCCGTAAATGTGCGCCTGGGCACCCATCGCCACCGCCACCGACACCACCAAGCCAATAAAGAAAAACAACACGCCCACCACCGCGTGCACTTTCATGCCCAAGGTGCTGACGAGCAGCGCCAATGAATTGACCGCCAGGCTGGCGAGCAACGTGCCGCCCAGAATTTTCCACTTTTTGCCCGCGGTGAGGTTGTTGCTGCGCTGCAACGCTTCGGTGGGGTTGATGCCCATGTCGATGACGAGCAGCGGCGCCAAGCCCCACGACAGCGCGATGACCAAGCCGGGAATGACGAGAAACATCAGCCCCATGAAGATGCCGACGTAAACAAAGGCGCCCACCAAGAAGAATTCGCCCATTTGCTTGCGGTAATTGGCGTTGAAAATTTCGGTCGGCGAAATGACTTGGCCTCGGCTCATGGCGGCAATCAATCCGAGCAAGCCGATGGTGGTGCCCACGTTGAGATAGGGCACCCACACGGTGAGCAGCCAGAGCGCGACGGCGCCCACCAGTGAAGCGGCGTTCTTCATGCCGATGATGAAGCCGTTGTGAACGATGCCACTGACAGTCAAGGCAGACGACGTGTGAGGCGAGACCATAAATGTTTCCTTCAAAGGGTTGTGTGTTTCGAAACCCGCCGCGCCTGCGCGCCGTGAAAATTTGTTGGCCTCATCAAAAAACCGTCGCCGACCAAAGACACCAGTCACCTGGAGCGGTGTGTGTAGCGGCCTTGTCGGCCGACGATGTGTCACCGCAACAGAAATACGACTTAAGTAACTGTATTTAAAAGCCGAAATGAGGTGGCTTGGTTCGTGCTGACGCGGGCGGCACAACATCTCGTGGAGAAAACATGCTGCTCAACACTGAACCTATCGCCATTGTCGGCATTGGCTGCAATTTTCCTGGAAACGCTCGCAGCCCTGAGGCCTTCTGGCAACTCCTCGTCGAGGGTCGCGAAGCGATTACCAACGTGCCCGCTGATCGCTGGAACGGCGACGCTTTTTTTCATCGCGAGCCGAAGCGAAGAGGAAAAATCATCACCCGGCGGGCAGGGTTCGTCGATGGCATTACCCGCTTCGACGCTGCCTTCTTCGGCATTTCTTCGCGCGAAGCCTTCATGATGGACCCTCAGCAGCGCATGCTGCTGGAGGTTGCTTGGGAATCTTTAGAAGACGCGGGCATTCCTCCTGACCAACTGGCGGGTCGCGCGGTCGGCGTCTATGTCGGCATTTCGGCGCACGACCATGGGAACTTGGTTCAGAGCCACGCCAACCGCCACCTGATTGACGCCCACAGCAACAGTGGCATCGCCACCAGCATTTGCGCCAACCGCATTTCACACCAGTTGGACCTGCGCGGCCCCAGCGTCGCCATCGACACTGCATGTTCTTCATCGCTGACGGCGACCCACCTGGCCTGCCAGAGCTTGTCTTCAGGCGAGACCGAAATGGCGCTGGCGGGTGGTGTCAATGTGCTGCTGGTACCCGAGCCGGGCATCGGCTTCTCGCGCGCTACCATGCTTTCTCCAGACGGCAAGTGCCGAATGTTCGACGCCAGTGCGAATGGCTTCGTTCGCGCCGAAGGAGCAGGCCTGGTGGTGCTCAAGCCGCTCTCGGCCGCGCTTCGCGACGGCAACCGCGTCTATGCGCTCATTCGGGGCACGGCGATAAACGAAGACGGCCGCACGCCGACCATCACCATGCCCAACGAGAGTGCGCAGACCGCCCTGTTGCGCGCGGCCTACCAGCGCGCCGGAGTGAACCCCAGCGAAGTGCAATACGTCGAAGCGCACGGTACGGGCACGCCCGTCGGAGACCCCATTGAAGCGCGTGCCCTGGGCACGGTGATGGGCGAAGGCCGGTCGAAAGACACCCCGCTTCGGGTGGGCTCGGTGAAGACCAACATTGGCCACCTCGAATCAGGCTCGGGCGTCGCCGGGTTAATCAAAGTGGCGCTCGCGCTCCACCACCGAGAAATTCCCCGAAACCTGAACTTCAAGCGCCCCAACCCCGCCATCGACTTGAAGAAGCTCAAGCTCGCGGTGCAGACCGAACACCAACCGTGGCCTTTCGGTAAGCGGGCGCTGGCGGGGGTGAACTCCTTCGGTTTCGGCGGGGCCAACGCCCACGCGGTGCTCGAAGGGTTCTCGCCTGTCAAGCCGCCTTCTCGCCACGCGCCGGTGCGGGCCGGGTCAACGCCCTGGCCGGTGTTGGTACCCATTTCAGCGCGCAGCCCCGAAGCGCTCAAGGCCTTGGGTTCGGCTTATGCCGAAGCGCTCGAGGCCTCGCCCGGCACTTCGCTTACCGCCTTGGGTGCCGCCGCCGCGCTTCGCCGCAGCCACCACCCCTATCGCTTGGCCGCGCTCGCCCACAGCCGCG
>JAIBBR010000075.1 GCA_019694575.1 Myxococcaceae bacterium
TTGCGCCAAACGGAGCTCTTCGAGCCGACGCGCCTCTTCTTCAGCCTGGCGGCGCTCTTCAGCCAGCCGTGCTTCTTCTTCTAACCGGCGGCGCTCTTCTTCTGCCCGGGCCGCTTCTTCGGCCAGACGCTTCTCTTCAGCAATTCGCGCGGCTTCTTCAGCCAACCGGCGCTCTTCAGCCAAGCGGGCTTCTTCTTCGCGACGGCGGCGTTCTTCTTCAGCCCGCGCGGCCTCTTCGGCCAAACGGAGCTCTTCGAGCCGGCGGGCTTCTTCTTCGGCCCGCTTGCGCTCTTCGGCAAGCCGCGCTTCTTCTTCTAACCGGCGGCGCTCTTCTTCTGCCCGGGCGGCTTCTTCAGCCAGCCGCTTCTCTTCAGCCAGACGCGCCGCTTCTTCGGCCAGACGCTTCTCTTCAGCAATTCGCGCGGCTTCTTCAGCCAACCGTTTCTCTTCAGCCAGGCGCGCCGCTTCTTCGGCCAGACGCTTCTCTTCAGCCAACCGGCGCTCTTCAGCAATTCGCGCGGCTTCTTCGGCCAGCCGTTTCTCTTCAGCCAGACGCGCCGCTTCTTCGGCCAGACGCTTCTCTTCAGCAAGCCGGGCGGCCTCTTCAGCCTTGCGTTTCTCTTCGGCGATGCGCGCGGCTTCTTCAGCTTCGCGGCGTTCACGCTCGCGGCGCTCCCACTCGGCCTCGGTCATCGACTCGGCTTTGCCATCACGGGCCAGCACCTCGAGCAGCACGCGGCGCTCGAGCGGCAACCCGTCATTGGTGCGAAACTCGCCCAAGTCTTCAATGAACGACAGCTCGTCGTCAGTCAGCACCCAATGTGAGGCCCCATCAGGGTCAAGGCAGCGATACACCTTGGGCGGCTCATCTTCAGCAGCGAGCGGCTCGAACGCGGCACGTACCGCTTCGACGCCAGGGAGCATCAGCCCCTCGCGCTCCACGGTACCGGGCTCAAAGCGCGCCTCTTGCGACAGCTCAGCCAACCGCTTGATGTTGGCGAGCCCCTGCAGACGCCGCCCCTCATCGAGATTGGAGCCAAGCTCTTCTAACGTCTCGTTCTTCGACGCGTCACCTTCGCCCCGCGCCCACAACGCATCGAGCTGGCCCAACGAAATGCGCTGCGCATTGAGCAACCCCTGCAGCACGCTCTGCTGGCCAAACGCCATTTCGACGCCCACCACCTCACCCTGCTTGAGCAGCAGCACCGACTCGCGCCCACCGTTCTTGAGCCGCAGTGAACCAGTGGCTTTCTGCCGATGCGCGTTGAGCAGCTCCAATGCGACAGTCTGGCGGGGCATGAACGTCACGGAACTTTACTCCCTATCTGCCGAAGCGCCTCATAAGCGGCGATTCCCACCGAGGTAGACAAGTTGAGCGAACGGCGCTCTTCGAGCATCGGAATGGTCAGCGCTTCGCCCATACTACCGTCGACCCAATCGGGCGCGAGGCCCTTGGTCTCAGAGCCGAACACCAAATGGTCACCGGGTTGAAAAGCCACGTCCCATAGCGATTTCTGCGCACGGGCCGAAAAGAGAAAGCGGCGGGCATGGGGGGCCGAGGCCACGTATGCTTCTTTACTCGCGTGCAGCTTCAAAAAAACTTTGTCCCAATAGTCGAGGCCGGCGCGCTTCAATTCTTTATCGGCGATGGAAAAGCCGAGTGGTTCGACCAGCGTCAATTTGCAGCCGGTGACGGCGCACAGTCTGGCGACGTTACCGGTGTTCGGTGGTATCTGCGGAGACACCAGCACCAGGTTCAACGGAGGCTCGAACAGTTTGAGCAAGGCGGACAAGGAGTTCCTCACGATTCGCAATGCGAGCCGGCAAGGCGCGATTCTCGCCGACCAGGGGCGACGCGCCACTTCATTCCTCGGTCGCCTCGTCGGTTTGATGGGGCGAAGCCATTTTCCCGTGGGTCATGGTTTGGTCATCGAGCGATGCAATTCGATTCACACCTTCTTCATGCGGCTGCCCATCGACGTCGCGTTTCTCGACGCGGCGCGTAAAGTGGTGCAAATCTACCCCGCGTTACCGCCTTGGCGAGTGAGCGGAATACATTTTTCGGCACAGTCCGTGCTTGAGCTACCGGCTGGTGTTCTGGCGGCAAGCGGCACGCAAGTGGGTGACACGCTCGCGTTTTGACGGAAGGGTTTCGTATCAAGTTCCTTTGACCGATTTGAATCGACTTGGTTAACTTCAACGGCTTGCAAGTCACTGATGCACTCCCCATGAAAATCGATGTCGCCGGGCTGACCCACGTCGGCATGAAGCGCAACCACAACGAAGACAATTTTCTGCTCCTGCCGGAGCAGCAGTTATTCGTCGTGGCAGACGGCATGGGAGGGCACTCGTCAGGCGAAATCGCTTCGAAAATCGCGGTTGAAGAGCTGTCTGAGTTCTTCAGCATGACCGGTAAGGACCATGAAGCAACGTGGCCTTACAAAATGGACAAGACACGCAACTACGATGAGAACCGCTTGGCCACGGGTATCAAGCTGGCCAACGTGCGCATTTTTGAAAAGGCCAGCTCAGAGCAGCGGTTTCGCGGCATGGGCACCACCATCGTCACCCTGCACTTCGCGGGCGCTTCGGCGTACATCGGCCATGTGGGCGACAGCCGGGTGTACTTTTTCCGCAAAGGTTTTTTGCGGCAAATCACCGAAGACCACTCGCTGCTCAACGATTATTTGAAGGCGAAGAAGCTCACGCCCGAAGAGATTGAAGCGTTTCCGCACAAGAACGTGATTGTCCGCGCGCTGGGCATGAAAGACACGGTGCAGGTCGACGTCACCCGAGTAGACCCGATGGACGGTGACGTGTTTCTGCTTTGCTCCGACGGTTTGTCGGGCATGGTGACCGACCCGCAAATTCAAGAAGTGTTGACCCGGCACGCCGACCTCGACGCGGCCTGCAGCACGCTCATTGAAATGGCCAACGCCCACGGCGGTACTGACAACGTCACCTGTGTGCTAACGCGGTTTCACCCGTAGACGGCCCTGCGTTTGAAGGGCCTCTGCTGCGTACAATCTCGGGAAATAAGAGTCTGCGCTTCCCCCTAGGCATTCAGGGAGCGCTTCGCCGTAACTTTCAGGCATTCACGTTTTGGAGAATACCCATGGCAAGCATACGAACCGCCCAGAGTAGGTACAGGCCGAGTCGCCACAAGGCGCCAAGCGCCCACCCGTCTTCGAGTGCTCAAAAACCGAGTGCCCACCAAAAAATCCTGATTTCCGCCAAAGACCTTTCAGACCTTGCGAGGACACTGAATGAGAGACCGCGCTCCTCACCCTATGCAAGCCGACGACCCATGGAGGGACAAAAAGCCTACCTGAGTCGCGCACTGAATAGAGGGATGACACCGGGTGGGGCCTTCAGTCTGCAACGGTATCTTGACCAAATTCCGGCTCGTCTCGAAGACGGCCGCACGGCCGCCTATACCCTCATATCGTACGAAAAACTCGCGCTTTGGTCAGCAGCGCGGCACACCCGTTCCCTCGAGATGAGGGGGGCATTTCAGAACATCGCGGACACCATTGGCGCGAAAGTAGACAAGCTGGTCGCAGAAAAGCCGTACCTCAAGGATACTCCAAGTAGAGAGTGGAACCCTGGCTGGTGGAAGAAATGGGGCTCGAATCAGATGCCCGTATCAGAACCAGATTGGGTCGAGCTTAAAGCACCCCCGAAAAAATAAGGTGAATTTTGACGAAGGCGTGGTGCCTCAGATGTAAGCGGTCGGCCCATCAGGCCCCACGATACAGTCTTCAAGCAGTGGCACTTTCGGCACCCGCACGCCATCGAGCACGCTGACGCGGTTCAAGGCCACCCCGTCGGGAACCACGGCTCCTCTGCCTATTGAAGTCGCGGCGCCGATGCGCACGTGAGCGCCTAATTTCGCGCCTTCGCCGAACCACGCCGGGCCCGTCACTTTGGCGTCGCTCAACTGCGCGCTCGGATGAACCCACGTGCGCACGCCAGTCGCCACCAGGCCGTGAAAGGGAGACGACTCACCAAACACCTCCATCGGCACTTGCCCGAAAAGCAAGTCTTGATGCGTAGCGCCGTAGCGAGAAGGTGTCCCCAAATCGGACCAGTACGTCTTTTGCCCTGTCACGGTGAAGGAACCCACGGTGCGGCCTTGCGCGAGCATCGATAAATACGTGTCGTGGTTGATGTCGGTGGGGCCGCTCGGTGCGATGAAGTCGAAGATGGCCGGCGACATCACATGCACGCCGCAAAAGTGCCACGGCGACAGCTTCGCCCCGCCCGGCCCTTTCCCTGCAATCCGCCGCACACAACCCGTCGCATCTAACTCCACCGGGTTGAACTTTTCACCCGCCGGCATCGGCAACAGCACCATCGTCGCGTCAGCCTTCGAGGCGAGGTGCGCGGCGATGAAGGGCCGAAAATCGGCGGCAAATAAAACGTCGCCATTCACCACCAAGAACGGGCCGTCAGAGAGAAAATCGCGCAGCCCGCGAATGCCTCCGCCAGTGCCTTGAATTTCCGACTCGTGCACCACCGTCAACGTGCAACCCGCGCGCGTACATTCTTCACGCGCCACGCGCTGCATCACCTTGGGCAAATGGTGTGTGTTGATGCCGATGTCGGTAATGCCCGCGGCTTTCAGCGTGGCCAGCGTGTAGCGAAACAGCGGCTGGCCCAACAGCGGCATCGCCGGCTTCGGCCAGTGGTTGGTCAGCGGGCGAAGGCGCGTGCCCAACCCCGCGCAGAGCACCATCGCCTTCATCGGGCTACGCGAGCTCCGGCACGTAACCAGCAACGAGCTTGCGCAGCGGCCACAACTCAGGCTGCTTGTCGAACGCCGCCTTCACGTAGCGCAGCGAGGCGGGAATCGAGGCGAGAAACCCAGGGTTGCCCTTGATTCGGTGAATGAACTCGAAGCGCCCGGCATCTTTCAACTTGCGCTGCACGGTAAGCAAGTCGAAGAACGCCTTGAAACCCTTGGCATCGATTTTTTCGCCCGTCTCGCGCTCGAAGCTGACGATGTAATGGTCCAACATCGCGTCGACGAAGCGGCGGTCTAATTCCACATAACTGTCGCGGAGCAACGCCACCAAGTCGTACTGCCTGGGGCCCTGCAGCGCGTCTTGAAAATCAATCACCACCAACTCACCCGCCTTCACCATGATGTTGCGGCTTTGGTAGTCGCGGTGGGTGAAACCTTTGGGCGCGGCGGCGAGTTGCTTGGCGATGTTGCGAAAATTCTTGTCGAGCATCGCGCGCTCGTCGGCGGTGGGCTTTTTGCCGCTCCACGCTTCTAAGCCCCACTCACGAAAATGGTGCAGCTCCCAGTCGTACAAGTCTTCGTCGAAGGAGCGGGTAAAGGCAAGGCATGCCGGGTCAGGGTACTTCTCGGCGCCGGCGCGTAAATAGGCGAGCAGCTCGACCGCTTCTTTGTAGAGCGCTTCTTGCTTGCCCGTGGCGCGCAGCGCTTCTTCGAACGTCACGTCTGACAAGTCTTCGAGCACCATGATGCCGGCGGGCTCGTCGTAACGAAGAATGTGCGGTACCCGCACTTTGAGCGCGCTCAGGTAACGGTGCACGTTGACGAAGGGCAGCTCTTTCGGAGGCTCACCTTTGGTCGCCTCTTCGCTCGCCTTCTTGGCGTCGGGCGGCATCACCATGGTTACCCAGCTCAATGAGCCATCGGCCACCCGGTAATACGAGCGGTTGCTGGCATCACCCTTCAGCTTCACCACTTTCGGACTCGCCAGCGAGCGCCCCGCGGCCCGCTCGACTTGTTGCTTCAACGTCTGCTCGATTTCCAACGTCATTTCCCTTCGTTTTCAGCGCTCACGTCGCAAAGGCAACAGCGTGTACGGCACGGTCACCAGTGTCGAGAAGCCTTTCACTTTTTCAGGCACCTGCTGCATCGACGCTTCACCAAAACCTTGCGACGTCACCACCAGAATCACCCGTTGGCGCGCTTCATTTCGCCCCGGGCCGACCCGCACCACTCCGTTCACCTTGGCAAGCAGCTTGCGCGCTTCTTCCAACGCCGCGGCGAAGTCAGGCTCCAGCGCACCACGGCTTTTTTTGTCTTCTTCTTCGTCGACGAAATAAGTGCCGTGCTCCAAGGCCGCATGCAACACCGCCAACGAGCTGGTGGGCCGCAACCCGGGGGGCATCGCCGGAGCACTGGCCGCCACGTGGCGCTCATGCGGCGAGCGGCTCGACGAAAAACCATCGTTCGCGGGTTTGGCAGGCGCCGGCGAGGCGTGAGCCGCGCGCTTGGCCCCCGAAGATGCCGGAGGGCGAAAAGGCGTTGCGGCCTTGGCTTCTTTCTCGGCCCGTAAGGCGTTGGGCGAAGCGGGCGCGGTAGGTGCAGGCTTGGGGGCCCGGCCCTTCTGTGTCTTTTCGACAGTATCGAACGGGTTCGCGTTATGGGGAGACGGGACCTTTGCCACGGGCTTGGGTATCTTACGGCGCCTTTTCTGATGATGACACCGAGAAGAAGTGCATGAAGCCTGATTACGGCCACTGCCCGTGTTTGGGCCTTTACGAGTTTCGCTCCGTCGAAGTGCGCATGACGGTGAATGAAAAGGTGGTGGTACTCACCGACGTTCCCCAAGGCGCTTGCCGCAGCTGTGGCTCGCGCGTTTACAAGGCCGACGTCTTGGAGCGCATCGAATCGCTGCTCAAAAACGAGCGCTTCAAGAAGCGGCCACACTGACACGTGGCTATTGGGGCTGCCGTGAATCAATCGCTGCCGGACTAAGGCGTGACGTCGATTTCGAACATGTACTCTCTGCGCACCTTGAGGTGGCGGTCGCTCGTGGAGCCCTCCGCCGCGACAGTGACATAGGCTTTACCGACGACACCGAACCCGCCCACATCGAGCGCTGTCTGCGAGGCGGTAGCGGCGAAGCTCACCCCACCCGACGCATCGCTCACCAGCACCGAGTAGCCCTGCGTGGCGCCGGTGGCAGCAGACCACGACAGCTGAACCACACCATTTCGGTGGATGCTGGCAGGAAGCGGCGACACCACGAAGTCGCTGGGAACATCTACCGACGCCACGAACTCCGGCCGGTTAGCGAGGTTGGCGGTGAGTATGTGAGTGGCTCCCGAGGTAAGCGATTGCCCGCTGTTCAACACGTACTGCTGGTTGAAGGTGTCGAACCGAAGCGCCGTGCCGTCGACCGCGACTTGCGCGCGGGTGAGCATCGTCGCGCCGTCGAACGCGCTCAAATAGGCAAAGTCACCGGGTTGCCCCATCGCGGTCTGCTTCACCAAAGCACCCGTCAGCCCCAGCTGAGTGCCGGCGGGAATCACGTCGAACATTCGGGAGCGGCCAACCGACACTTGAACATGTGAGCCACCCAAAGCGGAAACCGAGCCTTCGGCTGTCAACGCCGACACACTCAGCGAGCGAGGCCCCGCGGCACCCACTTTGAAAGTGGTCGATTCAACTGCCTTGCCTGATGGGGCCACACTCAAGTCGGTGTCGAGCGCGAACGGTGTTTCGAGCTGCATTGAAAAAATGCTGTACGCGCTGGCATTGGGCGCGGCGTTCCAGCTCACGGCGACCGAACTGTTCTCGAAGAAGCGTTGGTCCCAATCAGGGCTCAAGAGTTCGAAATCGCCACTGGCCTTCACCACGTATCGCCGCGTCGTGCTGCCCATCGGCGTCACTGTCAACACATTGTCGCCCGGCGTGTTGAGCACTACTGTACCCCCCGAAGCGGCGTGACGATTTTTCGCAGCCTCGAAGGGTATGGCCACACCGTTCAATTCGACCGCCGCGTTGGAAATCACGTTCACACCGTCGCTGACCTGCACATCGGCAAAAGCCAAGCCATCGCCCTTGTGAAGCATGCCGAACACCCGCAGCCCGCCCGTCGCCGCAATGTGGCAAGGCAAGTCGAAGGGCGAGTAATAGCCACGTGTTATCACCGCTTCGCACACATAGAAGTCGAGCTCGTGCGTGTCGTCGAGCGGCAGGGGCACCCACGCGCTCGAGGGGACAAAGCCGCTCAGGCCGCCGCTGGCGTTCTCTTCTTGCCAAAGGTTGTAGCCGCTGACGGCGTTCGCAAAACTGGGAGGAACGGCCCCCTCGACGTAGCTCAGCTTGCTCTTCAGCGTCGCCGGAGCTCCGTTGAAGCCGTCACCCACCGACGTGCCGAGCACATGGTCTACCGGGCTGCCTCCCACCGCAATCGGGTCTAATTGACCGTTGCCATTCTGATCGTCGTACGCCATCAAAATGCCCCACGCCACGCGGTACGTTTGGCCTGCTTCTTCGTAGTCGTTGATCGCTTCGGGCGGAGGCGCTCCGAAAAAATCGAACGTATAATTGAGAGGAAAAGTGCCTTGGTACTGCACGTCTTGGGTGACGATGGCCTTCGGTGCCGAAGCGTCGCGACTGCTTGGGTACCACGCAATGGCCAAGTGAATGGGAGCGGTCGGCGGGGGGTGACCGACGAGCGTCATCGTGCCACCAATGCTGAACAAAGGCTCGCCGGGGTATTCGCCACCGGTGACTTTGTCGCCGCACGCCGTCAGCAGGGCGAGAAACAAAACGAGCGCTTCTTTCTTCAACTCAAACATCCGTACGTCCTTTGCTGGGGGTTCGCTGATGAAGACCGTGGCAGCCCTAAAAAATGGGAGCTCAAAAGCGCACCGCCAGCGAAAGGTTCGCGTCGGCGCCGAAAAGCCACGACGCGGCGCGCGCTTGCGGCATTGCCCGCGCCCAACCCGAAACGCTCGCTGAGATGAAGAACGGCCCCTTCAAGGGCGCCTCGGCCCGCAGCTGAGCGCCCACTGCCGCTCCCCAGGCTTGCCGGTCGGGCAGCGGCCCATAGACGCGTTGAATCGCGGCTTCATCGTCACGCACATAAGACTGACGCGTGTGTGAAATTTCAAAGGCCACGCCCGGCATCACCACCACAGGTCCCCACCAAAAGCGTGCGCCTGCAGCGAGTCGGCCGGCGACGCGCTGCTCTGAAGTACGCAGGTTGAGGCCGCGATACGCAGTGGGCGAAAAGAGCGCCTCTGCCGAAAACCAATAGCTGCCTTGCGCGAAACGGTACTGCAGCGCTCCAAACCCGCGGGCCGGCGTACCGGCTATCGACGCGCTCATCACCCCAGCAGAAAGACCCACCGCGTGCGGGTGAAACTCGAGGCGCCCACCCTTCATCGCCACCTCAGAGAAATCACGCACCACAAACGCGCGGCCTTCGATGAGAGCTGTTCCTCCGTATGGCAACTCGACTTCTTGCAACGCTACGTTGAAACCGGTGGTGCGACGAACGAGGTAGCGGCCTGAGGCCAGCGCCAGCTTCAACGGCCGGCCCTTCACCTTGTGCACCTCGGCCACCACGTTGGCTTCAGGCAACCGAACCAAGACGAAGCGCCCTTCGAGGCTGTCTTCGAAACGCACCACGGTATGGGCCATCTTGGGCTCGGTGAGCGTCACCTCTTGCGCTCCCTGCAGGTCGAAATCGAACTCAGGGTGCTGGCCGGTGTCGACTGACTCAGCCACCGTGCGGCGCGCCGCGTAGCTGTACGCCTCGGTCAACGTCACTTTGCCGTCGCGGTCGGCATCGGCGCCTCCGCGAAGCCCGGTCAACCAATGGTGCGTGAAGAGCGAACCACCCAACGTGTCCCATTCTTGTGAAAGCTCTTGGCTGCCACTCGACGCGATGAAGGCTTCGCCGCTCGCCGCAGGCACTTGCACCGACAGCGCATAGGCCTGGCCTTTTTGAGCGCCTTTGCCGCGCACGGCGTTGCCACTTTCGCAAGCGTCGACGACCAATACCCGCAAGTCGGCTCCCGTGGCTTGCCCCAGTGCGCGCAGCTCGTCGGTAGAAAGAGAGCTGCCGGTGAAGTGCAGCTGCCCTGCCCGCCCATGCGCCGACGCAAAGAGAATCAGTGTGACTTTTTTGTTCTGCGCATGAAGCTCGGTCACGCGCCCGGCGATTTCAGCCAAACGTTCTCGCACCACTCTCGCGGTGGGCCGCAAAACCAACGTGGCGCGGCTTTTTTCCACCTGGCCCAACTCGACGAAGACATCGCGCACGCGCTCAGCGTCAGCTTCGGCGAACTGCAGCACTGGCTCGTCAGGGGCGCCGTAGTTGCTGCCGATGGAAAGCAAGAGCCGTACTGCCTCGTCGGCGGCCAATGCTGAATGGGCGGCAAAGCAGCAGAGAAAAAAAACGAGCCGGCTCATGGCACTTTTTCGAACCGCAGCCAGTGCGCCTGACAACCGTCACACGCCACGGCCCTGGCTTCGGTAGCACCGCGCAAGCTGTCAGCCACGGCGTTCACTGCGAACGGTTTTTCAGAAAAGATGGCGACGAACGTTTCTTGCCCCAGCACTCCGTCGAGTACCGCCGAGTCATCAAGCGTGGTGCTGCCCGCTGCAATGGCTTGCGGTGACTGGCTGCCGAAGGGAGCGACCACGGTGACGGTGCCGGCGCTGTCTCGTTCGAATACCGCGGCGTAGCCCGGTTTTTCACTGCGCAACGTGAAGCGCACGGCATCACGTGGCTTGAGCGGCTCACCCTCGCGCATGGTGCGAACGTCTTCTCCGCGACGCACGTGCACCGCGACTGATGCACCTTTGAAGGTGACCTGTGGCGAAGCAACAACTGGGAGCAGCGCAGGCATGACTGCCATTGCCAACAACAGACTCACTGCGACAGGCAACCACCCTTTGAGCGGCTGTTTCTTTCGTTCTGCACCGCGGCGCTGCAGTTGGCGAGTGAACAACGCGAAGGGCCTCGCTGTGACGAAAGCCGCCGACTCAGCACGAAGCCTATTGACGTACTGCGCACACACGACGCATTGCTCAAGGTGCGTCGCAGTGAACACCGACGATTCTCCTGCTACGACGGCATCGAGGGTTGCCTGTGATGGACACAACGCTCCGCGCGCCGTGGCGCTCAACGAGATGGACATGTTTCGCCTCCACAAAGAGAAGAGGTGACAGCCTCACGCAGTGTTTGAGCGGCAGCCTTGAGTTTCACCCCAATGGTTTTTCGGGAATACCCGGTGACGACGGCAATCTCTTCTTGCGTCATGCCGTCTAAAAAATGGAGCACCGCGATTTCACGCGTGCGCTCGTCGAGGCTCGCCAACAAACCGCCGAGTGAAAGTGACCCTTCAGCCGGGCTCTCGATGCTGCCACCCCACAACTCGCGCAGCGGCGTGAGCAGGCGCTCGGGCCAGGCTTCGGTTCTGCGTTGAGCGCGCAGCTGGTCAAAGCACACCCGAGCTGCGACTCCGTACAACCAGCCCATCATCGAAGTGACGTTTGCCGGAGGGTATTTCTGTACCCGGGCGAAGGTCTCTTGCAGCGCGTCGTCGGCGTCGTGTTCGGTGCCAAGAATGGCCACGCAGCGGCGATGCACCAAGTAGCCGTATCGCTCATACAGTTTTCCCAGCTCAGCTTCTGTCATCACCATCCATAGGACCGCCCTGTTCACTTCAAATGGGAAGCCAAGCGCAGCGTCGGCGTAACCTGTTGAAACCACCGGGGCGAGTCAGGCGACGTGGGCTTTCGTAGCTGGCCAGAGACGCAGTGGCTGGGCCAAAGCCGTTACGAAGCTAACGACCCGGGTGACAGGTAAGCCGCGCTCGAGAACCAACCACCTATTGGACAAAACTTCACTTGCGGCAAAGTTAGTAAACCATTACTAACTATCGCGCCATGGCCCGACCTCGGCTTGTCAGTGACGAAGACATCATCAAAGCCGTGCGCTTAGGCGTGCTCGAGCAGGGGCCCGGTGTGTCTTTAGAAGTCGTCGCCAGTTCACTGGGCATCACTTCTCCCGCTCTTTTCAAACGGTTTGGCAGTCGCAAGGCCTTGTTGATGGCGGCGTTGAAACCGCCTGAAAAGCCTCTCTACCTCGACCTGTTGGAAAACGGGCCTGACGACACGGCTTTCGAAGCGCAACTGGCTCAAGTCATCGAGTCGATTCTGACTTTCTTGAAAGACCAATTTCCCTGCATGACGGCGCTGCGCGAAAGCGGTCTCACGTCGGCTGATTTGAAGCGAATACACAAAGAAGCTCCCGGCATGCGGGCGGTGCGGGCGTTAGACGGCTGGCTGAAGCGGGCCACCCGCGACGGCTTGGCTCTCGTCGAAGACACCACCGCGGCGGCAATGGCGATTTTAGGAGCGTGTCACACCCCAGTGATGATCTCGCATTTCAGTCACGCCTATTCGGGCACGCTCACTCTGCACAAAAACGACATCGCTCCCTACGCGCGCAACATTGCTCGCCTTTTCAGTCACGGCATTCACCCCAGAAAGAGAACCCCATGAGAGCTCACCTTTTGCCCATTGCCTTGCTCGCATTGGCGGCCTGCAACAAGGCCGCTGAAGAGCGCCCCAATGCTTCGGCGCCCATCAAAATGGCGTTGCCGCCCGTCGAAGTCGAAACCGTCGCGGTGGCCCACGAAAAAATGCCACGGAGCTTGACGCTGACCGGCAGCGTGATGGCCGACAAACAGTCAGACGTCGCCGCCAATGTGTCGGGCCGCATCACCGTCACCTATGTCGAACGCGGCATGCCGGTGAAGGCCGGGCAAATCATCGCGTTGGTCGACTCGCGCGCCGCCGGTTTTTCAGCTGCCGCCGCCAACGCGCAATCGCAAGCCGCGCAGTCACAAGTCGAATTGGCCCGCCAAGACTGCGCCCGCGCCGACACGCTCTTCAACCAAGGCGCGATGGCCAAGTCTGAGTACGACCGCCAGAAAACGCAGTGCACCGCGCAGCTGCACCAGGCGACCGCCGCGCGCGCCAACGCTGACCTCGCTGGCAAGTTGGCAGGAGACACGGTGATTCGGTCTCCCATCGACGGCACGGTGGGCGAGCGCTTCGTCAACGTCGGTGAATACGTGCAACCTTCGACCAAAGTGGCGAGCGTCTATGCGGTTAACCCGGTGCGCATCAGCATTAGCGTGCCTGAAGCGGTGGTGGCGCAAGTGAAAGAGGGCCAAACGCTCGACGTACGCGTTTCGGCGTGGCCTGACCGTAGTTTTCCCGCCACGGTGAAATTCGTCAGCCCCGCATTGCGCGCCAATACCCGCGACTTGATTGTCGAAGCGTCGGCTCCCAACGACGACGGAGCGTTGAAGCCCGGCATGTTCGCCACAGTGCTCTTGAAGACGGGAGAAGAAGACCAAGCCACGGTACCGAAAACGGCGATTTCGGCCGACGGCACCATCAAACGGTTGTTCCTCGCCAAGAACGGCCAAGCGTTTGAAATGGTGGTTCGGTTGGGTGCTGAAAAAGACGGCCGCGTCGCGGTGCTCGAGCCGCTGACCAAAGATGATCAGGTGATCATCAAGCCCCCGCCCGGTCTGCACGACGGCTCATCGATTCAGTGACCTAAAAGGGGAGAACACACACCATGCAGTGGCTCGCTGAAGTCTCGGTGAAGCGCCCCGTCTTCGCGGCGGTGCTCAGCTTCGTCATCTTGGTCGTCGGCATCAACTTCTACACAAAGTTGGGCGTTGATCAGTTTCCCAAAATCGACTTTCCCGCCATCACCGTCATGACGGTGCTGCCGGGCGCTTCGCCTGAAGACGTCGAGACAGAAATCTCTGACAAAATCGAAGGCGCGGTGAACACCATTTCTGGCATTGACGAGTTGCGCTCCATCTCGTCAGAAGGGGTGAGCCAGGTCATCATTCAGTTCTTGCTCGAGAAAGACGTCAATGTCGCCGCGCAAGAAGTGCAGCAGAAGATCAACGGCGTGTTGGCCGAGCTGCCGCGCGGTATCGACCCGCCGATTATTCAAAAAATCGACCCTGACTCGCAGCCCATTTTGTACATGGCGCTCAACGCCAAGGGCAAAGACGTCAAGCAAGTGACTGACATCGCCGACCGCGTGGTGCGCCGCCGTTTAGAGTCGCTGAGCGGCGTGGGCCAGGTGCTGATCATCGGCGGCCGCACCCGGCAAGTGAACGTCTCTGTCGACCCAGTGAAGCTGAAGTCGCTGGGCATTGCGCCTGCTGAAGTGGCACGCGCCATCGACGCGCAGAACGTCACCTTGCCCGGTGGCCGTGTCGACACCAGCCGCGACTACCTCACGGTGCGCGTCAACGGCCGCGTCGAGAATGTCGATGAACTGAAAGCAATTATCATTCGCGAGCAGAACGGCCGCGCGGTGCGGCTCGACGAAGTGGCCACGGTCGAAGACGGCGTTGAAGACGTCACCACATCAGCGATGTGGAACGGCGAGCGCACGGTTATTTTGGCGCTGCGCAAGCAGTCAGGCACCAACACCGTCGAAGTGGTCGACAACGTGAGGGCGCGCATCAAAGAGCTCTCGCAAGAGTTGCCCCCCGGCTACGCGTTGGAAGTGCAGCGCGACGGCTCGGCGGTGATTCGCACCGGTATCGAAGCGGTGACTGAGCACTTGATTTTAGGCGCGTTTTTCGCGGCGCTGATTGTGTTGCTCTTCTTGGGCAACGTGCGCTCGACCATCATCGCGGCGTTGGCGATACCCACGTCGATTATCGGCACCTTCGCGTTGATGAAGCTGCAGGGCTACACGCTCAACAGCATTACCCTGCTCGCACTCGCGCTGGCGGTGGGCATCGTGATTGACGACGCCATCGTCGTGCTCGAGAACATCTTCAAGTACGTCGACGAAAAGGGGTATTCGCCCAAAGACGCGGCCATCGCCGGCACCAAAGAAATTGGTCTGCCTGTTTTGGCGACAACGCTGTCACTCATCGCCGTGTTCTTGCCGATTGCTTTCGTGGCCGGCATTCCCGGCCGGTTCTTGGCCAGCTTCGGCATCACCATGTCGTTCTCTATCGCCGTGTCGCTGCTGGTCAGCTTCACCATGACGCCCATGCTCTCGAGCTTGTGGTTGAAAGCGAAAGAACCAGGTGTCACCCACAAAACCGCTCTCGAAAAAGTGGTCGACGTGGCGTACCGCCCGTTGGAGCGTGGCTACGTGCGCTTGCTCGGCTTCAGCATGCGCCACCGCTGGGTGATTGTGGTGGCCTCGATTCTCACGTTCATTTCGGTCGGCCCTCTCGCGAAGGCAGCCAAGAAGGGCTTTTTGCCCATCGACGACCGCGCGCAGTTCGTCATTGGCGTGCGTCTGCCTGAAGGTCGCAGCGTCGCCGCGACCGAAGTGGTGGGCGAACGCGTGGCACGTACCGTGCGGCAGATGCCTGAGGTGATGGCCACCTTGCTCACCATCGGCGACGACGCCAGCAAGACGCCGAACTTGGCCAGCATTTACGTGAAGCTGTTGCCACCTGACCAACGCAAAATTACCCAGAACGAGCTCAAAGACGTGGTGCGGCAAAAGATTCTGCCGGCACTGCCCAAAGACTTGCGCGTCACCATTTCTGACGTGAACGAGTTCGGCGGCAGCCAGTCGACGGCACGCGTGCAGTACGTACTCTCGGGCCCCGACTTGGAAAAAATGGTTGAAGCCACTCCGCGCGTACTTGAGAAGTTGAAGAAGTTGCCCGGCGCGGTCGACGTCGATTCGACCTTGGTGGTGGGCAAGCCCGAAGTGGCGGTGAGCATCAACCGCGAGCGCGCCGCTGACTTGGGCGTGCAAGTGACTGACGTGGCGCAAGCGCTGCAGCTCTTGGTGGCTGGTCAAAAAGTGTCGACCTACGAAGACAATGGCGAGCAGTACGAAGTGCGCATGCGCGCCACGCCTGAATACCGCACCAATGAAGACGCGCTACAGCTGCTCACCGTGCCCTCGCGCAAGTTGGGGTTGGTGTCGCTGGCCGACGTGGTGACCATGAAACCGGCTGAAGGGCCGAGCTCTATCTTGCGCTACCAGCGCGAGCGGCAAGTGACGTTCTTGATGAACGGCGCTCCTGGGGCCGACGAAGGTGCACTGATTGAAGGTGTGAAGGCGACACTCGAAGCAGAGAATTTTCCCAAGGGCTTTTCTATCAAGCCGCAAGGTCAGTCGAAGCTGATGCGTGAGACAGGCTTGAGCTTCATCTTGGGTCTGCTCGCGTCGATGCTCTTCATGTATTTGATTTTGGCGGCGCAGTTTGAGTCGTGGTTGCACCCGGTGACGATTTTGATGTCACTGCCGCTCACCCTGCCCTTCGCGGTGCTGTCGGTCATCATCTTTGGCCAAGCGTTAGACCTCTACAGCTTTCTCGGCATCTTCGTGCTCTTCGGTGTGGTGAAGAAGAACGGCATTTTGCAAATCGCCCACACTGACCAACTGCGCGAGGAGTGGGAACCGGGGTTGGCCAAGGCGTTGGCCGCGTCGCGCTCGGCCACGGGCAAGGTGCAACCGGCCACGCTGAAAGAAAAGCTCGCTGGTTTGCTCTCTGGAGAAACGGTGGACCGCGCGTTGGCCGCCAGCCAAGAGAAGCGCAGCTTCTTCGTGAGCCTGATGGAGGCGGTGACGATGATCTTGCTCTTCCCGCTGATGATTCTGCAGTGGCTGATTCCTCCCAACCGTCACGAGGCGCTCGACCGTTCTGACCCGGTGGCGCGTGCCCTCGACGACGAGCTGAAGTTGAAAGCCATTCTGCAGGGCAACAAAGACCGTTTGCGGCCAATTCTGATGACCACCTTCGCTTTCGTCGCCGGCATGATTCCCCTCGTGACCGCGCGCGGCGTGGGCAGCGGCTTCAACCGCGCTACCGCGGGCGTGGTGGTGGGTGGCCAGCTCTTCTCGCTGCTGCTCACCTTGGTGGCGGTGCCGGTGGCGTACTCGTGGCTCGATGAAGTGGCCTTGCGCTTCACGCAGTTTCGCGCAAGCCGCAAAGCCAAGCGGACAGGAATGGCTGAACCTTTGGATACCAGCAATGAACGAACGACTTTCGACGGTGAGGTGGTGAAATGACGCGCGTTGGGCTGTTGGTTTTGTTGAGCACGGCGAGCCTTGCGCACGCGACCACTTTGAAAGAACTGTTAGAAGCGGCTGACAAGCAGAACGTCGATCGCCGCATCTCGGTGGAGCAACGCGAGCGCGCCGCGGCCGAAGCCCGTCAAGCGTGGACCGCGCTGTTGCCGGCCTTTACCGCGAGCGGCGCGTGGACGCACAACCAGTACGAGGTGGCGCTCACCCAGCCGCCGGTTTCGATTGTGATTACGCCCAAGAACCAATTCGACGGCACGTTGCGGGTCGACTTGCCTCTCATCGATGCCACACGGTGGGCACGAACCAGCGCGGCGATTCACGCGTCTGAAGCAGCCGAACAGCGCGACTTGGCAACAGCCGATCAAGTGCGTCGGCAAGTGGTGGGGGCGTGGTTCGGTTACGCGGCGGCGCTCAAAGTGCGCGAATCGGCACAGCGTTCTGTCGGAGTCGCCGAAGCACAGCTCAAGTTGCAAGAAGTGCGCGAGAAGGCAGGTACCATCACCGAGCTCGAACTGGCCCGTTCTCGTGCCGAAGTGCAGCGCAACCGGCAAATTCTCGCCGACGCCGAGAACTTGGTCGCGGTGTCCAAACGCTCACTCGAGACACTCACCGGCATTGCACCCAACAACGAGGCGCCATTGCCTGAAGATGATCTCACCCCTGAGCCTGGCTTCGAAGAGTTGGAAAAGAACGTCGACACCTTACCGGCGGTACGGGCAGCAGAAAAAGACGTTCAAGCCGCAAGCAACATTTCGACGGCAGCCAAATTGACGGCGGTGCCGGTTGTGGGTGCGCAATTCACCGAGCGGCTCACCAATGCCACGGGCTTTTCGGGTCAAACTGCCAGCTACAACGCGGGGTTGAATCTCACCTGGCGCCTAGAAGTGCAGGCAGTCATGGCGATGGACGCGCAGAGCCACGCGCACACGACGGCTCTTTTGGCGAGCGAGCGCACGCGGTTGGCAGCGCGCGATTTGATTTACTCAGACTGGCAGCGGTTGAAGGCGGCGTTGATCAAAGTGCAAGCCGCGCAGGCGCAGGTCGAAGCCGCGCGCCGGGCTGACCAAGTGGCGCATGACCGTTACGCGGTGGGTGCGGCAACGCAGATCGACGTGATTCAGGCCGAGCGCGACTTGTTCGGCGCGGAAGTCGGTCAAATTCAGGCGCGCACTGAGCTGGCTTCGGCGCGGTTGAGCTTGCGGCTCTCGTCAGGCCGGCCACTGTTTACGAATTGAAAAGCGAGGCGCGAGCGTGCCGGACTTTCCAAATTTCCATTCTCATCAGGTAGTTTGGAAATTTGGAAAGTCCGGCACCACTTCCATCAGCCCATGATTTCTGAGAAGACCGAGTTCACCTGGGCCGCGCCCTCGCCCCATTGCGGCTCGGAATAGCCGAGCGCCTTCATCAAGGTGAAGGTGAACTTGGTGCTCGTGGTGGTATAGGGCGCCTTGTAGTGAACACCGGGGTACTTGAGCGCACCATTGGCACGGCCGGCCACTACCAGCGGCCACCGCTCGTGATCGTGAAAGGGATGCGCCGTGCAGCTGGTGCCCATGATGGCAACGTGATCAAGCAAGTTCTCTGCACCCTCATTCACGCTCTTCAATTTGCCCAAAAAGTCACCCAGCGCGGCCATGTAGTTGCGCACACCCGCTTGGTACATTTCGGCATTGCCAGGGTCGCTGATGTGATGTGACAAGCTGTCGTGAATGTCTTTTGTCACGCCAACTTCAGGCATGGTGTGGTGACGCGCGGCCGCCGTGATTTGAAAGGTTATGACGCGCGTCAAGTCACACGCGATGGCATAAGTCATGATGTCGGCCATCAATGAGGCTTTGGCTCTGATGTCGCTAAAGCCACCGGGCCGCGCCGGCTTGCTGCATGTTCCGTCGCCCAACGCAGCTGGCGAGGGAGGCTCAGGAGGGCCGCTCATCGGAGGAGGCTGCCCACCCGCCGTTGCCGCGATGCGCTTTTCGATGTTGCGAATACCCTCCATGTGCGAATCGAGCCGGTGCTGATCGTTTTTACCGAGCCGTTTCTTGAGCCTCGCGGCGTCGCCTTTGACAGCATCGAGCACGCTCTGGCGCAGCCGCTGGCGTGGGTCGGTAATGACGCCACCACCACCGCCGGTGCCGCCCATGCCACCGCCAGTGCCGCCCATGCCACCGCCGGTGCCGCCCATGCCACCGCCAGTGCCGCCCATGCCACCGCCAGTGCCGCCCATGCCACCACCGGTACCGCCCATGCCGCCACCAGTGCCGATCACTCCGCCGCCGCCCGTACCGCCACCTGTGCCCGTGCCTCCAGGGCCGGGTCGAAAGTCGAAACCAAACAAGCTGTCCCACGCGAGCCCCGGGTCGAGGGTCGCCGGGTTTGCGCCAGTGGGGCCATACGCAACCGACGCGGGACGGTGCGAAATAATGTTCGCCGCGGGGCCACCATTGTCGAGTTCACACCCCAGCTGAATGCCGTTGGGCATCATCGTTTCGCTGGTGCGCAAAGTGCCGCACAACATTTGATCGACACTGCCCGACCACGGCGTCGCACGGTAGAACGCCTGCAGGTTGTCAGGAGCACCGTTGGTATTGACGCCGTTACCGGTGAGCGTGGTGGTGTGGCCCAACACGTGCTCAATCATCGGCGCTTGTGCTTTGCAGCCGCTGACAAAGCTAATGTAATCACGGTACGGGCGCAGGGGCTCGGTCTCGATGTTGGGTTCCCAGTTGGGGCCCTCGGTCTTGGGCTCCCACCAGTCGGGCATCACCCCGTTACCCCAAAACCACACGATGAAGCGGTGGGGAAAAGCGCCGCCCGCTGCGAGCGCGGTGCCATTGCCGTTCATCATTGCCTCGAACATCGGCAGGGCCACTGTCACAGCGGCGCCACGAAACATGCCACGGAGCAGCGTACGACGGTCAATTTCGAATTTTGATCTCATGGGGTCTTTCGCGTTTCTCTCGAAGAATTATTGCGCGTCGATGGCGGCGTAGCGGAAGGCGTCGCTGGTGACGATACCCGCGAACAGCTCCTTGCCTTTGTAGCCCGAGGCCTTGAAAGCCTCGGTTACCTTGTAGAGCTCACTCTCTTCGCCCTTCAGCTCGAGGTGACCGGTCGCATAGCGAAACACCTGACGGGTCAAGCACTCAGAGAATACGCGCTCTTCTTTGAGCATTGAAGTGAGCCCGCGAGCGTCTTTGAAGTCTTGGTTGAGGGCGCGGCCACTGGGGTCGATGGGCAAGCCTTCATCGGTGGTGCGAAAGCGACCCACTGCGTCGAAATTCTCGAGAGCGAGGCCAAGCGGGTCAACCTTGGCGTGGCAGGTGGCGCAGGTAGCGTTAATGAAGTGCTCTTCAAGCTTCATGCGCTGAGTGCGCGGCTCATGGTTGACGGCGATGTCTGCGTTCATGCGCTCTTTAACCAGCGCGGCAATCGAGGGAGGCGGCGGGTCGACGGTTTGGCACAGCATGTCTAGACGCATCACCACGCCACGGCCGGTCGGCGAGGCTTTGTCATAATGACCGGTAGCCGTGAGCAGACCCACCGAGCCCCACAAACCGCTGCGGGGCCCATCGGCAGGCAGAGTCACCCGCTGCAGAGCCGTACCGTTGATGCCCGGCTGCTCATAGAGAGCGGCGGTTTCTTGGTTCATGAAGAACTCATTGGTGTCGAGCATCGAGCGCATGTCTTTTTCATAGCGAACGGCGTTCTCGACCTTGAGTCGCACTTCAGATTTCATGGCCTGCGTCAGGGTGGCCGTCATCTGGGGAAACAATTTGGGGTCACGCAGCACGTTGTCGAGCGCTCCGAGCTTCAGCCAGTCATCGCTGAAAGCATTCAAGCCCGCCATCTTGGGCGAAGACCACATGCGTTCGAACTGCGCCTTCAAGCCGGTGTCGGTGTCGAGGTCACCTTTGGCCGCCGCGGTGAGCAACTCTTGGTCGGGGGCGTCGTTCCACAACATGTACGACATGCGGCTCGCCAACTCATAGGCGTCGAGCTTCTTGCGTTCAGGGTGCTCAGCATCGACGGTGCCGATTTCGACCCGGTACAAATACGACGGCGACTGCATGATGGCCACCAAGCCGTATTCGAGGCCGGCGTAAAAATCTTTCAGTTCTTTGCCGGCGTTGGTGGCTACTGAAACATAGCTATCGAGCTCTTCAATGTTGAGGGGCCGGCGAAACGCCTTCATGCCCACCGCTGCAATCACCGCACGCGCACAGACGGCGTCTTCACTGCCCGACGGCGTGCACTTCACCAGCGCCGCACGGCGGGTTGGGTCAGCCATCGTCTCTGAAGCCACCCGGTACCAGAACGACTCCATTTGCTCGACAATCGACGGCGCCAACTCGTTGGTGGCCATACCAATGGCCAAAGAACGTGCGAGCGGCTGGTTCCAAGTCACGTTCGGCAGGTCGCCGGCGTACCCCGTCAAGTCTTTCAATGAAGCTGAAAGCTGCGCGGTGGTCATCAACCGCAGGCTCGACGGGCCCGGCTTGTAAGGCTCATTGGGCGACAGGTAATTGAGCACGTCGACAAACTGCTCAGGAGGCCCCGGCTTGGAATCAGGCTGCCGGGTGATGAAGCCATTGCAGCCAGCCAAAACCACTAAAACGAGGGGAAGTGCGCGTCGCATGACAGCGTTCATTTGCAAGCCCACCGCCAGATCGTCACGCCCATAAGTAAATGTTTTCACTTGTGTTTTTACGCTTGAACACAGCCGTGCACAGTGTGGTTTTTATTGAAGTTTGCAGGTCAAAGCCGCAAGTGCTCGAAATAACGAAGCCCTCAAGTGTAGCGTCGAGATCTGCATTTGTAGCATCGACGCACCACTTTTAGAACCGTTACCCCGCGATTTTGCTCGCATTTATCCCACCTAGGCCCACGTCAGCGTCAGCACTGCGCGATCATCTCCAACCACTTGGGCAACGACTTGCGGGTTTTTCGCCCCTACAGCCGACAACACAGCCTGCAGCGCCCCACCCAAAAAATCGGCCACCGCGGCATCGTTGAAACGCAACGAAGCTTCGCGCGACGACGGAAACTGCAGATTAAACTGCAGGTAATTGGTGCCAGCGGCCGCTTGCGACACCAGCTCTTTGAGCACCCGTTTGGCGCCAAAAAGCTTGGCCATGGTCAATGCCGCGCCGTTGATTTTGCCACTGTCGGCGAGCACTTTGACAAGCTGCCCGCCCAGTCTGCGCAACCGTGCCCCGGCGTCGGGCTCGTCGGCAAACCGCTCATTCGCCACCAGAGCCAAACCGTCGAGCCACGCCTGCCGCGCATAAGACGGAGCATAGGGCGGGGCCACGTCGATGCCGATTGCTTTGAGCTTCGCCTTGAGCCCTTCGTCGAGGTGCGGCGCCAGCGCTTTGCCGAAAACGCCTTTCACCCACTTCTCGCTGAATTGGCGCGTGTCGGTCATTGCGCTTGAAAGACGAAGCTCAATGGTTGAGCACGGGTGAAGACTTCAGAAAAGCGCGGCACGGGCTCGCGGCCAAAGTAAATTTCTGCCAGGCCCCCACAAGGGCTTTTCACCTGCAGCGACTTGGCGCCAAACGGCACCAACAACAAATCTCCGGTGCGGGCTTGAATCGGCCCGGGCAAAATTTCAGCGACGCACGCCGCGCTCATCGAAAGCCGCACGTACACTCGGCCTTCTTCGCGCGTGGGTATGGGTGCATAGGCATTGGGAGCAACGAACTCGTCGCCCAAGCTCGCCGACGCGCTCACTCCCGGGCCCGTCGCCATGCCCTTGGGCGCCACCGGTTTGTAATAGGTGTAGCCATTCACGTCGGTGAGCTGGGCGCCGCCATCGATGCTCGCCAGGGGCACGGCGGCAACGGCAGGCCCAGCGGTCAGTGCCTTCGCACCCGCGTCGGCCCGCAGCATTACCGCCTGGGGGGGAGGCAAAAGTTGCGTCGAGGACCTTTCGTCTTTTGCCGCCGCTAAAGCCGCCACCACCGGCTTGTTCTTCTCGGCCCGGCGGGCACGCGTTTCTTCAAAGCAGCGCGGCGGCAAACCGTTGGCGTCGTCGGCTTGCTGCAATGTGTTGAGCTCGAACTCGGTCAGTTCGTCCATCATCGCGCACTGGCGAGAAACCCGTGGTTTCCACGCGCTGAACGCGTCGAGCTGGCACACAGTGCACTTGGTATTGGCCGCGTCTTCGCTGTTGAGCAGCGCCATGCCTGCAGGCCCACCCTCTTGTTTTTCGATGGCCCGAACGATGGCCGCAGGGTTGACCCGGGTGCAGTTGCAGCCGCGCAGCTCACGCGAGGCGAGAAAACCCAGGGCATAATCGTGGTCTTTCTCGAGCTCGCCGTACCGAGCAGCCAAGTATTGCCATTTTTCGAGCATCGGCTTGGCGTCGAGCCCAGCACGCTCGTCAGGGGGCGGCGGTGGCGGTGCAGCTTGAGAAGAATCAAACGACACTGAAGTGCGCAGCGTGTTTTTCGCGGCCGCCAGCACGTCCTTGCGGCATTTCATCGACTCTTGCATCAGCCAAGCGCGGTAATCAGAATATTCGCTCTGCACCATCGAGAGCCAACGCGCCAGGTCCATTCGGCCTTGCGCTTGGGCATACAATTCTGAACGGTGGCGGCCACCACAGTCGGCCGCCACCACCGGCTTGTTGCCGACGCCCGAGCGTTTGGGCGCGTACACGTTTTCACGGTAAGGCCGTTTCCAATCAGCTGCGGCAGCGTCGGCGGTTTGGGCCACGTCGCCTTTCAACTGCACGGCGGCGCGCGCGGCTTCGCACGAGGCAATGGCCTTTTTGCACTCTGCCGAAGGTTCGGCGTCGGGGTTGGCCTTGGCGCCCAGGGCCGACTTTTTGCCTTTGCTTTTCGAAGTGCCGACACCGCCGGTCCACTCGCCGTGCTCGTCGAAGCACCAGGTGGCCACCGAGTCTAACCCTGACGACAACGTGCCTTCTTGCGCCGCGAGCGGCTTGAGTTGCGACACTTCACGCAGGGCGGGCAACTCGCACTCGGGCGGGAGCGGCAACCCCGCCATCACAGCCGCGATGAAAAGCACTCCGAGCTCCATGGCGCCCACGAAGAAGAAGAGTGAAAGTGCTTAAGCGGCAGCGAATGCTTGCTTCAAGTCATCGACCAAATCGCCTGCGTCTTCAATGCCACACGACAGGCGAATCAACCCGTCGCTGATGCCCAATTTTACCCGGTTCTCCTTGGGAATCGACGCGTGCGTCATGATCGCCGGGTGCTCGATGAGCGATTCAACCCCTCCCAATGACTCAGCGCAGGCGAACACCTTCACGGTCTGCAAAAACTTTCGCGCTGCTTCGAGGCCACCCTTGATTTCGAAGGTCATCATGCCGCCGAAGCCGCTCATCTGTTTCTTGGCGAGCGCGTGCTGCGGGTGGGTGGTGAGGCCCGGCCACACCACGTTGCTGGCCTTGGGGTGAGCGCTGAGAAACTCGGCAATCTTCGCCGCGTTTTCAGCATGGCGTTGCATGCGCACGTGCAGGGTTTTCACGCCGCGCAGCACCAAGAAGCTGTCGAAGGGCGACGGCACTCCGCCCACGGCGTTCTGTAAAAAATACATGCGGTCGGCGATGTCTTTGTTCGACGTGCAGACGAAGCCGCCCACGGTGTCGCTGTGGCCGTTCAAATACTTGGTGGTCGAATGGGTGACGACGTCGAAGCCCAAATCGAGCGGGCGTTGAAAGTACGGCGTCATGAAGGTGTTGTCGCAGACCGAAATCAGCGAATGCTTTTTCGCCACTTCGGCGGCACGCGCCAAATCGACCAGCTTGAGCATGGGGTTGGTGGGGGTCTCGACCCAGATCATTTTCGTCTTCGGCGTTATCGCCTTTTCGAGGTTTTCGGGCTTCGACATGTCGATGAACGAGAAGGTCAACCCTTGGCGGGCGAAGACTTTGTCGAAGAGCCGAAAAGTGCCGCCATACACGTCGTCGGAGCAGAGCACGTGATCGCCCGCGCTCAGCATGTGCATCAGCATGTCTGAGGCGGCGCAACCGCTGGCGAAGGCAGCTCCGAATTTGGCGCCTTCGAGTGCGGCGAGACAACTTTCGAGAGCCGCGCGGGTGGGGTTTTTGGTGCGTGAGTACTCGTAACCTTTGTGGCCGCCCGGCCCGTCTTGCACGTAGGTCGACGTCAGATACACCGGAGTCATGATGGCGCCGGTTGAAGGGTCGGGCGCTTGTCCCGCGTGAATGGCCAAGGTGTCGAATTTCATAGTGAGGACATGAACCTAACCTAAAAGGTGGTCAAGTGGCTTTCGTCAACTCGATGTTTGCAAACCGGCTGCGCAAGAACGCCAAGACGCGCCTGAAATGGGCGCGCCGTCAGGGGCTGACCGCTTTTCGCCTCTACGACTTAGACATGCCTGATTTTCCCTTCGCGGTTGATCAGTACGGCGAATTCATTCACGTTATGGAGTACCCCCGTCGGCGGTCGCTCAATGACGGCAGTGCCACCCAGAAGCGTGAAGAAGTGTTGGCGGGCATTCGCGAAGTGCTGGCCGTCGACGACGCGCGCATTTTCACCAAGACGCACGAGCCCAAGCCATGGGGCCGAGAACAGTACGAGCGGCACGGGCGCAAATCGACGCTCACCACGGTGGAAGAAAACGGCTTGCGCTTCGAAGTGAATTTGTCTGATTACCTCGACACCGGCCTGTTTATGGATCACCGCGACACCCGTCAGCGCGTGCGGGGCGAAGTGGCGGGCAAACGCTTTTTGAACCTCTTCGCTTACACTGGAGCGTTCAGTGTTTACGCGTTGGCGGGTAATGCCTCACGCACCACGACGGTAGACCTCTCTCAGCATTACCTTGAGTGGGGCGAACGAAACTTCAAGCTCAATGGTTACGGCGCTGGCCGCGAGCACACCCTGGTGCGTGCCGATGCCTTGGAATGGGTGGAGAGTGCACGCGAGAAGTACGACGTGATTGTTTTAGATCCACCGTCTTTCTCGGTGAGCAAGCGCATGGAAAAACGTTTTGAAGTGCAGCGGCACCACCGGCGGTTGATTGAGCGGGTGCTCTTGCTGCTCGCCCCAGGCGGTGAGCTTTACTTCTCGACCAACTTTTTACGCTTCGAGCTCGACCGGGGGTTGCAACCCGTTGAAGAGCTGACACCGCGCTCGATACCGCAAGACTTTCGGCGCGAAGTGCACCGCTGCTGGCGCTTCAAAACCTGACGCATGGTAATTGCGCATCACGCAATGAACGACGACAAGCTCACCCCCCGAAAGCTGCCCAAGCAGTTGCGGTCGAAAGACACGGTGGAGGCGATTTTCACCGCCGCGATGCAGATTTTAGAGCGCAGCGAGACCGAGGCGGCAAACCCTGCCGTAGCCGCGATCGCCGAGCGGGCCGGGGTGAGCGTAGGCTCGCTGTACCAGTACTTTCCCAGCAAAGAGTCGCTGATCAGCGCGCTGATTCGTTTTCACTTGGAAGAGCAAGTGAGCGCAGTTGAACGCTCGCTCGAAGAGGTCAAGGGAATACCCGGTGAACAGGCAGCCGAGAAGCTCGTCACCGGCCTCATCGGTGGCAAGCGCAGCCGCATGGGTGTCGAGCGCTCGATGCTGCGTTTTTTCTGCCGCGTGGGCGACCTCTACACGCTCACTGAGTACGACGAGCGTATGAACAAAGCGGTCGAAAAATACATTCTCTCGCTCGGCACACAGGTGCGCCCGCTGGTCGACCCCGCCACGGCCGCGTTCGTTATCGCTAATGCGCTGCGCAGCGCGGTGCTCCTCTCATTGATTCAAAGTCCCGAGCGGCTGCATACACCCGCCTTCAAAGACGAGCTGGTAAGGCTGGTGGTGAGCTACTTGAAGCCCAATGGCACTTGACGCGCGCTCGCGGGCTGCAACCCTACTCACCGTGGGGGGGGCGGCTGGGGTTCATGCTCGTCAACTTGAACCAGCCTGGAGGGGGCGGACCGCTCCTCGACTTCTTTAAACAGCTTCTCGGTGATTGTGGATCATTGAAAGCGGGCGACATGATTGGCGATGAGGCGAGGGGAGCGCTGAAAACGAGTAAAGGTGGCGCGCAGCGCGGAGTCGCGTTCGTCGGTCGTTCTGTA
>JAIBBR010000076.1 GCA_019694575.1 Myxococcaceae bacterium
CCACACCGGTACCGACGAAGACGGTGTACACCTCGTCTTCGCCCCGGCCGGCACCGAACTTGAACTCACCCCACGCCGCGGCGCTCAAGTCATTCGAAAGAATCACCTCGGTCTTCAGTTGCTCGGTGAGCAGCGCGCCCAGGGGAGCGTTTCTCCACCCCAAGTTCGGAGCCACCGCCACCGTGCCGCCTTCGACTTGCCCCGCGACACCCACCCCTACCGGGACTGGCCGGGAGACTTTCGCCAAGGCCAAGCTTTCTTTCACCGCGCGCACCATGGCGTCGACCACGCCGTCGACGGTGCGGTCGACCAGTGCGTGGCGCACCACCGCCGTTAACCCTTGGGCCGAAACCACGCCTACGCGCAAGTTGGTGCCGCCCAGGTCAACACCGACGGTCAAGTCACCCATGGCTACCCGCCTTTGAGCTCGTCGAGAAAGCGCTTCAAAAACTTAACCAGCTGCTCTTTTTGCGCAGCATCTTTGAGCTGGCCTTGCTCGTCGAAAGCCTCTTGCGCCTTCGACACCACGAACCAGCCCGGCAATGACCACGCCATGCAACCCACCATGATGTGCCGAATCGCCGACTGGGCCTGCAGCGTACCGCCTTGCCCCGTGGTGGCTCCCATTTGCGCCACCAACTTGCCCTTGAATGGATTCGTAGCGGGAGGCCGTGACGCCCAGTCGATGGCATTCTTCAGCACCCCAGGAATGCTGTAGTTGTACTCGGGGCTCACCAGGAGCAACCCGTCAGCCTTGGCGATGCGCTCTTTCAAGTCGACGACCACCGCCGGCAGCCCGCTCGTCACTTCGATGTCAGCGTCGTACTGCTGCAGGTTGGCGGCCTTGAGGTCGTACACATCGACCTCGGCTCCTGCCGCTTGCAACTGCGACACCGCCAACGCGAGCAACTTCTTGTTGAACGACTGCGCCCGCACGCTGCCAGCCATCGCGAAGACTTTCATGCGCCCAGCTCTCGCTTGGCTTTGTCGAGCGTGTTGTCGACCAAGTGCTGAATCTCTTTCAAGCGGCCTTCGGTTTTCGCCTCATAGCGAACCACCAACAACGGAGTGGTGTTCGACGCGCGAATCAGCCCCCACCCATCGGGAAAAGTGACCCGCACACCGTCGACTTCAATCAACTGGTGGCCTTGGGCGCGCAGCATTTCGGTGCACTTTTTCACCAGCGCGAACTTCTTCTCTTCTACCGTGTCGACCCGCAATTCAGGCGACGCGTAAGTCAACGGCACGTCGGCCAACAGCTGCGAGAGCGGCGCCTTTTCATGGGTGAGAATCTCGAGCAGCCGCGCGGTGGTGTACGGCGCGTCGTCAAAACCAAAAAAGCGGTGCTTGTAGAAAATATGCCCGCTCATTTCGCCCGCGAGCATGGCGTTCTCTTCTTTCATCTTCGCCTTGATGAGCGAATGGCCCGTCTTCCACATGATGGGCCGCCCACCTTGACGCGCAATGTCGTCGTACAGGGTAAAGCTGCATTTCACTTCACCCACGATGGCCGCGCCGGGCGTTTCTTTCAGCACGTGCCTGGCGAGCAGAATCATCAACCGGTCACCCCAGATGATGTCGCCCCGCTCGTCGACCACGCCAATGCGGTCAGCGTCGCCGTCGTAAGCCACGCCCACTTCGGCCTTCACTTCACGCACTTTGGCAATCAACGCTTCGAGGTTTTTCGCCACCGTCGGGTCAGCGTGGTGGTTGGGAAAACGCCCGTCGAGCTCACAGTAAAGCGGCACCACGTCGTAACCCATGGCCTTGAGCATCGGCACCGCGACAATGCCACCCACCCCATTGCCCGCGTCGACCACCACCTTCATGCCCTTGCGGCCCACCTTCACCGTCTGCTGCACGAAATGCAGATACGGCGTGGTGATGTCGAAGTGCTCGACGGTGCCCTGCCCCTTCTCGAAGTCGGCCTTTTCAATCAGCTTGCGCAGGGCCTGAATGTCTTCCCCGTAAAACGTCGACTTGCCCACCCCCACCTTGAAGCCGTTGTATTCAGGGGGGTTGTGGCTGCCGGTAATCATTGCCATGCCGTCGACCGGCAAGGTGTGGCCCGCGAAATAAACCAGCGGCGTGGGCACGACGCCCACGTCAATCACGTTGATGCCAGTCGAGCTCACCCCCTTGATGAAAACGTCGCGAAAACGCGGAGAAGAGATGCGGCAATCACGGCCAACCGCCAGCGTGCGGCCTTGGGCGCGCTTCACCAGCGTGGCCAAACCCCGGCCGATGTTCTCAACCACGTCGTCGGTGAGGTCTTTGTCGACCACCCCTCGAATGTCGTACTCGCGAAAAATGTGTGCGTTCATCGCTGGCTCAAGCTCCTCGTTGGTTTTTCAATTTTCTTTAACACGGGGCGAGGGCACCGCCACCCACTGACGCGGCGGCATTAAATGTACTGTCGCCGTTGGGTCGCCTTCAATGCTTCGACCACCTTGCGCACGTCTTGGCTCTTGTGTTTGGGCAACACCAACACCGCATCGCCCGAGTCGACGACCACCATGTCGGTCATGCCCACCACAGCCAAGGGCCTTGCCGCGGCCCACACCACGCAGCCTTTGGAGTCAATGACCACCGCCTGCGTTCCCACCACCACATTGCCATCGGCATCGGCGGGGCGCACTTCGGGCAGCGCGTTAAAACTGCCCACGTCTGACCAGCCAAAGTCACCGGGCACCACCGCCACATGCCGCGCTTTCTCTGCCACGCCGTAGTCGATTGAAATCGAGGGCCACTTCGAGAATTCTTTTTTCAAGGTGGCGGCATATTTTTTCGTACCCACCGCGGCGGCGATTTTTTCGGCGCCCAGGGCCACGGCGGGCAAGTGGGTGCGCAGCGCGTCCATCAACACGTCAGCGCGAAAAATGAAAATGCCCGCGTTCCACAAGTATTCGCCGGTGAGCAGGTACTTTTCAGCGGTGGCGCGGTCGGGTTTTTCGACGAAGGCCGCGACCCGCTTTTCACCGCCGGGCAGCGCATCACCCGAACGAATGTAGCCGTAGCCTGTTTCGGGGCGCGTGGGGTGAATGCCCAGCGTGACGATAGAGCCCGCTTCGGCCGCGGCGATGGCTTTGCCAAGCGCTTTATGAAAACCAGGCACATTGGCCACATGTTGGTCAGACGGCAAAACAACCACGATGCCATTGGGGTTCTTTGCTTTGACGTGCGCGGTGGCGAGCGCAATGGCGGGCGCGGTATTTTTGGCTTCGGGCTCCACCAGCACTTGGCTCGCCTTCAAGCCTTTCACCCGTTTGCGTACCGGCCCGGCGTGGAGCTTGCCGCACACCACGAAGCGTTGCGCGCTGGCAATCACCCCGTCGAGCCGGTGAAATGTTTCTTCAATCAGCGAGCGGTTCGACGTGAGGGCGAGAAATTGTTTGGGGTTCTTCTGGCGTGACAGCGGCCAAAAACGAGTGCCCGACCCTCCGGCGAGCACCACAGCATAGACATTCGCAGCGACTTGAGAGGCACGCACCATGGCGCGCACGCTTAGCACTTTCTGCGCCGGTTTTTTTTTAAGCCTTTGAATAAGTTCCTATCGAAATTCCTTTCGCATTATCGCTTGGGTAGTGTCTTGCCCGCCCGATGCAAGACCCGCGACCGAGCACGCCGTTTGCGGTCCCTCCCGCGCCCCCGCTCGAGGCCTACGACGACGCCTCGAACGAATGGGCGCCAGGCCAACACATTGGCGGCTTCGCTCTGGTGCGCACGTTGGCCAAGGGGGGCATGGGCGAAGTGTGGCTGGCGCGGCGCAACCATGGGTTGCCCTTGCGCGAAGAGGTGGTGCTGAAGCGGGTGCTGATGGCCACCGAGCAAGAAGAAGAGCTGGTCGAAAGCTTGAAAGACGAAGCGCGCATTCTCGCGCAGCTCAGTCACCCGGGCATCGTTCGGGTTTTCGCCCTCGAGGAGCATGACGACACGTACTTCTTGGTGCTCGAGTACTTGCACGGCCACACGCTGGGGCAAGTGTTGAGCCGACTGCGCAAAATGAAGCGCGCTTTTCCCCGTGCTTTCGCGGTGTACTTGCTGGCGTTGGCGGCGCGGGGGTTGGGTTACGCGCACCGAAAGTGTGCTGACGATGGGCGGCCTTTGCACATCGTGCACCGCGATGTGTCTCCGCAAAATTTGTTTCTGACTTTCGGCGGAGAAATCAAACTGATTGATTTCGGTATCGCCAAGACGGCAGCGCTGGCGTCGCGCACCCGCGCCGGCACGTTGAAGGGCAAATTGACTTACATGGCGCCTGAGCAATGCATTGGCCGCAAGGTCGATGCCCGGGCCGACGTGTTTTCGATGGGCGTGGTGTTGTTCGAAGCGTTGAGCGCGACCCGTTTTCACTTCGACAAAGACGATGCGCAGGTGCTTCTGACATTGCGCGACAATTTCGAAGCGCCCGACGTGCGCACCCGCAACGGAGACATCTCAGCCGACTTGGCCGCGGTGGTGAGCCGCGCGCTGATGACCTCGCCCACCGAGCGGTTCGCAGACGGTGAAGAACTGGCGGCGGCGCTCTTCGACTGGCTGTCGTCTCAGCGGGCGGTGATTGCTCCCGCCGACATCGCGGTGCTGATGCACGAGGTGTATTCGAGTGAGCTGGCGATGCACATTGGGCCCGAAGACGAGACCGACTTGTTCAGCTTGCCGGTGGTGCAACACACACAGACGTTAGAGAGCATTCCCGCTGCGCTCAGCCGTGACATCGTGGTGATTGAGCGACCCGGTGTGCCGACCAAACACAGCGAGCCGTTGACACCGATGACGCGGGCCACGCCGTATCAGCGGCGGTAAAATTTTCTTAGAAAATCAGTCGCTTAAAAAATTTCGCAACTTTCGCCTCGTGGGGGCGATAACCCGTAAGGTCACTCGTCTCTAGGTGTCCCCCATGACATTCCCATTCACGTTTCGGCTCTTGGCGGTTGCCTGGCTGGCGGCTGTCACCACCGCCTGTAACTGCGGGGGCGCGGTTCTCGTCAGCCGCGAGCCAGACCCGGTTGACGCGGGCATGCCCCTTGTCCAAGTCGACGCGGGTACACCTGAAGTCGATGCCGGCATGCCAGGGCCGTGGTGTGGCACCGACTGTGACTGCGCCTTCGGTTCTCGCTGCATTGGCGCCAGTGAGCTTGCCGGTAACCATTGCGAGCCGGGCACCAATACCTGCCCTACCATTTGCGCGGTGACCTGCGGCTCGGGCACCCAGTGCATCGGAGGCACTTGCCAACCGATTCCGTGCACGGGCTCGAGCTGCCCATCGGCGTTCGGGGTGTCGGTCGCGGGCAAGTACAATACGCACTACGAATTCGACATTCACTCGTTTGCCGAGCGCTCACAGAACATCGCCAAGCTCATCGACTTGTTGGCGAGCGCATTGTCGGGCAACGCCGCGTGCACCACCCAAACTGACCCGTTCGAGCAGCTGCTGTGCGTGGTGTTAGACCTGGCGACGCAAAATCTGCGCGCCCCACCGTGGGTGCAGAACCTGCTGGCGGTGCTTTCAGGCATGTTCAAGTTCGGCAATCAGCCCATCATCGTCAACGGAACAATGGAGTTGGCAGAAACAGTCGACGGGCACTTGTTCGCCACCGAGAGCTGGAACGAAATGTGGATGTCGTACAACGGCCAGCTCATCAACGTGATGAATTCGCCCATGGTGGGTTCAGTGGGAAACTTCTCGGTGACGGTAAAGACGTTCGAGGGTTACCGCGACACCACCCACGTGGTGCTGGGGCCTCGCGAAGTCGAGTTCGACGTCAACAAGCTGCTGGTGAACATCATCAACGTCGGCATTCAGGCGGGCTCGCAGAACCGCGCGAGAGACGTCGGTGAGCTCTTCGAGTTGATTTTGTGCGACCAAGTGCAAGTCACCAACCCGCTCTACGGGGTGTGCGTGCTGGCGGCCAATGAGCTGGCGAAGCAGTTTCAAATCAAGCAGGGGTTTGGTGGCATGCACATCGACAACCAGCGGGGCGCCATCATCGACGTCGACATGAATGGTCTCGCCGACAGCCTGGGCACGACGACAGCGCGCGGTTCGCTCAACGGAGGCATCACCAACGGCATCACCAGTGGTGCTTTCGGCGGCTTCCCCGCCACCAACTGGTACGGGGTGAAGTAGCTGTCTTGGGCTTCAAAAGTACTGAAGCAGCTGCTTCAGCATGTACGCCGTGGCGCCCCAAATCACGTGGGCGCCGTCGTCATAGAGAAACACTTCTCGCTCGGCCTGCATGATGACTCGCCGTTCGGTGCGCAGACGCCGCAGCGGAACTTCGAGCACCTCAGCAATTTCGATGGGGTCGGGCGTGAGCGCCACCGCCGACGGCAACACGCCCACAAATGGAGTTACATAGTACCCTGTCACCACCGGCAGCGAGCCCAGCATGCCCAGCACGTCGACTTGCTCGGGCAAAATGCCCAGCTCCTCCTGGGTTTCTCGCAACGCGGTGTGCAGCAAAGTCGCGTCGCCTTCTTCGCGCGCCCCTCCAGGAAAAGCAATTTGCCCAGGGTGGCGGCGCAGGTTCATTGGCCGCTGCGTCAAGTAGGCCCATGGCTCTTCGTCGCGCCAAAACAGCGGCGCCAGCACCGACGCTTCTTTCAATTTCAACCCCTGCGTGTCGATAGACGCCGGTGGCTTTTCGACGAGACGGCCCTTCAGCGCTTGAAAGGTGGGGTGCACGGCCAACCTGACGTATCATCGCTGCAGGGGTGTCACCAAGCAGCGCGCTCGACTTCGACGCGCCAACACGTCGCGCTTTCTTCAACCAGCCGCACCTCACCGCACCCAAACAAGCGCAGCACTTCGACCTGCGTTCGGGTGTGCTCCGTCGGCGTCAGGGTGCGAAACGCACCGCCAGCGGCCAACGCCATCGGCAGCAACAGTTGATCAGCCAAATGTCGCCCCACCGGCACCTGCGCGGCCAAATATTCAAGCACCTCATCGGCCATGCGCTCAGCAACGGCTTCGGCAGAACGGCCCTTTTCGCCAAAACCGGTGAAAATTTCTGTCAGGTGCTCTGAGCCCACCTCGGCCAGCACCACGTTGCCAGGCCCATGCGCCGCTTGAATGGCTTCGATTCGAAAGCACACGGCGTCCCATTTCAACTTTCGCGCCGCCGAAGCCAGCTCACGTTGCGCAATTGCCTTGGGCAAGCCCGCCACCAGTGCACTCACTTCGCGGCGACGCGTTTCACCACGCTCCAGTAGCAACAAAGAAGACAACTTCGCTCCACCCTTTAGCCTCACCGTAAAACGCCCCCCTCCGGCAGGGTAAAACCCAGGCCGCTCGAGCACTGTTTGCACCGCGCAACCCATGCGGGCCAGCAAGGGTAAAAACGCCTTCGCCAATGCATCGAAAGGAGGCGCCAGAGGGTTGTGTGTTCCTCCCTCGAGCGTCAATGCCCACGCGCCTTGGGTCACCATCAGCGCCGGCAAGACGGCCTGCAGCACCAACGTGGCGCTCCCCGCGCTGCCCACCGAAAACGTGTACTGCCCTGGCCGCAGCGGCCCGGGGCGAAAGGTAAGCTCTTGGGAGCCCACCTCCGCGCCCTTAACCTCGGCGCCTGACACCACCGCGGCCGCGCTCACCGCCGCCAAATGCTGACGCATCAAACCAGGCCGCTTGCGCTTGGCCCTGATATTGACAATGCGAAACGGCACCTGGCGAACCATCGCCAATGCCAACGACGAGCGCAGTATTTGCCCGCCACCTTCGCCCCACGCGCCATCGATGGTGAGCATCGCTACCCCTTGACACAAACCACTTGGCGTAACGTGTACAGCACTTCGACCAAGTCACGCTGCGCATGCATCACCGCGTCAATCGGCTTGTACGCACCCGGCGTCTCGTCGATGACTTCGGCGTCTTTACGGCATTCCACTCCCGCCGTGGCCGCCACATGGTCAGCCACCGTGAAGCGCCGCTTCGCTTCGGTGCGCGACATCACCCGGCCCGCGCCGTGACTGCAGCTGTGAAAGCTCTCGGGGTTTCCCCGCCCGCGCACAATGAATGAACGCGCTCCCATGCTGCCGGGAATAATGCCGAGGTCGCCTTCGCGCGCCCGCACCGCACCCTTGCGTGTCACGAAAACATTTTCGCCGTAGTGGTGCTCACGAGCGACGTAGTTATGGTGGCAGTTCACCGCTTCTCGCGTGGCGTCGAACGCCGGTACCAAGCCCGTCGCGCGCACCGCTTCAATCACCGCGCCCATCATCAAGTCGCGGTTGGTCTTCGCGTAGTCCTGCGCCCAGTGCACGGCCTCGACGTAGTCATCGAAATATTTTGACCCTTCGGCCAAATACGCCAAGTCGGCATCAGGCAAGCGAATGTGCCAACGGCGCATTTCTTCTTTCGCCGTTTCGATGAAGTACGCGCCGATACGGTTACCCACGCCGCGCGAGCCGCTGTGAAGCATGAACCAAACATTCTCTTTTTCATCGAGACACACTTCGATGAAGTGGTTACCTGTACCGAGCGTTCCCAAATGGGTCACGTGCGAACCGCGGTTCAGTTTCTTGTGCTTGTCAGTAATCGACTGGTAGCCGGGCTGGAGCCGCGCCCATGCCTCTGCCACCGGCTTGGGTACGTCACGCCACGCGCCCCGGTCGTTCTCGCGGCCGTTGTCAGTGCGCCCATGCGGCACCGCGGCTTCAATCGCCGAGCGCAGCGCGTGCAAGTTGTCGGGCAACTGGCTCGACGACAAGCTCGTCTTCACTGCCATCATGCCGCAACCGATGTCGACGCCCACCGCAGCGGGAATAATCGCCTTGTGGGTAGGCACCACGCTTCCCACCGTCGCTCCCATTCCCCGGTGCACGTCGGGCATCGCCGCGACCCATTTATGAATGAACGGGAGCGCCGCCATGCGCTTCAACTGTTCTTTCGCTTCGGCCTCGAAGGGCACGCCGCGGGTCCACGACTTGATGAGGCCACCTTCATTCATCACTTCGTACGGCGTCTCAGACTTGGGGGTTTCCATTGCCCTGTTCCCTCAAGCACGGCTTGTGCCAGGCACTCCTCGAAAGTAACCCCCCATTCTTCGAGGCGCCGCGCCGACGCCTTCGTTTCGATGACTATCTACTTTTATAAGTACTAGATGTACCGCTACAAATCACCCAGCCATGGCCCGAAAAAAAACAGTCGTCATCAGCCTGTTGGGAACCACCCTCGACGCGGGCTCCGGCACCAAACGGTGGGACCGTTGGCGCCCCACGGTTTCGCTGTGCCAGCACGAAGACTTGCTGGTGCACCGCGTGGAATTGCTCCATGGCCGCCGCTTCAACAGCTTGGCTGAGCTGATTCAAAAAGACATCGCGCAAGTCTCACCCGAGACCGAGGTGAAGACATGGCCTATTGAATTCAACAACCCGTGGGACCTAGAAGAGGTCTACGGCGGGCTGCTCGATTTCGCACGGCGCTACCCGTTTCAGCCCGACAAAGAAGAGTACCTGGTGCACATCACCACCGGCACGCACATCGCCCAAATTTGCATGTTCTTGCTGACAGAGACCCGCTATTTCCCCGGGCGGCTGATTCAAACGTCACCGCCCAAGCGGGGCGACAAGCCCGGCGGCCCAGGCTCATATACGGTCATCGACTTAGACCTGTCGAAGTACGACTCCATCGCCTCACGCTTCAACCGTGAACAACGCGAAGGCCTGTCATTTCTCAAGTCGGGCATCGACACCCAGAACCCCGCATTCAACCAACTCATCGAGCGCATTGAGCAAGTCGCCATCGGCTCGAGCGACCCTATTTTGCTCACCGGCCCCACCGGCTCTGGCAAATCGCGCCTGGCAAAAAAACTGCACGAGCTGAAGAAGAGCCGACGCCAAGTCGAAGGCGACTTCGTCGAGGTAAACTGCGCCACCATTCGTGGCGACGGAGCGATGTCAGCCCTCTTCGGTCACGTCAGAGGCGCGTTCACCGGCGCGCTCGAAGCCCGGCCCGGGCTGTTACGCAAAGCCCACTGCGGCATTCTTTTTCTCGACGAAATCGGAGAGCTCGCGCTCGATGAGCAGGCGATGCTGCTGCGCGCCATCGAAGAGAAGAGTTTTTACCCAGTCGGTTCAGACAAAGAAGTGCGCAGCGATTTTCAGCTCATCGCTGGCACCAACCGACCGCTGCTTCACGAAGTCGCCGAAGGCCGTTTTCGCGAAGACTTGCTCGCGCGCATCAACATCTGGACATTCCAGCTGCCGGGCCTGAAGGAGCGCCCGGAAGACATGGCTCCCAACCTCGCGTACGAGCTCGAGCAGTGCTCGCGCGCAATGAACCTGCACCTCACCTTCAGCAAAGAAGCGAGAGAGCAATATTTGTCTTTCGCCACGTCGGCCGATGCGCTGTGGCTGGGAAACTTTCGCGACTTCAACGCCGCGATTCGCCGCATGGCCACGTTGGCGAAAGGTGGCCGCATTGGCGTGCCCGAAGTGAACGAAGAAATCGAACGGCTGCGGCGCTCATGGAGCCACGGCTACACCATTGCGCCTGGAGGCAACTCCCTCGCTGTCGACACGTTGCTGACCCGCGTGCTTGGCCCGAAGCGTGCCCTCGAGCTCGACGCCTTCGACAGCGTGCAGTTGGAAGAAGTGTTGCGGGTGTGCGGGGCCGCTCCGTCACTCTCTGAAGCAGGCCGCCGGTTGTTCAACATCTCGCGGCAGCAGAAGAAGACCGCCAACGACGCCGACCGGCTGCGCAAGTACCTCGCACGGTTTGGCTTGGAATGGAACAAGGCACACAGCGCTTAGCGCCTTTGTTGAAACAAGAACGCCATGAAGGCGACGACGAGATTTATAGAAACGATGCCTCTGCTCTACCGCTAAAGCTACTGCCGACCACGCAGCCGGGACTCGAACCCGGGACCTGAGGATTACGATGTAGTTTCTACGGCATTCGTCGCCTTCTCTTTTTCCACTTAAAAAAAGGGCCGACCAGATTTTGGCAGCGACTGTTGATCTGTTGAAGAGATGTAGTCACCACCTGCATTCGGCCCAAAACTTCTAAAAACACACGAGAAAGCGGCGACGAGAATCGTGGAAACCCCGGGGTTCGAACCCGGGCGTAACCATGTAGTTCCCACCGCATTCGCCGCCTTCTCTTCATTCACACCACCACCCGCTCGATGGCGCCCACCCAGTGGTTCGGGTTCAACTCGCCCTTCGCAAAGTCGGCGAGCACGCTAAACACCTGGTCTGAAAAACCGCCTACGTTCAAAACGTCTTCACGCTCCAATGCTTGCGTGGTGCTGTTCGGCTGCAAGTCGATGCACACCAAACGCGCCTTCGGGTTGCGCGTCTTGAACGCTTGCCACGCGTTCATTGTCGCCGTGCCTCGGGCGCCGTGGGCAACGTTCAACCACGACTCGTTGTCAGACACCATCACCACCAAGTCTCCGCGCGCCTGGCGCCGGTTCAGCTCGACCAAGGGCGCACTGCAGTCAGTGCCGCCTCCACCCAATTGCGCCAACTGCTGCGCTTGGGTCAGTACGCTGTCGCGCGGGTTGAGTCGCACCGGCTTCACCGTTTCAGCGAAGGGCAGCACTTCGGCTTCGCGGTTGCGTCGCAACATCGCCGCGGCCATCAAGCCCGCGACATCGATGCACCGCACCACGCTGGTGGCGCCTTCACGAAAACCCGTCACCACAGACGACATCGACCCCGACACGTCGGGCAGTACGTAAACCTTGCCCTCGATGCTCGGTACGTTGGTCAACGCCAGGTCCATTGCCGTTTGCAGCGCTTCTCGTACGCATTCAGGCACACCGGCCGAACACGACGCGTACGCCATCATCACCTGGTATGGAAACACCTTGGCTCGCGCAACATTTTCGGCACTGCTCAACTTTTTCGCCACCAGAGACGTCATGCCGTCGAGCTCAAAAACGCCGTGCCGCGCAAACGTGTTCAAGTTCATGCGCGTGGTTTGCCAACTGGCATTGCGCGCCACTTCAGCCCACTCGCGTTGTCCCAAAGCGAGCGACGTCAGCATTTGAAACGGCACGTTCGGCACCGCTTCGGCGGCGTTGGCTTTGAACGCTTCGAACTGTTGCACAACCCGAGGCAGCCGTTCGCTGTCGTGTGGGCGGCCGAGCAGATAGCCGTAGAGCGCCTTGCGTTCAGCGGTGGCCGGCTTGGGGTGCACCATGCGCACCACGTCAGCGAGCGACGGCTCTTGCCCGACCGCGGCGCGAAACACCGTCTCATCGCTGCGCGTTTCCAACCAGCGCAACACCAGCTTCTTCGGCCGCGTGCCCAGCGACTTACGGCCCACGGCACCCGAGCGCATGATTTGCACGAAATTGCGCAGCATCTTGCCGTCGTCGATGACGCGGTCGAACACCGCGCCCAAGAGCGCCGGGCTGCGCACTGACAGCACCGCGCACAGCAACGCCGGCATGTCTTTCATCATCGCGCGCTCGCGGCAGTACACAGCCGTTCGGGCGATAAATTCTGGCTCCACTTGCGCGCAGAACTTGAGCACTTGTGCCAGCTGCCCCTCGGCGCTGGCGTAGTACGTAGCGTTCAGACAACCCGTCGCCGCGTACTGCGCCAGCGCCTGCCTCGCCGTGAGGCGATAAGCGGGCCCACCCGCTTCGTTGAGGGCGTTCACCGGAGCAACCCACCGGCCCACCCAAGACTTGAAGAGATTTTTGCTCGCCATGTTTCACCCTCCCGTTCAACGACGTGGGAAGACGACAAAGCAGCCGGCGTGCCAACACCTCGGCGCGCGCAAAGGCGCTCATGACGAACGCAATATTCGGTGGTTGGGGGTGAAAGACTGGCCCCCGGTGAGCGGGCTAATTTATCTAAAAATATAAAGACGAGATTATTATCTACCTGACGGCCAACCTGACATCACTCACTGCGCCGCGCGATGAGAAACGTGTTGTCGCCGCGATCGCGAACCGACAGCCCTTCTGAAGCGAGAAAGCTCATCAGCGTGGGGGCGAAGGCAAAGAAGTGCCACACCTGAACCGTCTCGGCGCGCTCCACTGCAAAGCCGGCTTCAGCAACCAGCCGCTTCATTTCTTCAAACGTAAACTCACGAAAATGACCTTCGTAAATCATCGGAGGCTCTTGCTTCATCGCCCGGTAGATTGTGAACAGGCTGGCCGCGTTGGGTGTCGAAAGAAACATGCTGCCGTTGGGCTTGAGCACTCGCCAGGCCTCGGTCAGGCACTGTTTCACTCCAGTCAGCGTGGTCGCATGTTGGTAGCTGATGTCACAGACATGCTCAATCACCTCCATGCACAACAGGTGATTGAATTTTTGGTCAGCGTGCGGAAAGCGTTCTCTTAGCTCGAACCCTCCCACCGTGAACGACACCTTGGGGAAGTGCGCCGCCAACACCGCGCTGCACAGCCCACCGCCTCCCAACTCGAGAACGCTATCGCCTGGTTTGAGAACGGTTTCGAGCCATTCGAGCGACTTTGCAAAGCGCAGGCGGTCTTGCGTCGCGGCGACTTTGGCGTAAGCGTCTGCCGAGTTCGCTTGAATATGGTTCTTAATCGCCAAATCAACCGACGCTTGAAGGCGCGGGGAAATACCCAACCCTTCCTCTGAACCAACCACTCCGGGCAAAGTGCGACTGTACTGAAGGCGAGCGCCATCTCCTTTCAATGGGCTCCCATTTTCGAGCAGACGAATTCGCTCTCTCAGCTCGGTGACCGCGGGAAGCAGTTCTTCTTGCGTTACCCGCGTCGTGTGAGCCCTCTCTTGAGGAAGAATCGAGTCGAGCAGTGGCCCCACCACGCGCTGCACGGCACGTTTGTAGGCGACGATTGCCGAACCCATGACGCCAGGGCGATGCGAAGAAATGGGGTATTCAGACGGTTTCATCACCCGTTAGGCCATACGCGCCCGGTACCCCATGGTCAAGCCTGGGTGCCGCGCGTGTTGGCGCGCTATGGCTGCAACACCCCGCGCTGCAATAGCACCAACAGCAGCGCTCCCAACACCAGCCGGTAGATAACAAAGGGCATCGTCGAGCGCGTGCGCAGTAACCTGAGCAACCCCGCAATCGCCAACCAACCGGCGACGAACGACACCACCGTGCCGACGATGAGCGCCAGCGTCGACGGGTGCGAATAACCGAGCGCGTCTTTCACCCCAGACTCAGCGACGGCCGTCAACGCTTGCTCTACCTGTGCAGGGTGCTTCTGCGCTTTGAGCAACCCGTACAATTCAGACACACCGGCCAACGTCGTGGCGGGTATGGAAAGCAAAAACGAAAACCGCGCCGCGTCTTCGCGTTTGAAGCCGAGCGAAAGCGCCCCCGTGAGCGTAGTGCCCGAGCGCGACGAGCCGGGTATCAACGCCACCGCTTGCCACATGCCAATGATGAGCCCGTCTTTGACAGTAATGTCTTCAATGCGGCGCTGGTGCGCAGCCACTTTCTCTACCACGGCCAAAATCACCGCCAGCACCATCAGCGAAATCGCCATCACGTAGAGCGAGCGAAACGACGTCTCAATCGATTTTTTGAACGCCAGCCCGCACACCCCAATGGGAAGGGTGCCCAACCCCACGCACCAGGCGAGCCGTGATTCTACCGTGGCGAACGGCGCGCGCGCTTTCAACCCTGCGAAAAACGCCAACCACAGCTTGCCGATGTCTTTGGCGAAATAAACCAGCACCGCCGCCACCGTACCCAGCTGAATCACCGCTGAATATGCCGCGCCGGGGTCTTTCCACCCCAGCAGGGCCGGCACGATGCGCAGGTGCGCCGTGGAGCTAATGGGCAAAAATTCTGTCAGCCCCTGCACCACACCCAACACCGCTGCTTCGAGAAGGCTCATTGGGTTTTGGTCACTTCGTCTTTTCTGCCTTGAACGGTTGGCTCCAAATATCGCCGCCCAGTTCAGCCTTCTTCAGTTCCCACGCGGCGAGCACGTCGACCATGCGGTTCATTTCTTCGGCCTTCAGCTCCATGCGCGACTTTTTGGTGTGGTCTTGAATGAATTCGCGCAGCACCGGGGCCAAGAAGTGCGTCGCCAACACCACTTCGCTGCCGTCGAGATATTCAGTGAAGCGCAGCGCGAAGCCACTGGGCGCTTCGGGCTTGTGGCTGATGCTCTCGACGCGAACCACCTGCGCCATGGCCTTCACCTTGCGGTGATGGGGCGGCAACTCGAGCTGAACCAAGAGCTGCGTACCCACCTTCAAGAAAAAGGTGCTGTGCAGAAACAGACCGCCCACGCTGATGTTGCTGGTGGGCAGCGTCGCTTCGAAAGAGCGCCGCTCGTCACTGGCGAGCGACAGCTTCACCCGTACCGCGACGTCAGAGCGGGGGTACTTGCGCAACTCGGCCGGGTCTCGGCGGCTGCCGCGCTCCGGCATATCTGATGGGCGAGAACCCCCTCGGCTCACACGCGCGTCCTTTTGAAGAAGCCTTAAAGGAAACTACGGGTCTCTTCAGGCGGCGCCGCGCAAACGCAGGCCGGCTGCTTCGCGGAGCGCGTCTTTTTTGTCGGTGCGTTCCCAGGTGAACTCTTTTTCGGCGCGGCCGAAGTGACCGTACGCGGCGGTCTTTTGGTAAATGGGGCGCAGCAGGTCTAAGCCTTCGATGATTTCGCGGGGCTTCATGCCGAATACCTGACGAACCGCGCGCTCGATTTTGGCCTCGTCGACGGCCGCGGTGCCAAACGTCTCGACCATCACGCTGACCGGCTCAGCCACGCCGATGGCGTACGCAATTTGCACTTCGCAGCGGCGCGCCAGGCCCGCGGCGACGATGTTTTTCGCCACGTAACGGCCCATGTACGCGGCCGAGCGGTCGACCTTCGAGGGGTCTTTGCCTGAGAACGCGCCACCACCGTGACGACCCATGCCGCCGTAGGTGTCGACGATGATTTTGCGGCCGGTGAGACCCGAGTCGCCCATCGGGCCACCGACGACGAAACGGCCCGTGGGGTTGATGTAGTACTTGGTCTTCTTGTCGAGCAGCTTGGCGGGCAACGTCTTTTTGATGACGTCGTCCATCATGGCGTCGTGAATCTTCTTGTTGCCCACCTCTTCAGAGTGCTGCGTCGAGATGACGACGGTATCGATACGCACCGGCTGGCCCGCCTTGTACTCGACGGTGACCTGGCTCTTGCCGTCGGGGCGCATCCACGGGTGGCCTTTGCGCCGCACGTCGGCCATGCGCTTGGCGAGCTGGTGCGCGTAGGTGATGGGCGCGGGCATTAGCTCGGCGGTCTCATTGCAGGCGTAACCGAACATCATGCCTTGGTCGCCGGCGCCTTGTTCTTTGTTCTTCTTCTCGTCGACGCCGCGGGCGATGTCTTGCGACTGGCCTTCAATCGCCACTTGCACGCCGCAGGTGTGACCGTCGAAGCCCATGTCGCTGTCGGTGTAGCCAATGCGGCAAATGGTCTCGCGAACAATTTTGGGAATGTCGATGTAGCAGTGGGTGGTGACTTCACCGGCCACCATGGCAAAACCGGTCTTCACCAAGGTCTCGACGGCGATGCGGCCGTACGGGTCTTTGGTGAGAATCGCGTCGACCACGCCGTCAGAAATTTGGTCGCAAATCTTGTCGGGGTGGCCTTCGGTCACCGACTCAGAGCTAAAAAGAAAGTCCTTAGGCATGTGGTCCTCGGGCGTTAGGCGTCGAAAAAAGGTTGAAGGAGGGCGTTCCTATACCGGCCCGTCGCTCTGAGTGCAAACAGAACCCCCTCATGAATTCGCTTCGTCGCGAGGCGTCGTTTGCGGTACGTGGCAACCCAAGGAGATTCACCCATGATGCGCGCACTGATCATCACCCTGTTGAGCTTCTCGACCCTGGCTTTCGCAGCCGCTAAAGACGACGTAAGCAAGCCATTGAAGACGGTCGTAAATTCAGTGCGCTTCGGCAAAGACCTGCTCGCGCTCAAGCACTTCGCTGGCGAAGAACAAGGCAAGCAGCTGCTCGGCGATGATTGGGCCAAAGGTACCGACGGGCAGCGAAAAGAGTTCGTAAAGCTCTTTCACGTCATTTTCGCGAAAGTGGCTTTTCCCAAGTTCCGCACGCAGTTCGAAAACTTAGACACGATTTTGTACGACGAGCCGGTGGTGAAAGGCGACACCGCTGAAATGGCGTCGACGATTCTCATCAACCACCCGCTGAAGAAACAGGAGCTGAAAGTGAAGTATCAGCTCGTCAAGGCCGGCGCGGCTTGGCAGGTGGTCGACGTGTCAGTGCTGGGTGACTCGATGATTAAGGGCATTCGCGAAGACCAAATTGTCCCCATCATGAAAGAAGGCGGTTGGGACAACTTGCTCAAACTCATGCGCGAGAAAGCGAAAGAGCTCGAGAGCGTGCCGCTCAAGTAGCTGTTTTTAAAAGAGTTACCGCGCATCTATTTACATATTTTCGAATATATGAATATTTAACTTGGGTGGTGTCTGTTTCTAAGCGTATTTCGCCGCCCAAACCCGAAAGCTCGCGCATCGAGCTCTACCGGGCCTTGGCCGACGAGCAGCGCTTGAAAATTCTGGCGCTGTGCTCCGAAGAGAAGCTGTCGATGGGCGAGCTGACCACCCTGCTCAACGACAGCCAGCCGCAAATCAGCCGCAAAGCAGTGGCGCTCAAAGCGCTGGGGTTGCTCAAAGCCGAACGCGACGGTCAGCGCATTTGGATGAGCGCGACCACCGAGTCTTCTTTAGACCCGGTCGTCAAAGACGCGCTCACCGAGGGTAAAAACCTCTGCCTCTACGACGGCAGCTGGGCGCGCATTGCCGGCGTCGTCGCCGCGCGCGAAGCCAAGAGCCAAGCGCTCTTCGATGAGCCTGCCCGCAGCGAAGCGCCCCCGCCTTTTCCCGCTCACCTGGCCCACCTCGCGGCGTTGGCGCCGTTGTTGCCTTCGCGGCAGCTCGCCATCGACGTCGGCACTGGCGACGGCATGCTGCTCGACGTGTTGGCTCCGCTTTTTCAACGCGTCATCGCGGTAGACAGAAGCCGCGCGCAGCTCGCCCGTGTCGCGAACCTCGTCACCGCCCGCGGCTTTGGGCACGTCAGCCTCTATGCCGGCAGCTACGACGACACTGCGCTTTTGGAGCGCGTCGACGCAGCCCAGGGAGCAGACTTGGTCTTCGCGGGCCGCACGCTGCACCACGCGTCACGCCCTGCGCAGGCCGTGCAGAGCTTCGCGCGCCTGCTGAAAAAAGGCGGGCACCTGGTGATTCTCGATTACCTGCCGCACCACGACGACGCGCTGCGCGCTGAAGCGGGCGATGTGTGGCTGGGCTTTTCCTCGGAGCAAATCACTTCGTACTTGGCAGAGGCGAAGTTGCAGTTGCTCACTGAAATTCCCATTCCTCACGCGTTTCATTCTGCCGGACCAGACGCCAACCTCACCTGGCATGCCTGGGTGGCTTGTCGTCCACACAATTTGTCGAACCTTCAACGCAGTTAACGCTGTCAACAGGAGCCACACATGGAACACCGCACTGAATTTCCCGCTTACAAAGTCAAAGACATCTCGCTTGCCGAGTGGGGCCGCAAAGAAATTTCGATGGCCGAAAAAGAGATGCCCGGCCTGATGGCGCTGCGCGCCGAGTACAAGGGCAAGCACCCGCTCAAGGGCGCGCGCATCGCTGGCTGCTTGCATATGACTATCGAGACCGCGGTGCTCATTGAGACCTTGAAAGACTTAGGTGCCGAAATCACCTGGACCAGCTGCAACATCTTTTCGACGCAAGACCACGCCGCGGCGGCGATTGCCAAGGCGGGCGTGCCGGTGTTCGCGTGGAAAGGCGAGACGCTCGAGGAATACGACTGGTGCTTGGAGCAGCAGTTGTACGCATTCAAAGACGGCAAGGGCCCCAACATGCTGCTCGACGACGGCGGCGACTTGACGATTTGGGCACACGAGAAGCACCCCAAGCTGTTCACCGGCCCAGACGCCATCAAGGGGCTGTCTGAAGAGACCACCACTGGCGTGCACCGCCTTTATGAAATGGCGAAGCAAGGCAAGTTGAACTGCCCGGCGTTCAACGTGAACGATTCGGTGACCAAGTCGAAGTTCGACAACCTCTATGGCTGCCGCGAGTCGCTGATGGACGGCATCAAGCGCGCCACCGACACCATGATTGCCGGCAAAGTGGTGATGGTGTGCGGCTTCGGCGACGTGGGCAAAGGCTGCGCTGATTCGGCGCGCGGTTTCGGCGCCCGGGTGATGGTGAGTGAAGTCGACCCTATCTGCGCGTTGCAAGCGGCGATGGAAGGGTACGAAGTGGTGACGATGGACGACGCGGCCTCTCTCGCCGACATTTTTGTCACGGCGACGGGTTGCTCCGACGTCATCACCGGCAAGCACATGACGGCGATGAAAGACGGCGCCATCGTCTGCAACATTGGCCATTTCGACAGCGAAATTCAGGTGGCGTGGTTGGAAAAGAACCCCGAAATCAAAGAAGAGAACGTCAAGCCGCAGGTTGACCAGTTCATCTTCCCCGGCGGCAAGCGCATTACCCTGCTCGCCCGCGGCCGCTTGGTGAATTTGGGCTGCGCGAATGGCCACCCGTCGTTCGTGATGTCGAACAGCTTCACCAACCAGACCCTGGCGCAATTGGCGTTGTGGGGTGCGATTGACACCGGCGTGAAGCTCGAAAAGGGCCAAGTTTACACGCTGCCCAAGAAGCTCGACGAGAAGGTGGCTCGACTGCACTTGGGCAAGGTGGGGGCGAAGCTGACTGAGCTCACGGCTGATCAGGCCAAATACTTGGGCGTGCCGCAGCAGGGCCCGTTCAAGCCGGAGCATTACCGGTACTAAGCGTTAGCCGAGGTTCGGGACGCTGTTCGCTTTCAAGCGGGCAGCGCCTTGTTTGTCGTCAAAGGGCAACACCTTCAGATTGCCCCATCGTTCCCGTTCTTTCACCGAAGCATCAAGGCACAGTTCACTCTCGACGCCAGGGAGCGCCAGTTTGAAATCGCCGTCCTCGGCAGACGTAAATTGGCGCGTGGTCAAGAAGCGAGACGAAACAAATATTCTTGAGGCATTGAGAACGCTGGCCGGTTTCGGATGGCGCGGCCCGTTCTTTTTGATGACTTTGGCGCTGGCCTTTGGTGCAGCGATGCTCATGGTTTTCTGGCTCGCGCAAAATATGCCCGGTCCACACGGTGCGGGCATTGGTTACGAGCCCGGAACTCCGAACGTGGTTCGGGAGATCATCTTCTTGATTTGTGGTTTCGGTGCCTTTGCCGGCATCATGGGACTGGGCACGCTGACATTGAAAGTCATCGACGAGCTCACCGCTTGGTGGGCGAGTCAAAGTTGAGCGCCCGCAGCCGAAGCGCGCCGGGCTGCACTGACTCTGACCTCCGACAGCAAACCCAACAATTAAGACAACCCAGCAGCCTCGCTCTCTGCGATTGTTCGCGGTAAGCGAGCGGCAACATGCGCACCAGACGTATTTTTCCCTCTCTCTGTCTCTTCGCTTTCTTGGTCGTCTTCGCTCTGGGCTGCGGCAAAAACAGGTGCGAGAGCGCGGGAGGAACCTGTCTCAGAGACTGTCCCGCGGGGACCGGCGCCACGCTGACAACCACCGTTGCCAACTGGTGTGACTCGCAGAAGGGAACCTTTTGCTGCCTGCCGTCAGACGGCGGCCCTGGGTGAACAGCGCTTCTCGCGTTTGTTCTTACGAACGCTGCGGTTGCGTGCAGCGCCTTTGCTTTTTGAAAGGTGTCAGGCGTTTTCTCATCCACCATTCCACATCGCACACTGGGGGACTCAGTGGTCGATTTCGCCACCAAACGCCGGGCCGTTGGAGCCGCCGAATCGAGGGCCTCGCCAAGCCCTCGCGGCCAGCGGCGAACCGCGCGAGCCGTTGACCTTCAGCGTTCAATGGCTCGAGTCATCATCGGGCGCTTTTCTTTCTTTCAGTGCCCGAAACAATTGGCCCACTGTCCCCACGGGTTGCTTGCGGGCCAACGCGTCGAAACCGCGGGCCAACATGTCTTTCATTTTCACGACACGGTCAAACACTGCCTCGGCCGGTTCGAAAAGAGAAAAGTCACACGCGGCTTGGCGCAGCTGCGTTCCGGTCAGGCTCAGCATCACCGCTTCGGCGGTCATGCCTCCATCAATCTCGGCGCCCAGCGTGAGCAACTGATCAAACGTCGTTCCGGGAAAACAATCGAAGAGCCAGGCAAGATCAAAGAGATCTTTTTCAGAGCAACGCGACACGAGCGTGGCCGATTTTTGTTTCAACAAAGTCTGCAGATCAGCGACCGCGACGCCGTCGCTTGCCAGCGCAAAGGTGCCCACCACAAACACATTCGGGTCGAGAACCACCTGTACCGTGAACGAGTGGCCCTCGAGCTGGCACACCGAGTCATAGAACTGCGGCGTCTTTTGGCGCGCAGTGATGACGGTACCCAGACCTGACAAAGACTCCACGGCCAGAATGGTCGCGCTCAGCGCTGGCGCATCGCGAACGAACAGGTCGAGATCATCTGAGCGGCGATGCCCGGCGTAGTAGCCAGCGAGCGCAGTGCCACCGACCAACATGCACCCGGCGGGGCCCTGGCCAAAGACATGGCGCACAGCCCGGTACAACGGGGGTGGCAACACCCGCGCGGCTAGCTCGCTGTCTGGGCTATTCGCCATTGCACCAACGCCCTCAGCTGCCCGCGCCGCACGGCGTTGAGATACCGGGCATATTCTTCGAAGCGGCGCCACACTGCCTTTCCCAGCAGTTTCTCGGTGGCATAAAGGCCGTCGACTTCAACCAAACGCGCCACGGCTGGCAACTGCCACCGCGACGCCGCGATGACGAGCTCGTCGAGGTCTGGGTACAACCGGTCCCATAAATAGGCAGCCATCAGCTGATCATGCTCAGCATCACCACCGTAACCTGGCAGTGGCCGCGCCAATGTTTCTGCAGGTACTCGAAGTGCTCGGCTCACCTTGAACAGGTTTTCGCTCGTCATCGACACTTGCGCTGACCCTTTCAGCCACTTTGAGACTGCCTGCCGACTCACACCGGTCACCCGCGCCAAGTCAGATTGAGACCAACCCCGGGCAAGCAACATCGAATTAATTGTTTTGAAATACACGTTTAATAATAATTATTTAGGTAAATTTTTGTCAACTTTGATTGACAACTGCCCAAGACCGACCGGGTGTCTCGCGGGTGAGATGCCGTTATTTCCAGTTCGGGACCTCGTCGGGCACCCTTCCAAATCGATTCGCGCACTTACAGTTGGCAGTACGCCTGCAAAAGGCCCTCTCCAACGCGGCACTCCTCACTCACCTGCGCCGCTTGGAGAAATAAAAATGAAGACCCTGATTTATTCGCTGTTCGCTGTTTCGTTGTTTTCGCTCACGGGCTGTGGCGGTTCTGAATCAGAAGAGTTCGTCGGTCTGTGGGACGTGACGGGTTCAACCACCATCAACATGCAGATGAATGGGCAGCTGATCATGCCCGTGAATGAGCAAATCACCATTCACGAAGGTGTCGATGCGAACATCGTTCTGACATCGGCCGGGTGTACGATGCCGGCAAGCGTGAAGAATGGCATCGCCACCGTGCCGGTCAACCACACCTGTACGACACGAAGGCCAGACGGGGCGGCACTCAACCTGACTTTCACGAAGGGCATCGTCACCATTAACAAAGACACCTTCTCTTTGAATGCTTCCGGCACGGTGACTTACGTGAGCAATGGTCGAACCTTGCAGGGTGAATTCCTCATGACCCAAACGGCCACCCGTCTCGCCAAATAGCGACTTACTTTCGAAGAAAAGACGTGCGGTCCGGCCGACAGCTGGGCCGCACGTTTCATTGACAAACAGTTCGAAGCGGCGCTTACCAGCGCAAGGCCTTTTCAACGTACGCCACGCCTTTGGGCGTAATCTGCGGGCCCTTCGCGGTGCGCTTGGTGTGACCGGGGTGGGTGCGCAAAGCCTTGGCAGCGTTGGGCGCTTTGTACTTCACGCCGTGCAGCGCCCAGAACCGCGACGTGGCGCCCGACGAAATCTCGAGCGAGAGCTTGCGGCCCAAATAGAGGGGTATCAACGAGCGCAACAGCTGGTCTTTCTTCTTGCCCGCTTTGACCAGGTTCTTCTTGCGCGGGTGCGCATCGAGCGCATTCAACAGGTAGTCAATCGACGAAGGTTGCGGCATCGCGGCGCGGGGCAGCTTCAACTTGCGGGCCGGCGTCACCGGGCGGTTCGAGGCTTTCTTCTTCGTCTTCTCAGACACCGGCGCCGCCTTCTTGCCCAACGCATGCTTCAATTCGGCGACCCGTGACTCGATGAACTTCTCGAGCCCAATCACCTCGAACAAACCCTTCTTCGTCTTACGCGCTTTGAACGCCATGCATCCTCCGATGAAACGACTAAAACCAAAACGAAATTGGGCACCTTACCCCGAAGCCAAAATCGCTGGGGAAGCCGAAAAATCGGCCTTGTAGCAATCAGCTGATCCTCAAGCCAGCGGCAATGCGGTAAGCCTTCGCAAACATCAATGCTCACTTTTCTCGTCACGTTGGCTTTGACCGCTGCCCCTTTCAACGCCCGCATCGCACCTGATGCACGCCTCGCGGTGCACCTGCCGGTGGCGAAAAACGCGGCTTCGTTGCGGCCCTTCTTCGACCAAGCGGGCAACTATTCAGCGCTGCTCCGCCCTGAGGCGTGGCGCGATGACGCACACCCGCTGCTGGGTATCGACGTCACCCGCGCCGAAACAATGGAGGCCGCGGGCATCGACGTGCAAGGGCCCCTCACCCTCTCTGCGTCTGCCCAAGCAGACTGGACCTACACGTGCTTGCGCCTCAAAAACCCCGCCGCTTATGACAAGGCCACGGGCGCCCGGCTGGCGACGCTGGGCACTCCGTTTCGCAAAACGCAAAGCGGCGCCACGGTGGTGGGAGCCAAAGACGCAGTGGGTCGCGTCGTCACAGGCTACGTCACCGTCGGCAACCAATCATGCGCCGTGCGGGCACCCAACGGTGACGGCGAAGCGGCACTGAAAAGCGCTGTCACCTGGCTCAAACAACCGGCGTGGACCCCGTGGAAACCGCCCGTTGCCCTCGCGGGAGACGCTTTCATCTACGGAGCTTCGGGAGCCATGGGCATGACGGCCTCAACCCACACCGCCACCTTCGACGCGGTGAACACCGAAGGGCTGACGCCGGCGCTGAGCACCGCGGCCGTTTCTCCCTACACACTCGAAGGCCCCGCTGGGCTGCTCAAAGCGCGGGTGCAGTACGCGAAAGAGAGCGTTCCCTCTGTGGTGAACAACACCCACCGCATGCTGGCGCGCTTGTGCCCGCGTTGCGACCAAGCGGTTTTGAGCGAGCTCACCACCGCGCTCGAAAAACAGATGACCGGCAATGTGATGCTTTACGTCGCCGAGGCCAAAGTGCAGGGCTCACTCAAACAAGAAGCAGCGCGCTTCGCGGCGTTGAAGAGCGCACTGCTGGTAGAGCTTGGCTCTGCTGCCGCCGCACAGGCGTTGCTCGAGCCGGCCAACCGCTACCTCGACAGCGGCAAGGCTCCCCTGAAAGTCTCAGCCCAAGGCACGCACGTCGTCATCAGCAATGACGCAGCCGCCGCAGCGAATGTGACTCGCTTCATCAGCGCCAACCCTTCACGGCCCAAGCATGCGGCCGACTTCGCCTTCGACGCCAAGCTCGCGGCCCAGGCCTTGAGCCAAATTCCCCTTTTCGAGGCGCTGTCTTCTTCTGAGCTGGCCGGTCTGCTCGCTGCGAGCGCCGAGGTGGGCCCCCTGCTTCTGCACACTGAAGCAGTTCAAGGCTGGGCTGACGGCGGGGGCAAAGGCCCTCTGCGCGCACAGCTGGTGTGGACACTGTCAGCCGCGAAATAACCGCCCCTTTGTACTAAGGCGTCGAGGCCAACATGACTGAACCCGTCGAGAAAGACCCGTTGCGGCAGCGGCTGAAAGCGTTGGAAACCCAAGCTGAGCTGGGCGGAGGCAAAGAGCGCATCGCCAAGCAGCACGAAGCCGGCAAATTGACCGCGCGTGAACGCATCGACCTGCTGCTCGACCCGGGCAGCTTCAGCGAGCTCGACAAGTTCGTCACCCACCGCGCGACTGATTTCGGCATGGCTGACAAAAAAGTGCCGGGAGACGGCGTGGTGACCGGCTACGGCACCGTCGATGGGCGCCAGGTATTCGTCTTCGCGCAAGACTTCACCGTTTTCGGAGGCTCGCTCTCAGGCGCGTATGCCCAAAAAATTTGCAAGGTGATGGACCTGGCGACCCGCGTGGGCGCTCCGGTCATCGGCCTCAACGATTCGGGGGGCGCGCGCATTCAAGAAGGCGTCGAAAGCCTCGCCGGTTACGCCGACATTTTTCTGCGCAACACGCTGGCCTCGGGCGTGGTGCCGCAAATTTCGCTCATTTTAGGGCCGTGCGCAGGCGGCGCGGTGTACTCGCCCGCCATCACCGACTTCATCGTGATGGCGAAAAACACTTCGTACATGTTCATCACCGGCCCCGACGTCATCAAAACGGTGACCCATGAAGAGGTGACGAAAGAAGCCCTCGGCGGCGCGCTCACCCACAACCAAAAATCAGGCGTGGCGCACTTCGCGAGCGAAAACGAGCAAGCGGCCATTTTGCTCACCCGTGAGCTGCTCTCGTATTTGCCGTCGAATAACCATGAAGACCCGCCGGTCGTCGAGAGTGATGACGACCCGTTTCGCGTGGACATGAAGCTCGCCACGGTGGTGCCGGCGAACCCCAACAAGCCGTACGACATGAAAGAAATTCTGCGCGCGGTGGTCGACAACAACCATTTCTTCGAGGTGCAAGAGCACTTCGCCAAGAACATGGTTATCGGCTTCGGGCGCATCAACGGCCGCGCGGTGGGCTTGGTGGCCAATCAGCCCGCGGTGCTCGCCGGTTGTCTCGACATCGACGCGTCGGCGAAAGCCGCGCGCTTCGTGCGCTTCTGCGACTGCTTCAACATTCCCCTCGTTACTTTCGTCGACGTGCCGGGCTTCTTGCCAGGCACGCACCAAGAATGGGGCGGCATCATCAAGCACGGCGCCAAGCTGCTCTATGCCTTTGCCGAAGCAACGGTGCCCAAAGTCACGGTGATTACGCGCAAGGCTTACGGAGGCGCATACGACGTGATGGCCAGCAAGCACATTCGCGCTGACGTGAATTACGCGTACCCCACCGCTGAAATCGCGGTGATGGGCCCCGACGGCGCGGTGAACATCATTTTCCGCAACGAGTTGGGGCAAGCGAAAGACGCCGCGGCCGAGAAGACCCGGCTGGTGGCTGACTACCGCGAGAAGTTTGCCAACCCATTCAAAGCGGCCGAGCTGGGGTACATCGACGAGGTGATTCGCCCCGAAGAGACACGCGGCAAAATCGCCCGCGCGCTCGAGATGCTCAAAGACAAGCGACAAGAAAACCTGCCGCGCAAGCACGGCAATATTCCGCTCTAGCCCGCATATGTCACCGGTCTCTCGTAGCGAGACTGACAGGCTGTCGGCAGATTCGTGGAGGCGCACAGCGAAGGCGCACTTGTCGGTGCGCTTTTAGCGAGCACGCCGCGAAGGTGCCACAGACCGTCAGTCGCAGTAGTGAGACCGGTGAATATGCGGGCTAG
>JAIBBR010000077.1 GCA_019694575.1 Myxococcaceae bacterium
GCCGAGGCGCCCGGATGGCGAGGCGCGCGACCTAAGACTTACCAGTGGTAAGTCGCAGGGAGCGCAACGCGGACAGCCGGGATGGATCGGCGCTGATATGGAGCGTTTATTTTGTGGCGGGCCCTTAAGGCATTACCGGCCTGCGCCGGCGAGTTGGCCGCTGCCCGCCATCGCCGCGAGCTTTTTCATCTCTTGGTCGAAATGAAGAAGCTCGGTCTGCGCCAAAGTGACGCGCTCGGTGGGGTGACTGTCGAAGGGGTCAAGCACCGCGCCGCTCGCGCTCATCAACTGGTAGTGCAGGTGAGGTGCGAACGAGTGGCCCGTGTTGCCCGACCGCGCGATGACCTGGCCTCGCTTCACGCGTTGACCCGGTTGCACGCTGCCAGGCACCTCAGAGAGGTGAAGAAAAAGGGCGTGACGGCCTTTGCCTCCGCTTTCTACCACTTCGAGTGAATTGCCATTGCCGCGAAAGTTCCACGTCTTGCGGGCAATGACGCCATCGAAGGTGGCCTTCACCGGTGTGCCAATCGGCGTTTTGAAGTCGACGCCTTTGTGCCGGCGGCCGTCGCGGAGCAGTGAAGTGACTTGCTCGTAGGTGTCGAGCGGCGCGTCGACCAACCGTTCTTCGAGCTCTTGGCCGTTGGGCTCATAGAGGCGCGAGAACATGTCGCCGTTGGCTTTGTAGCGGTACGCCTCGAACGTCTTCGCCGCTTTGCCGCTCACCAAGCGAACTGCGTGCACCAACGGCTCTTGGTTTGGGCGTTCTTCGTAAGCGACCCACAGCGTGTCGTTCTTGCGTAAGTCGCCTGGCACCGACACCCACCACACCAAGGCGCGGTTCACCACTTGGGTCAACGCGGGGCCGACCGACTTGCCGACTTGACCGACAATCGCCTGCTCAAGCGCCCCGTGAATTTGAATCTCGAAAGACTTCACGCCGGCGGGTGCGTCGCTTGCCAGAGCGGGTGCGGCCGCGGGAGGGGTGAGAACCGCCTGAGCGTTGCCGGCAGGAGCCACCCCGGGCAGTGCAGCGGCCGGAGCCACCGCCGCGGCCATTTCGGCACCCGGAGCGACTGCCACCGGCGCCGCGGGAGCTTGCACGGCTTGCGCAGCGGCTTCACGAGCGGGGGCGGTCTTCCACCAGTAAATGCCCCCTCCCACCAGGCCGGCGACGAGCGCGCTGATAATGACGCCCGGCAAGGGGCTCGACTTCGGGGGTTCACCAAGGGTGGGCATTGCGGTGGGCATCGTTAGGTTCGTTCCTTTCGGTACCAAGCTACCGGTGTCGCATGACAAGTGAAGTTTTCCGCCACAAGCCTGTAGCACAACGGCTCAAGGTGAGCGGTTAATCCATCGCTGAGTTAGTCGACGCCGTCGTCGTCGCGCAGGCCAAACTCTTTCATTTTTGTCTGCAGCGATTTGCGGCTGATTTGCAGCAGCTTGGCGGCACGGGTGACGTTGCCGACGGTGGCTTCGAGCGCTTTGACAATCATCGCCTTTTCGACTTCGGCCTGAGCGAAGCGCACCGCGTCTTTGAGCGATGTTTCACCCCGCGTGGGGCTGGTTTCGCTGGGGCTGGTGCCGGCCGTGGCGGCTGAACCGCGCACCGTGTCAGGCAAGTCACGCGCCACAATGTGTGGGCCGTCGGCAAAGACGATCACCCGCTCCATCATGTTTTCGAGCTCGCGAATGTTGCCCGGCCAGCTGTACCCCTTGAGCAGTGCCAGCGCCTCTTCAGAAATACCTTCGATGCGTTTATTCAGGCGTTTGTTGAACTTCTCGATGAAGTGGCTGACCAACATCGGAATGTCGGCCATGCGGTCTCGCAGTGGAGGCAACAACAGCGGCACCACGTTGATGCGAAAGAAGAGGTCGCCCCGAAAACGGCCGGCTTCGACTTCTTTTTTGAGGTCGCGGTTGGTGGCGGCGATGAGCCGCACATCGACGCGGGTGGTTTTGATGCCGCCCACCCGCTCGAATTCTGATTCTTGCAGCACGCGCAACAGCTTCACCTGCATCTCGAGGGGAATTTCGCCCACCTCGTCGAGAAACAGGGTGCCACCGTCAGCGAGCTCGAAGCGGCCGGGCTTCGAAGTGACTGCTCCGGTAAACGCTCCACGCTCGTAGCCAAACAACTCTGATTCCATCAAGTCTTTGGGTATGGCAGCGCAGTTGATGCGAATGAGCGGTTTGTCGCGCCGGGCGCTTCCGTCGTGGAGCGCCGTGGCAATCAACTCTTTGCCGGTGCCTGATTCACCGGTGATGAGCACCGTCGACGGGGTGTCAGCCACCTTGTCGATGATCTTGAAGATCTCATGCATCTCGGGTGAGTCGCCGATAATCGCATTGCGCGCTTTGCCTTCGGGGCCGACCCGATCTTGGTTCGCCGCTTGGGTGCGTGCGGCCTTTGCCACCACCGCCTGAATTTCAGCGTGCTCGAAGGGCTTGGTGATGTAGTCGAAGGCGCCGCGCTTAATCGCTTCGACCGCGTTGTCGACGGTGCCGTGGGCGGTGATGATGATGACCGGCACGTCGCCGCGCTGGGCGTTGACTGCTTTGAGCAGCTCCATGCCGCCGAGCTTGGGCATCACCAAGTCGGTGACCACGACGTCAGCGCCATTCTTCTGAAACTCGGCCAGGGCTTGCTCGCCATCGGCAGCCACGGTGACCTCGTAGCCATCTTTGCGCAGCATGGCGGCGAGTACTTTTCGTAAATTGGCTTCGTCGTCGACGACCAGTACGCGGGACACGGGCCTGTTTCACCCGAGGACACGCGCCAGCGCAAGAGAGAAGCGATCTTCTCAACCGGCGCGAATGGGCCTGGGGCGCTTTCGCCGAGCATATGAGGCCCTCTACAGTTGTGTTGCTCTCGTTAAATCAGTGTCGCCACGCAAGACCGGCGAAGGCTGATTGCCGGCTGTCGCAGTGTGTTGGCGGGCAGGGGAACCCAAACCCGATTTTAAAAAGACGAGCAATGAGACGAGCACTTCTTCGAGACGACATCTTTAGACGCATTTGTGTTCGAGACCCTTATTTTGCGCTCACTGAAATGTTCGCCAGCGCTGACGACATTTCTGCCGTGGTGCAGCCTGAACAGCCACTGGGGCAAGAAGGGGGGCCGATTGCCGCCGCCGAGGCGGGTCGCCACTTGGCCATCTTGGGTTCATGCGCAGCCGCCTTTTCTCGCGCTGACGACACCCGCAATTTTTATTTGGCGACCACGGCCACCTTGACCCGCAGCGCCGACAAGCAGATGTCATTTTCGTCGCCGAAGCTGCTGGTGCGAGCCACCGGCTGGTGCGAAGGGCGCGAAGCAGGCGCAAAGGCGGTGATGACGACTGTCGAGGGGGCTTTGGTTTTCGAATTGAAAGTAGGGTACCGGGTTGTTCCGCAAAGGCTTTTCGAACGTCTCTTCAAGCACGCGCGCTTCGACCTTCGGCGCGGGGCACGGCTCGATATGGGTGATGGCGACGCGGCACTTCGTGAAAGCCCGTATCGCGCCTCGCTCGACCTCATATTTGAAGATGTCACGTCGAAGCGAAGCAGGGCGCGGTTGGCCGCGGTGACGCCCGCCCAATGCGCCGGGCATTTTCCGCTCTATCCGACGATGCCCATCGCCATCATCATGGGAGGGCTGACCACCGTGGCCGGGTCGATGTTTTCACATCACCAAGGCGATGATGCTTCGTTCATCGTGACCGGAGCCGAAGTCAGCGCTGATCGGCTCATTGTGGCAGGGCAACCGGTGGTGTTCGAAGGGCAGCATTCGACGACGGTCGGTGACGCTCATCAGTACCTATGCCGGGCCAACGACGCCCAGGGCGATGTTGCGGGAGAGCTTAAGCTGAACGTTCGAGCGCTGTAGCGGGACGGGCCCGCGGGAGCCAGCGCAAGGGCGACTTACCGCACCCAGAAATAAGCAGAAGCGACCAGGGTGCGATCGACCACCACCCTGGCCTTTGCCGCGAGCGCCGCCAGGGTGCGGTCTTTCTCGCCATATTGCTGTTCTTCAGCTACCCGCAGCGCTTGTAGCTTCTTGCGGTACTCGCGCTCGGTGCGCTCGGCCTGGGCGCGGGCTTTGACGCGATCTTGCGGCTCGGTGGTATCGCGCAGTTTTCCGCGCGCTTTCTCCCATTCTGCCCGGGCTGCTTCCATCTCGTCGCGCGGAGCGAGCAGACAGTCTTCGGCGTAGCGGTCGGCGCGTTCACGGGCTGAATCGAGCTCCGTGGCACTCTGCGCTTCCAAGTGATGCGCCAACGCCGCGCGGGCCGACTCGAAGGCCGATTGTTGAGCCAAGGCCACTGACAGCGAAGGCGGGCGGCGCTCGGTTTCTTCGACCGCGCCCACTTCGAGCAGGCCTTCAATCGGTACGCCTTTGATCGCCTCGAAGCCGTCTTCTTTGCGCTTGAGCAACACGTGCAGCAGCCGCTGCTCTGGCTTCAACCCCGAAATGCCGCAGCGGTAAACGAACCACCAACCTTCTTGGCCATTGAGCGATGAAAGCGCGGCCGGCAAACGCGCCGCGTCGAGCCGCAAATAATTCACCGCCTCGAGCGGCTTCTGGGTGATGTTGTTCGCGGCTTCTTTCAACTTCTTGCGCGAGGTGGGCTGTCCTGGGCGGCCCAAGCTCTGATTCAACACCTGGGCCTGCGCTTGAATGGTGGCGATGCCCGCGCGCGTGTTTTCACCCGCGAGGCGCAGGCGGCGGCGCACTTCGCCGTCGAAGCGTTCTAACAGCAGCGCCCGTGTTTCGGTCATGCGCTCTGAAATGTTGCCTTCTAGGTCGCCGCGCAACGCGTCGAAGGCGGCGTCAATTTCGGCCGGCTTGCGACACGACTGGTAAATGTCGAGCACGCGCTTTTCGAAGTCGACGCCGCTCGCCAACGCGCCCAAAATTTCGTCAGACGCGCCGAACACGCCGTCGAACAAGCACAGCTTTTTTTCGAGCAGCTCGTACAACCGTGCGTCGGCCGCGTTGGTGCGGTTCAAAAAGTTCAGCACCAACACGTCGCGCTCTTGGCCATAACGGTGGCAGCGGCCAATGCGTTGCTCCACGCGCTGCGGGTTCCACGGCAAGTCGTAATTCACCAAAATGTTGCAGAACTGCAGGTTCAACCCTTCGGCGCCCGCCTCGGTGGAAAGAAGAATCTGCGCATGGTGACGAAATTGATCGACCACCGCCCGCCGCTCTTCGGGGCTGCCCGCCGCGCCCGAAAGCACGGCGATTTTGCCTTGGTAGCCATGCTTCGACAGCAAATCGAACAGGTAGTCTTGCGTGCGGCGGCTTTCGGTGAAAATCACCGCTTTTTGCGGCCACTGGTGCACTTGCGCGGTGGTGAAGAGCCGGTCGATGGCACGCTTGAGCGCTTCACCCTTGGCGTTGACCGTGAGCGCGGTGGCCGCCTTGGCAAAGCCCTTGAGCTCTTTTAGCTCACGCTTCATCGCCGCCAGCGTGGGCACGGGTTGGCCGCTTTCGTCTTCGGTCCACGCCTCGGCTTCTTCGGGGTAGTCCTCGGCTTCGGCTGGCACGTAATAGTCACCGAGCGATTTCTGCGCTTCGGCCAGTGCGATGCGCTCGTCTAAACTGTCGGCCAATTTTTGCAGCGTGGGCGCGATGGCGTGCGTCGATGAAGCGAGCAGCTTGCGGTACACCAGCGTGAGCAGCGTGCGGCGCCCGGGCTCAATGGCCGCTACCGTCGAACGCCGCAGGTACTCGCTCACATCTTCATAGAGCGCTTGCTCTTCGGGGCTGGGCGTGAAGTCTTCAACCAAGCTGCGGCGGTGGGTGAAGCGCACGTACTCACGCACTTGCCGGCGCAACGTTCTCCACACGCTGGGCGCCAGACGTTCTTTCAGCTCGCGTACCCCTGAAGGGTCTAACCCTTCGCCGTCTTCAGCTTCAATCGGGTAGCGGGCTTTGAACGCTTCTTCCGGGCCCAGAATTTTCTCGTCGATCATCGACAGCAGGCCAAACAGCTCCGACACGTTGTTCTGCAGCGGTGTGGCGGTGAGCAGCAGTTTCGGCCGGCCGCCGAGCGCGCTCTTGAGCGCTTTGCCGGTCTTATGGCCCGCTCGGTGCGCATTGCGCAGACGGTGCGCTTCGTCGATGACCACCAGGTCCCACCCAATGGCGCGCAGCTTTTCGGCATGGGCCGCCGCGAAGGGTATTGAAGCGATCACCGGCGCTTCTTGCGCAAAGGGGTTGCTCACCGCCGGGCCCCGCATGTTGCGGCCGTCGATAATGACTGACCCCAACTCGAACTTGTCGGCCAACTCGCTCTGCCACTGCGCGCGCAACGTGGCGGGTGTGAGAATCAGCACCTTCGATTTTCCCTCGGCGCACAGCTGCGCAATCACAATGCCCGCTTCGATGGTCTTGCCCAGACCCACTTCGTCAGCGAGCACGCAGCCTCCGCGGTCGAGCGCGTCGAGCGCGAACGAAGCTGCTTCGACTTGGTGCGGGTTTAAGTCGACCTTTGACTCAGCGAGCGCGCGGGTCGCCCGGGCAGCCCCGCTGCCGTCGTGCATGTTCAATCGTTCGGCCCACACCCGTTGGTGAAAAACGGTGCTGCTCAAGGCCGGTGAATCGGGGCTGAGTATGGTCGCTGCTACAGGCATGTGGCCAAGCGAGTTTGCCGCAGACACGTCATCTGTAAAGTTCATGGCTGCCCCCAACGCCTCACGAAAAAAGTCCCTCGAAAAAAGAAGTCACTCTTCTTTGAAGGTGGGGTGCATGTACTTTTTCAGCTTCTTGTCGATGTACGCGTAGGCGATGCCGCGTTTGAGCAGGCCGGGGTCGGTCGCGTCGGCGGTCACCGCATTTTTGCCCACGCGAATGGAGCCCACGAATTCAACGCCGAAAATGCGGCCGGTGAGGCGGGCTTCGTTACCCACCCACTGGGTTTCCACTCCGAAACGTTCGCGCCAATAGGCAAGCAGCAGCTCTAAACGGGCATGGGCATCAATCGCCGAAAAAGTGTGCCCGACGCGAAAGTGCATGACGTCGTGAGGGGCTGATTCCGCCGCCATGACTGGGGCGGCGAACACAGATGCGAACAGGAAGATGAGCTTGAGATGACGCATCGGACTTTGAGGCCCTTCTATCGTGAAATGAAGCCGCTGACCATCGCTACGGTGCGAGCGACAACGACCGGTAGGCGCGTGTCTGCTCGTACCGCGGCACGTCGAGCGGCCGGCGGTGCCAATAATTAATGGGAATGGTGAGACGCCAGGAGCGCTGCAAGGGCAACCGCCTACCTGGAATTTGATTCCCCGCGTCGAGAACGCCGTGGGTTCGATTACCCTCGAATACCGCTAACCGGTTGGGAACCGGCGTGACGAGATCGAAATCAATTTTTTGCGGTGCAAGTGCGACGTTGTCGTCGCAGGGAGGCTCGGCTGTCACCGCCAGCAAACCTCCCCGGCAGCGGTTTAAAAACAACACCGTAGAAAGGGTAGGGTGAATCAGCCTGCCCCCTGCCAGTACGCGCTTTTCGTCGCGGTCTCGGTGAAAGTCGACCTGCACGTTCGACGTGCGCATGCGCGACAACCACCACTCGGCGCCGATGATATGCGGGCCCAATTTCAAGCGCTTCGCGATGTGCGCGGCGGCTTGGTCGACCACGTTGGTGGGCTTTTGCCCCCGCGGGTACCAAAAGGTCGTCTGGTAGGTGTGCGCCAGCCGTTCTTTTCCCACGCGACGCACCGCAGCGAGCAGTGACGTAAACAGGGCGACCGGCAGAACGTCGTCGACCCACTGCACCCTGGGCTTATGCATCGCAGGCTGAACTTACCGGGCGTTCATCAACAGCGCTTCGCTGCGCACATCGCCCTCGGCCGAAGCCGGTTGACCCATTTCAAGCAGCGCAGAAACGGTGGTGGCCACATCGGCGATGCTGATGTTCTGCGGGTAATAACCAGGGCGAATGCCTTTGCCGTAGAAGATAACGGGTACTTCAGCATCGTACGAATAGGGCGTGCCATGCGACGTGCCCGCGGTCTCGGCCTCAATCACGTTGAAGGGCTTGGTGAGCATCAACACGTCACCCGAACGGTCCGGGTGAAAACCGCGCTGCACGGCCGGGCCGTAACCTTGGGGTATGGCCGCGGTGAACAAGTCATCACGTGAAACCGCATAGAGCATGCCGGGTTGTTGGTTAAGCCACGCCGCCGCCGCGCGCCGCACTGCCGCCACGTCGAGCTTTTTGTCGGCGATGGCTTTGTGATCCAAATAGACGTCGGTCTCTTCGATGACTTGCACCATGTCGCCGCCGTTGAACTTCGTGGCCAGCTCTTTTTCCAAGCCCTTTTCGAGTGTCGACGGAGGCACCCGCACGCCATCGAGCCCCAGCTTGGCCCACTCTTCGGGCACCGCCGCGCCGCCGTGGTCAGCTGAGAGCACCACCAGTAAATTGCCGCGCCCGCCGGCCGCTTTTTCTGCATGTGCAATCAACTCGGCGATGGAGCGGTCGAGGCGAAGCAGCGCGTCTTGCATCTCCCACGAATAGGGGCCGTACAAATGGTAGACCTTGTCATTGGCCGAGAAGCTCACCGCCAAGAAGTCGGTCACGTCGTCTTTGCCCAACGCTTCGCCGTCGATGGCTGCCTTGGCGAACTGCACCATCACGTCGTTCATCATCGGAGAGCTGCTGAGCGCCTGGTACGACTGCACGCCCGGCGCAGAGAGGCCGCCCGAGAGCGGGTGGGGAAACTTTCGCCCCATGGCATGCCAGTCAGACTCGAAGGGCCGGTCGTCTTCTCCCCAATACTGCGCAGGCGGCAGCAGCAATGCCCATTCTTTCGACTGATACGTGTCGGGCAGCTTCTTGTCGTTGAAGCCCTTCACCCAGGTGGGCGCTTCTTTTCGGTAATACGTGCCGGTGACGAAGCGGCCGACCTGCTCGTGAAACCACCACGCTTCGCCCAAGTGCCCGCCCATGGCCACCGCGGCGCGGGCCTTGCCGGCAATCGCGATGGCTTTGCCCTTTTGGTACGTCGACAGCCGCACCCGGTCGGCCAACGTTTCGGTGAGCAAGTTGACGGGTGAGACGTCTTCATTGCTGAGCGGCGCGTCGAGCACGGGGTGGCTGGGGTCGGCGAAGGCTGACTCCAATTTGCCGGTAGCGCGGTTCAACACGCGGTTGCTGACGATGCCGTGTCTCCAGGGAAAAGTGCCGGTGACGAGTGACGTGTGGCCTGCGGCGGTGGCACATTCGGCGATGCCATGGCGTGCGTTGGGAAAAAACGCGCCATTGACGGTGAGGTTGTAAAACCCGCCCTTCAGCTTCGGGCGGTTGCGCTGAAACACGTCGGTGCCCAGCGCGTCGACGCTGATGAACAGGGTGAGGCGGGGCGGTTTGGCCTGTGCCACCACGGCGAGGAGCAACACCCAATAGGGCCATCGTCGATGCATAGGGCGCGCATACTCCCGTACCGGCGCTTTGGCGCGTGAAAAAATTCGCGCGATGGCGAGCGCATGTGTGCAGCCGCGCACACCGCGGGCCTGGGAGAGGCTTCTGTTCGTCACCCAAGCCGACTTCGATTTTCGCATCACTTTGGCTGCACTCTGCTCTACGGTCGGCGGCCCTCAATGATCGAAGCACGTTTACGCGTCATCTACGGCGACACCGACCAAATGGGCGTCGTCTACTACGCCAACTATTTTCGTTATTTCGAGCTCGCGCGCGGTGAATTTTTTCGCGCGAAAGGCGGCAGCTACGCGGCGGTCGAGAAAGAAGAGGGCCTTTTTCTGCCGGTCGTCGATGCCCGTTGCCAATACAAGGCTTCGGCAAGGTACGACGACGTGTTGTTGATTCGTGTCGAAGTGACGCGGCTCAAGCGTGCGTCAATGGCTTTTGGCTATACGGTGCTTCGCGAGTCAGACCGTGCCCTGTTATGCGTGGGCGAAACTGTCCACGCATGCGTGGGCAAAGACGGCAGGCCAGTGGCGCTGCCCAAATCGATTGTCAGCGTGCTCGGCGAGGTTTTGCCGCCTGCGTAAAGAGAGGGGAAAAATGGACCGCAATTTGGCGATGGAAGTGGTGCGGGTCACCGAGATGGCGGCGATTTCTTCGGCCCGCCTGATGGGCCGCGGCACCAAGAACGAGTCTGACCAGGCCGCCGTCGATGCGATGCGCAAAGCGTTTGACGCGCTCAACATTGACGGCACGGTAGTCATCGGCGAAGGCGAACGTGACGAAGCGCCCATGCTCTACATCGGCGAGAAAGTCGGCAAGCACGGCGCCCATGACCCCGCGGTCGACATTGCGTTAGACCCTCTCGAGGGCACCAACCTCTGCGCGTTCGGCAAGCCGGGCGCGATTTCAGTGGTGGCGATTGCGCAGCGTGGCAATTTGCTCAACGCGCCCGACACCTACATGGAAAAGCTCGCCGTGGGCCCTAAAGCCGCGGGCGTCATCGACTTGCGCAAGAGCTGGACTGAGAATTTGAAAGCGATTGCGAAGAAGCGGCAGCTCGACGTGTCGGACTTGACGGTGATTTGCTTAGACCGCGATCGCCATGTGGAATTGATTAAAGAAGTTCGCGCCGCGGGGGCGCGCATTCGGTTGATTGACGACGGAGACGTGGCCGCGGGCATCGCCACCTGCTTCGAAGAGACCGGCGTCGATGTGCTGATGGGTACAGGTGGAGCGCCCGAAGGCGTGATTACCGCCGCGGCCTTGCGCTGCGTGGGCGGTGACATGCAGGGGCGCTTGAAGCCGCGCAATCAAGAAGAGATAGAGCGCGCCAAAAAAATGGGCGTCACTGATATCAACCGCATTTACACCGCTGAAGAGCTGGCCCAGGGCGAAGTGATGTTCGCGGCCACGGGGGTGACCACGGGCGACTTCTTGAAGGGCGTGCGCTTTTTTGGAGGCGGCTGCGAAACGCACTCGGTGGTCATGCGCTCGAAGACGGGCACCGTGCGGTACATCACCTCGCACCATAAATTCGATAAGAAGCCAGGCTACGCATTTTAAGACGCACCCATTTTCAGCAGGAGGTTTCATATGGCAGGCGCGACGCGAACAATCGTCATCAACGCACCCATCGAAAAAGTTTTCGCGGTGGTCGCTGATTACGAGAAGTACCCAGAATTTTTGCCCGAGGTGAAGGGCATTACCGTGAAGAACCGCAACGGCAACGAGTGCGACGTGCACTACGAGGCCGAAATCGTGAAGACGATTAAGTACGCGCTCCACCTGAAAGAAGAGAAGCCCACCAAAGTCTCGTGGACCTTCATCAACGGTGAGTTCATGAAAGACAACGTGGGTGGCTGGGTGCTCGAAAAGCAGGGCGAGAACCAAACCAAGGCCACCTACAACATCGAAGTCACGGTGGGCATGTTGGTGCCGAAGACCATTCTCACGGCGCTCGTCGACAGCCAGTTGCCGAAAATGATGGAAGCGTTCAAGGCGCGGGCTGAGCGATAGGTCGCTTCGGGCTGAGCTGGTAACTAAAGAGGGCAGTGCGTCGCGCTGACGTTACAGTTCTTCGTTGACGACACGCCGCGTGATGGAAGTTGTCGCCCGGGTTGCCGTACATTGTGCCCGTGTGTTTGTCAGTGAGTCGACGCGTGGCTGTGCTCGTGCTGTGGCTGGGCGCCGCTTCGTGCGAAGGCGTCATCGGTCAGTACCCAGGGCACACTGCAGAACCCGAGCATGCGGGGCTGCCTGCGTACCGCTTCGCGCCCCCTCGGGCGACACGCACCGCGGTGCCCTTTGTCGAAGAAGTCGAGATGCTACAAACTGGGCCTTACCCGAGCGACATACCCGCCGACATCGCCAATGCGTGGCCGAACGACAATGTGTCGGCCTTCACCAAGACGATTGATTGGGGTTTTCAAAAAGGCCAGGTCGAAGGCCCCGAGATGTCTGCCAACCCCGGCATCTTCGAAGTCGTGCCCGAAGACTCGGCGCCGTTTTCTGCGCCGTGGGTGTTGAAGTCGATACGGCCCGCGCCGCTCGACGGCGGCGAGCCGCGCGGTGGCGGCATTCAGATGGACCACCTTCCTCCGAATGTGAACGAGCTGTACTTGGGCCAGCGTTTTCTCGCGAGCCCACAGTTCGAGGGTGGGGGCAACCGCCTGTGGGTGGTGGTCAGCAACAGGCTGCAAATTTTCATCAGTTGGAAAAAGACCCCGGGGGCCGAATTCGACGACGGCACGAGTGGCATCGGGCTCGTCAATACCGAGCTCGACAATTGTCACATCGCCGAAAGTCCACAGCACTGCGTGCTGGGCTCGGTGAACGTGTTGAACAATGGGCCGGGCGCGAATCAGCCGCTGCGCCGCGGGCGATGGAATCTCATTGAGACCTACATCAAGGTCAGCAGCTCTGAAAGCGCCCGCGATGGCAAGTTGAAGTTATGGCTCAACGGTGTCTTGGTGACTTCTTACGACAACGTCAGCTTGAGCGCGCAGCCACTGAATCAAATCAGCTACCAGCAGGGCTGGGTCGATGGCTGGCAAGGCCCACAGACGCGCGAGTGGTTCTATTTGCTTGATCACATGCGAATTCGGTACTGACCGCGTAGGCTGTCGCGCCAGCGATGAGCCGGCGAATGCGAGTGAAGGTTGCCAGTTGCGCGCTGCTGTTGGGGGCCATGGGCCTCGGTTGGGTTTTGTGGCGAGACGCTTCGCCCAGTTCTTCGGGCCATTCGGTTGAGGCCGCGCCCACCCGGTTGGGCGAAGTGCCGCGTGAGCCCTCGACATGGAAGCAGCCAGTGCAAGCGCGCGGTGCGAAGCAGCTCAGAGGCCGCGTGGTGGGGCCATGGGGAGCCGTCGCCAATGCCTCGGTGGTCGCCATTGAACGGCACGGCGAAGACGTGCTCAGCGACTTGATGTGTCAGTGCGACAACCATTGTGGGCAGACACTGCTCGAGTGTGGCTGCGCAGAGGCCGCTGGACAGTTGGTAGACTTGGTCGCGGCACGAACGGGCGAAAGCGCTCCGTTAGCGCGTGCGATGAGTGATGCTGAGGGGCATTTCGTGCTTGAAGGGCTCGACGAGACAGAGCTCGCGCTGTGGGCTGACGCGCCGGGCCTGGTGGGGCTGCTCGAGAGTGCGCATGCAGGGCAGGTTGAGGTGGAAATTCAGGCCATGCCGGGTTGGGAGCTCACCGGCACCGTTCTGGGCCCAGGCGAAAAGCCGGTGGGCGGCGCGGCGGTCACCGCGATCTTCGCGCGGCAAAGCCGGTTTTTCGACGCGTTGACCGACGCGAAGGGTGAGTTTCGAATCGGCCCGTTGCCCGAAGGGGCAATGGCGGTGGTGGCGGCCGCGGCGGGGCTGCTACCCGACAATGCCAAGGCGCGCGCTGGTGACAGCAGCGCGGTGAGGTTATCGCTGCAAGCGCCTCGGCAATTGAGCGGCGTGGTGTTGAAAAATGGCGAGCCGCTCGTGGGCGCGGCGGTGCGTATTGAAGGCCAGCATCGCATTCGCAAAATGACGAGCGATGCGCAGGGCCATTTTTCATTCGGGCAGTTGCGTCCAGGAGAATACGAAGTCGAAGCGGTAACGGGGTTGTTGCTGGGCAGGGCCGAAGCGACGATTTCACCTGATGCTGATTTGAAAGATGTAACCATCGAGGTGTCTGAAGGTGCGCGCTGGCGGGGGCTCGTTGTCGATGTCATGGGCCGCCCCGTTGCGAACGCCACGGTGTTGGTAAGAGACGAAGGCGCCCGAAACAGCGATTGGGTCGAGACCACCGCTGATGAGATGGGCCGCTTCGAAACCAAACCTCTCAAAGTGGGGCGCTATTGGGTGAGCGCCCGTGCCGAACGTTTTCTTGATCAAAAATCGCATCTTGAAACGCTGGAGCGCAGTGGCAGTGAATTGACGTTGGCGCTCGATGCCGCGGCGCTGCTCAGTGGCTATGCGGTTGATACGAAGGGAACCCCGGTGGCCGCGTTTTCGGTGTCGTTGAGCAACCGCGAGTTCTACCGGCCTGAAACTTTTACCGATGGTGGCTTTCTCGTCGAAGCGAAGCCTGGCCCGACCAAACTCGCGGCGAAGAGCAAGGGGTTTGTTCCCCTGCAGATAGATGTTCAGGCGCCGAGAGACGGCATCAAGCTCATTTTCCGTCGGGGTGGCACGGTGCGTGGCGTGGTGCTCGATGCCAGCGGCGCTCCGCTCTCGAAGGTGGGGGTGCTTTTGACGCCGCTTCGTGTTTATTCCGACGACGAGGGGGTTGACTGGAGCGAGGTGGCCTCGTTGGCGCAGTCTGAAGTGACGACCGATGGCGGTTTTACTTTCGATGGTGTGACCCCGGGCGAGTACCGGGTGACCGCCAGACCTTCTGGGAAAAAAGGCCTGCGTGAGCAGCGTGACGTACGTCGCGCGTCGGCCGTCGTAGAGCTGCGAAGCACCGAGACACTCGATGTCGTTTTGAAGTTCGAAGATGAAGGGCTTGCGCTGTCAGGCCGAGTGGTTGATGAAGCCCAACGGCCGATGAAAGACGTCTTGGTCGCGGCAATGAGCCCAGGGCACGTCTCGAATTCGTGCGTCACCGACACCGAGGGTCGATTTGAATTCGCAGGTTTTCAAGCGGGGCCCGTCACGCTTCAGGCGACCGATCTCAAAACCAACAGCGAGACAGCGCGCGAGGTACGAGCTGGCGAGGCCGACATCGTGCTGGTTCTCGAGCAGGGGGCTCTGGTGAAGGGCCGGGTGCTCGACGAAAACGGAAAGCCCATGAGCCGTTTCAAAGTCAATGAACGGCTGTTTCAGACAGTTGACGGTCGCTTCGACGTGTCTCGTAAGGCCGTCGGCCCAGAGCTCGTCTTTGACGCGCCTGGTTTTGCCCAGTTGGGGGTAGCCACTCCTTTCGGAAATGACCCGGTCGATATCGGCGATATTCGAATGTCGAAAGGCCGCAAACTCACGGGCACCGTTCGCGACGCGGTAACCCACTTGCCCGTTGCAGACGCACAGGTCGACGTGGGCCTGCTCGCGGCAACGTTGAACGTGACGCAGCACGTCTTGTCTGAACGAAATGGTGCCTCACGCACTGATGCGCGCGGTCAATACGTGTTGCAACATGTCGATGCTCGCTCTGATCAACTGGTGGCTACCCACCCCCAGTATGCGACGTGGGTGGGGCCGCTGAGTGCCCAACAATCGAATGTCGACATCGAGCTTGACCCTGGAGCCACCGTCGAAATTTCAGTGCTTGGCAAAAATGGGCGCCCCGCGAAAAACACTTTTGGCGGCCGACTCTTCAGCCAAGAAGGAGAAGCGCATTCGTTTTCCGTCGATGCGCAAGGGCGAGCAGAAGTCAGTGGTGTGGCACCAGGGCTGTGGTCGGCCACGATGAACAGCGATGGGCGAAGCTTTCGTGCGGTGAACTTCTCGATTTCTTCGAGAGAGCGACAGCGCATTCAAATTGTCGAAGCGACTGACGGTGTCGATGTGTCCATCGTGTGGGCCGGAGCAAAAAACCCGTGGTTGGCCCGGCTGCTGCCCGAAAACACGAGCGAGAAATTGCTGATGCGCGCGCCAGAAATTGCCAAAGCGAGCGACGACCAGCAGGTGTTTCGTCGAGTACCGGCGGGCACCTACACGCTGCTCATCGTGCGCAGCACCAAGGCCGCCTACGTGATGCAAGTGCGACGCGGTGTCACCATTGGTGCACAGGCTGGCCAGCAACTGGTGCTCGATGAAAGCGGCGAATGGCGAGCGGTGACCGAGCTTCCCTGAAACGAAAAAGCCGCCTCTCTTTTCGAGAAGCGGCTTTTGAAACTCAAAACGAAATGCCGCGGCGTCTACTTCTTTTCGGCGGCCAACTTCTCGCGGTACTTCTTCATCATTTCTTCTTGCTCGTTGCGCGGCACGGGGAAGTACTTGGCGAACTCCATGGTGAAGTTACCCTTGCCCTGCGTGGCCGAACGCAAGTCAGTCGAGTAGCCGAACATGCTGTTCAGCGGAACCTCGGCGAGCACGGTGACGTTGCCGTCAGCGGTGCGCGTTTCTAAGATCACGCCACGGCGTTGGTTCACCTGACCCACCACCGAACCCTGAAACTCGGTCGGCGCTTCGACTTCGACCTTCATCACCGGCTCGAGAATGGTCGGTTTGGCCGCCGCGTAACCTTCGCGAAAACCCATCAGTGCCGCGGTCTTGAACGCCTGTTCTGACGAGTCGACGTCGTGCGCCGCCCCGTCGTTGATGGTGCAGCGCACACCCACCACGGGGAAGCCGATCAACGAGCCCTTCTTGATGGCTTCTTTGAAACCCTTGTCACACGCGGGAATGAACTCGCGGGGAATCGCTCCACCGACGATTTCATCGACGAACTCGTAGGCCTCGACCGAGTCGGCTGGCAACGGCTCTAAGAAGCCGCAGACACGCGCGAACTGACCCGAGCCACCCGTCTGCTTCTTGTGCGTGTAGGCGAATTCACCGCGCTGCGAGATGGTCTCGCGGTACGCCACCTGCGGCTTGCCGGCGACGACTTCGCAGTTGTACTCGCGCTTCATGCGCTCCATGTAAATTTCCAAGTGGAGCTCGCCCATGCCGCTGATGATGGTCTGGCTCGACTCTTCGTCTTGGTGCACGCGGAAAGTGGGGTCTTCTTTGGTGAAGCGGTTGAGCGCTTTCGAGAAGTTGGCCTCGCCCGAGCGGTCTTTCGGCGCCACGGCCAGCGAAATCACCGCCGCGGGAATATGCATCGACGTCATGGTGACGTTGAGCTTGCCGTCGGTGAACGTTTCACCCGAAGAGCATTCGACACCGTAAAACGCGATGATGTCGCCGGCTTGGGCAGACTGCACTTCTTCGCGGTCGTCAGAGTGCATGCGAAACATGCGCGGCACGCGCACTTTGCGCATCTGGTTCGAGGTGTTGATGATGGTGTCACCCGTCGACACCTTGCCTTGGTAAATGCGGAAATACGTGAGCTGACCGTATTTGTCTTGCTGGAGCTTGAAGGCCAACCCGACGAAGGGCTTGGTGGGGTCGCTGTCGAGAACAATCTTCTCTTCGTTCTTGGTCTGATCGTGCGCTTGGTTCACCACTTCGGTGGGGTTGGGCAGAAATGCCGTCACGCCGTCGAGCAGCAACTGAACGCCTTTGTTGCGAAACGCTGAGCCGCACATCACCGGCGTAATTTTCAGCGAAATGGTGGCGCGGCGAATCGCAGCGCGCAGCTCGTCGTCGCTGATCGGCTCTTCGTTCAAGAACTTTTCGGCCAGCTTGTCGTCGGCGTCGGCGACCGCTTCGATCATGTCGATGCGCGCCTGCTTGGTCTTCTCGACGTAGTCGGCGGGAGGCGCTTCTTCACGAATGTCTTCGCCGTTGTCGCCATCGAAGTAATAGGCCTTGCCGCTGATGGCGTCGATGATGCCCTCGAAACGCTCTTCAGCGCCGATCGGCACCTGCAGCTTCACCGGCTTGTGCGCCAACTTTTCTTTCAGCATGTCGGCGACGCGCTCGTAGTTGGCGCCGGGGTTGTCCATCTTGTTGACGAAGGCGATGCGGGGCACGCCGTACCGTTTCATCTGGCGGTCGACGGTAATCGACTGTGACTGCACGCCCTTGCCCGAATCGAGCACCAAAATCGCGCCATCGAGAACGCGCAACGCACGCTCGACTTCGATGGTGAAGTCTACGTGGCCCGGGGTGTCGATGATGTTGACGTTGAAGTCTTTCCACATGCAGTACGTGGCGGCCGACTGAATGGTGATGCCCTTCTCACGCTCGAGATCCATCGAGTCCATCTTGGCCCCGACGCCGTCTTTACCGCGCACTTCGTGAATCGCGTGAATGCGGCCTGTGTAGAAAAGAATGCGCTCCGTCAGGGTCGTCTTGCCCGAGTCGATGTGCGCGGAAATACCGATGTTTCGAATTCGTTCGAGAGGAATCTGTGCCATGGAGTCGCGCCCCATATCAAATGGGCGCCTGAATGGAAGGGGGGTGATCAGCGGCCTTTCACCCTGTGGGGTTACACGGGCCTTTTGCCGATTTTTTGGCTAAAGCCCGCGCTCGATGAGCGACGACGCTCCGCTGCCGCTACCTACTTTCGCACCGCACGAAAAAGTCTGCGGCCACTGCAAGCTGTGGTCTCCGCATTCGGTCGACGCGGCCCGTGGCTGGGTGGGCCCGTGCCGGGTGCAAAGCAACCGCGGGCTTTTTCCGCCCAGTGCGCCGATTTGTGACGCGTTTGCCCCTAAAGGCGGCGTGATCGTTGCGCCCGCGCCTTCGCGGCCCGAGACGCCGAGGCGGTTGAAAAACATCGCTCCAGTGATTCGCAGCGCCGGTTCAGTGGTGACGCAAAAAGCGCCCGAACCGCGCAACCAACAACCGGTTGATTTGGGAGGAGAGCTGACGATGACGCGCCAAGAGTTGATAGAGATTTTTCTCGAGGCTTCAGGGCAGGCCGACGTGCCGCTGGCTCCAAAGTGGGAAGGCGGCGTGGTGCAACTGGTGCCGAAAAACGCCGGCCAGCAAGCGAAAGAGTTGCCGATCGACAGCTTATTTCACAAAGTGGTGATGATTCGCGACCGGTTGCGCACGCTGGAGCAGAAGTTGAACGCGCACCCCAAGCTGACCGACGTCGAGAAGGTCGAAATGCAGCAATACGTGACGCGCTGCTATGGCTCGCTCACCACGTTCAACGTGCTGTTTCGCGACAAGGGTGATCAGTTCGTCGGCCAGAAGGGCGAGGAGTCATAAAGGGCGCCGCGGCTGCTATTCCAATTCGAGAATGTCGAAGCGCTCTTTGTAGCCCACGTACGCACGGCTGCCTTGAAAAGTAATGGCGGGGTGGGTGCTGGTGCAACCGAGCGAAACATTGCCGATCGGCTTGGGCAGGTAGCTGATCACGCGGGGGTTGGCGGCGTTGCGCACGTCGAGCGCGGTAACGCCTCCGTTGATGTTGTTGTAGCTCGCCACCAAGGCGTAAGAGCCCCGTACGTCGAGCGCCGAAGCACTTAAAATGGGTGTCGACGAAATCAAATTGGCAGGCCCAATGGTGGTGAGCGCATTGCCGTCGAGCGCGGGAGTGGCGTCGTAAATGAGCAGACCCGGTGAGCCCCCCGGGGGCGTGCCCAGCACGTACAACCGGTTTCCACTGAGCACCGCGTCTTGGGGGAAAAGGCCGGTGAGATCGGCCTGAATGCTTGATGCGCCCATTGCCGTGGCGGTGGTGTCGTCGAGCATGGGCGCAACGTCGATGACCCACACATGGCCGTCGCCGTTGATCACCGCCATGTTGTTGGTGACGCGAACCATTGGCATCAATACCGAAGCTACGATGCCCGAGGTGGCGAAAACGTACTCGCTGACCTTGTCGCCCGTGCCCGGCGCAGCGCCGGCCACCAGGGTGCGCGCGCTGCCCGCCGAGCCGACGGGCATGCGTGAGCGCAGGCCTGAAGCGCGGTACGCCTCGAGCACCAGGTTGCTGGGGGTGGTGTTTCGGGCGGTGGCGACCAACAAGTAGTTGCCCACCCGCGCCAAGCCGCGCGCATAGCTCGTCGCAGGGAGCGGCGATATCAACGCGGCGCTGTTCGACGTCACGTCGACCGGTATTCCCGGGCGGGCCAAGGCGTTGTCCAACGCGGTGAGACGGAAGTACCCGAAGTTGGCGCCGACGTCGACGGTGCTCACCAAGGTGTCGTCAAAGACTGCGCCGCCGTACGCACAGAAACTGCCCGCGGTGGTGATCATCGACAAGTTGGGGGTCAGGCCGCCCCAGAGATCAACCATCATGCCGGTGGCCGAAGTGACGAAGCCCGGTGTCACCTGCAGCGCGCTCTGGGCGTACATGTCGAATGACACCAACGAGCGCAACCCGCGCGGTGAAGCGAGCTCGTACATGCGCATGCTGGGGGCACCGTTCGAGGCGTCGGTCACTTGCACGGCGTAGTTGCCGTACGTGGCAAAGCCCGACGGTCGCGGCCCAAAGCCGGCGGAGGGCAGAGCCCGGGTAATGCCCGAGAAGTGAACGTTCGCCAGGTCAGAGAGGTCGACGCTGACCAGGCCGCCGGTCGGGTATTCGCTAAAAAAGGCTTGGTGACCCACCACGTCGAGCTGCCCCCAACCGGGGAAGGGAATGACCGAGAACGGGGTCCAATAGGGGGCGGTGTTGGTGAAAATTTTCGTCTGATCATAAACGTGAATGCCGTCGATTTCTCCGGTGACGGCGTAGTTGCCGCTGGTGAAACCGTTGCCATGCATCTGGCTGATGAACGGCTCCGTCGTCGACATCGACGTGGCGGGCGCACCGCTGCCGAAGGTGGTGAGGTTGTCGCCGTCGACCATGGTGGTGAGGTTTAACGTGTTGTTTTGCACGCCCGACGCCGCGTTGCCGATGACGGCCTTGTTTCGCGACCAGGTGATGGCGCCGCTGAACGGGTTCAAAGCGAAGAGCGACTGACTGCCGACAATGGGCAGCGCGCGCGTGGCCTGGTTGTTGTCGTACAGCGACGAGACGTCGATGTGGTACGCGAAACCATTGCCTGCCACGAGCGCATTGTTACCGCGCACGTCGAGCGCATTGAGGTGCGCGTTGACGCCGCCCACCACCAAGTCGACCATGGGCGTGGGCACCTTCGGGTTGGCGATGCTCCACACCCGAAAATGGCGGCCAGCCACAGTGAAGAGAAAGGGGTATTCGGCCTGAATCGCTCCGGGAAAACCCGAGCATTGCTCGTCGTTCACCTGCACCGGCGGGTACGACACGGGCCCCGGCGGGTTGGGAATAATGGCCCCGCCGTGCATGGGCGAGACGACCGTCGATAAGTCGAAGGGCTGAATCACCGTGCTGCCAGTGCCTGGGCAACTGAAGTTCAGGTTGCTACCGGCCATGACGTACGCATAGTCACCGGCGATGGCCACCTGGGTGCCGCTGAGGCTGCCGACAAAGCCCGCGTCACGCAGCACCGGAACATCGAAGAGCAGGTTAGGTGACACTTCGTTTGGTTGCATTTGCACTTCGCGCGCCGGTGCAGTGGGTTGCAAGCCGATATTGCCGGCACGGTCGACTGCACGCACAGTGACATAGGTCGGCGAGCCATTGGGCAGGCTGTTGAGCGCGACGTAGTCTTGATCGCCTACCAAGACGGGTGAGCTGCCTTCTGCCGCGTAAAAGCCGTGGTACCCGTTGGGAATGATGTACCCGCCGTCGGCGTAAAGGTTGCCCCCGTCGGCCCACACCGAGCCGGCGTCGGGCAAGCCTCCCGGCTCGGCCGGTGAGGCGCTGTAATAGACGTAGTAGCCAGCAATGTCGGGCGAGGCCGATTTTTGCCAACGAATCAGCGCGGTCGTCGAAGCGTTGTCGACCCATAAAGTATTCATCGTCACCGGCTGGGGCGGCACGATGTCGGTGATCATCGTCAGCTGCGCGGCTTCGCCGGCATTTCCCGCGAGATCGATCTCGCGAATTTGCAAGACGTTGGGCAACCCCTGCGCCAGCGTGGAGTCGGTGCGCAAGGTAAACGGCGCCGTCAAGGGAGCGGGCGCAGCCTGGGTGCCAGCGTCAATGGTGGTCCACGAGGTGGTGACGCCCCCCATGACCTGCCAACTGGCGTGGTTGATGTCGGGGGTGTTGGCGAACCGAACCAACTGCGTCAAAGACTGCCCCCCGGCCAAGGGGTTGAAGATGCTACCTGCCGTCGCGAGAGAGGGCATCAACGGGGCGATGGTGTCTAAGATTTTTGAATCATCATTCACGATGCCGCTGACGTTGCCGGCTGCGTCGTACCACCGGGCGCAAACGTTCTTGCTCCCGTTGGCCGCGTTGAGCACGAAACTGTAGCTGCTGGCGACGGGAGACGTCGTCGCGCCCGCGAAATCGGCCGCGGTGCAGTTGGGTATGGGCGAGACCAAGTCTTCAGCCAACTGCACGGTGGTGGCGTCGCTGGGAACATTGGTGGTGCTCACCGTTGCCGAGACGCTGTTGACGTAAGCATTCGAGGTTGGAGAAACGAGCGTCACCACAATGCCCGTCGTGTCGGGGGCGACGGTGTCGACGACGATGCTGTCGTTTACCACCGACGAAAGATTGCCCAGCGCATCGCGGAACTGTGCGTAGAGCGTGCGAGGGCTGCCGTCAGCTGGAAAAGTGAAGTTCACCGGAGCGCCAGTGAAGTTGACGAAAGAAGAAATGGGCGTGGTTTCCGAAATGGCCCATTGGGTGGCTCCGGTGGCTGAACCCGTGACGCTGACTACCCGCTGCCCCGCCGTGAGCTGTGACGCATTGAAATAGGGCGCGTCAGAATTGATAGAAAGGCCCAACGCCGAGGGGGGCGTGGTGTCGAGATTCATTGCTTGCGGCGCCAGTGAAGCCACGTTGCCGGCGATGTCGCGAACGCAGCCGCTCACGGTGTTGGCACCCTCACCCGAAAGCAAAAACGGCCCTGCTGTACTGGGGCCGCTGTAAGTGACGTAACTGGCCGACGTGAAGGCCGAGCAGGTGACGGTACCGCTCGACAGGTAGTACTCGACAGCCGTGGCGCTGCAGCCTGACAGCGTGGCGGTGATGACCGCCTTGGCGCTCTGGCCCGCCGGCGCCGCGGTGGTGCCGTCGGCCATCAAGCCGGCCAGCGCCAACGTGCAGCCGCTGGGCGGCGCCGCGTAGTACGAAATGGTGTCGGTAAGCGGCGTGGCGGTGGTGTTGCCGGCCGCGTCTTTCAAGCACAACTGCACGCTGCCGACCGCGCCCGCCACCAGCAGCGTCGTCGAGAGTGTGGTGCCCGACAGCGCGGTGTAACTGGCAGAGGCGCACGGCGTGGCCGCAGTGGGTACGAAGGCATATTGGCTCGCTCCTGAACCGGCGCTTAAGTACACCTTCACCGAGGGCGGGTTGGACAAATAGGGTGCCGCTTCGGTCTGTGACGGCGTACCGTCAGCCAGGTTGCCCTCGATGTTGATGGTGCCCGAAGGCGCGGTGACGTCGCGGGTGAGCTGCACATTGGCCACGGTCGAATTTTGCAGCCGGTCGCGAAAGCGCACGTAAATGGTTTTGACGCCGTCTGGGGCCGAGAGGTTCACCGTTATTTGGTTGCTCGCCGGAAACGCCAGCGGCCCCACCGTGCCCGCGGCGCTAAAGAAAGGGTCTTCTGACGCGGTGACGGCGTCAGTGGTGCCTAAGCCGCTGGGGTCGGTGGCAGAAATGTTGAGAGTCGCGCTTGGTTGGTTGGTCAGCGCTGCGGTCGCCAAGGTGGCGGTGGTGGGCGAAGGGCCCGCGGTGTCTAACGTGATTGAGCCGCTCACGATGCTCGCAAAGTTGCGGGTGGCATCGCGCACACAGCCGTAAATTGTTTTCGCGCCGTCGCCCGAAGCAAACGTCACGGCGGTATTGGCCGAATACGGAACCCACGCCAGGTTGTTTGCGCAGGTGACGGGGGCCGTCGAAAAGAAATATTCGGTCGGTGTTTCGGTGCAGCTGCTCAAGGTGGCGGTCAAGTTGGTGAGCGCTGTCAACCCGGCGGGCGCGGCGCTGCCGTCGAGCTTCTTGCCGGCCACGGTGAAGGCGCAGCCCGAAGGAGCCGTGCTGTCGAGCGTCATGGTCTGCGACAACGGGCCTTGCGTATTCTTTGCCCCATCGCGCAGACACAGCGTCATCACGCCGCCTGCGGGCAGCGTCTGGTTGGTCAGCGTGGCGGTGGTGATTTGCGTATAGCCGCTGGCCGGGCAGGTGCTCATGGTCGCGTCACCCAAGCGGTACTCAGTGGCGCCTCCTGCCGCAAGGTTCACCGTCACCTGGTTGGTCGACGTCACCGTCGACGAAGGCGTGCCGTCGGCCAGCGTGCCCGTCAGGGTGAAAGAACCCGTTGGGGGCACCGTGTCTAACGTCAGCTGGGTGCTGGTAATGGCGTCGTTGCCGGCCTTGTCGCGAAAGCGGGCGTAGAGCGTGCGCACGCCGTCACCGGCCGAGAAAGTGAAGGGGCTTTGCGACATTGCGGGGAACGCGCTGGGGCCCACTTTGCCAGACGAGGTGAAGGTCGATTCGTCTGAGAGTGTGAAAGCTTGGTTGGTAGAAAGGTCAGCGGGGTTGGTCGTCATGCTCACCACCACCGCGGGGTTATTGGTGGTGCTGGCGCCGACGATGGAAATAGAAGCGGGCGTGGGTGGCGTGATGTCGTACGTGATGGTGGCGTTGGCCGCGGTCATTGTCTCGTTGCCAGCCGCGTCGCGAAATTTCGCCCACACGGTCTTCGGTACTTCGCCAATGGGGTCGATGAACCAACCCGAGCTGGGGCTGGTGGGTTGGTAAACGGCGGCATTCAAGTCGGCCGAGGTGTTGGCGAGTTTGATCAGCACCACCGCGGCGCCACCGTCGACGGTGACGGCGTCGTTCCAGGTTTCGTTCACCGTCACCAAGGTGGTGTTGGTGTAGCCAGGGTCAGTTGCTTTGGGGCCGTTGGCCAGGGTGATGCTGCCGGTGGGAGCCACGGTGTCGACGATGACCATGTCAGAACCGGCGTCGCTGACATTGCCTGCGAAGTCGATGACCTGCACATAGCCATTTTGCGGCCCGTCGACGACGCTCGAGCGGGTCAGCACTGCGTTCAGCTTGTACGGCTCGGTGGGGCTCATGACGCCAGAGCCGACCAAGGTGTCGCCGACCTTCATCAGCGCCACGCCCGAACCCCCGTTGTCACTCGACAGCACCTGCAGTGTGAGGTTTTGCGAATGGTTGGTGTAGCGGGTGCCGCCGGCGGTGCCGGTAGAATCAAAGGCCACCGTCGGCACGTCGGGAGCGATGGTGTCTAAGAAAATCGTCGAGCTGAACGCCTGGCTCGACTGCCCGTTGATGTCGTACTGCGCGAAAACGGTGTGCAGCCCTTCTCCCGCTGCCAGTGTGAAGGGTTGCAGCTTGCCCGAATAGGGCAGAAAGCCGCCGTCGAAGCTGGCGAAGTTGGGGTCTTCACTGGCGCGGTACCCGGTAATGCCGGTGGGTGGAAAGCCGGCGAAATTGAGCGTCACGTCGAGCGTGTGCGTGTACCCCGGGGTGTTGGTGGTGTCGGCGTCATCAATGAGAAAATCACCCAGCAAACGCGCCAAGGTCAGCGTGCCGACATTCGTCGTCTTCCCGACGGTGACATTGGCGGTGGCTGACGCGTTGGAAAATTGGTCTTTACGGGCGATGACGGTCCAGTCGTCTTTGACTGGCACACCGTCGATTAGAAACGTGCCCTTGGTGGCATCGGTCGGGTCGGGAGCGACCAGCGCGATGTAGCCTGTGCCTGCGACTTCGACCCGCGCTCCGGCGACCGGGGTGGTGCCAGTGCTTACCGTGCCCGAGATATTGCCGCGATCGAGTTGCAAGACGATGAGCTCAACACCCGCATCGGCCGAGCCTCCGTCGGGAACACCAGACAGGGTTGTCGTCTGCAGGGGAACGAGGGTGACCGGCCGAGAGGGAACCGTGTCGTGAAACTTGCCCGGCTTTTGAACGCGCACGTTGTAGGGGCCGGCGATGACCCCGGTCAGCTTGAAGTGGCCGGCGACGTCGGTGTGGCCGTTCTCGCCCGTTTCCACCAGCGAAACCACCGCGCCCTCAGAAGGTTGCGGGTTGGCGCCGTCGACTTCTTCCATGATGGTGCCTTCGAGATAAGCAGGTTGAACGCCCATCAAAACCGGCTGGTTGGTGCCGATGAGATCGACCTCGCTGCCTTCGGGCAAAGTAATCGCCGTCAGTGTTTGGGTTGCGTAGAGCGGGTTCGAAGCCTTGATGTCATAGGTGCCTGGCGGCAGCGTGATCGCGTATTGCCCATCGCCCGAAACAATTTGCTGATTGACGACAATTTTCTGATTGGGTGCCGAGCCGTTGAGCAAGAACTCGACCTTCGAGCCATTCACGTCACCTTTGACGATGGCACCCATGTCGTCTTTGAGGCCCACCAAGCCCTTCAAGCGCGCGGCCTGGGCGCCGCTCTCGAGCCAGTCAGGCGTGAGCGTGCCAGCGTCGGCGTCTTGCCCAGCGGTAACGCGCAGCAATTCAGAAGTGAGCTTGGCGAACCCAGGGAGCTTGACGCTCACCAGATAAAGGCCGGGTGCCAGGTCAGCGAAAATGAACGAGCCGTCAGCTTCAGTGACGGTCATCGCCCGCTCGCCGTGCTCACCCGACGCGTTGAGCGGCTGGCCTTCGAGTGGAATGTGCCCGCGGGTGTCAATTTTGCCGACGAGACGGCCGCGCTGAGGTTGCTCGGGCAAAGCCAAATCAAACGAGCAACCAGTGGCAGCGGTGACGAGAAACACCGCGAGTACACGTCGCATGTGAGAGACCCCTTTTTGAACCGCAGGCAGGGGACGCTACCGCAAAAAGGGGCGTGGGTTGAATGAGAAGACATCAACAGCTCACGAGCACCCAGAACCATGGTGAGCGTCGGTGTCGTTTCTCACGAGCATTGACCCCTCTGCGTAGAAAATTCTCACGAGCATTGACCCCCCAGGGGTGAGGTTTCTCAGGGGCATTGACCCCTCTGTCACGCGTGACGCGGCTAAGGCCTCCCGGT
>JAIBBR010000078.1 GCA_019694575.1 Myxococcaceae bacterium
GGTGACCATTTTGTACAACGTAACTGGATTGAGCACCTCTGATGCCGCTGCTGGAGGTCGAACTTCCCTTGAAAGACGACGAGTTATCCGTGCCCGACTGGTCGGCCGCCTACACCGGTGCTATTGGGGTTCCGGCTTTCGGAGGTGCGAAGTGCACAAGATGTTGACTGTTGGGCTGCTCGAAGTCTTTGCCGGGTAGGTGAGCGTCATCGTCTCGTCGTGCAGCAGCCAGCCCTGCGGCCCTTCGACGTGCTCCGGCTGCTGCTCCCCTTCGGGCCAGTGCGTCAGCGGCACCTTGCCGTCGGCGTGCGGAGGTGGCGGTCTCACCTGCGTTCAGTGCCCTTCTGATCAGGTCTGTTCCCACGCATCGAGCGGCTGCTTTGCGCTGCGCCAACCTCAAGGTCAGCAACCACCACGACAGCGGTCTTGACCCGCCATAAAGATTCGAGAGTAAAGGGCTATACCCTGCGGCAATCGAAGCCATTCCGTGGGGCTCCGCACAGATGCGGGCGCTCTTCAAAGAGAACTTTCAAATGACCGCTGCCGCAATGGCTCGAAGTGAGCCGCTCGCCTCTTCTGAAGCTTGATGAAACCTCCTGCGGGGGGCTAATTGCAGTCAATGGCAATGCACTTACCGCTACCTGGGCACCGCGCGCGCAAACCCCATTCTCATTGTCGAAGCGCCCTCTGAGAGAAACTGACCATGTCACGCCTCGTTTCCGCACCCGTGGCCATTCCTTACAAACCCAAGCACCACGTTCGTTTGGTGAGTGCCGCGTCACTCTTTGATGGGCACGATGCCGCCATCAACGTGATGCGCCGGCTGCTGCAAGCGTCGGGTGCCGAAGTCATTCACTTAGGGCACAACCGGTCGGTCGCTGAGATAGTCAACTGCGCGATTCAAGAAGACGTGCAGGGCATCGCCATTACGTCGTACCAGGGCGGTCATGTCGAGTTCTTCAAGTACATGATTGACCTGCTGCGCGCGGCGAAGGCGAACGTGAAGATCTTCGGTGGAGGCGGCGGCACCATTTTGCCGGCTGAAATTGAAGCGCTGCACGCGTACGGAGTGACCCGTATTTATTCGCCCGATGACGGCCGCGCGATGGGGCTGCAGGGCATGATCAATGATCTGCTCGAGAAGTGTGATTTTGAAAAGCGCACTGCTGATTTCGCTCCGCTGATGCCTGGGCTGACGAAGCGTGACCCGGCGGCGCTCGCGGGGCTCATCACCATTGCCGAGAATTTTCCTCAGTTGCGCGACTCGCTGCGGGCGGCGCTGCCCAAGAGCGATAGACGGCCTCCCGTGCTCGGTATCACCGGCACCGGTGGGGCGGGTAAGTCGAGCTTGATTGACGAATTGGTGCGTCGCTTTCTCGACGACGACCCCAAACAAACCATCGCCGTGCTGTCGGTAGACCCTTCGAAGCGAAAAACCGGAGGAGCCCTGCTCGGTGACCGTATTCGCATGAACGCAATTGACGACCCGCGTGTGTACATGCGCTCGCTCGCCACGCGGCAATCGAACTTGGCGCTGTCGAAGCACGTCGCCGAGTCGATTGAATTTTGCCGTGCCGCGGGGTTCGACCTGATCATCGTCGAGACGTCAGGCATCGGTCAGTCAGACACCGAAATTACCGAGCACGCCGATGTCGCGCTCTACGTGATGACCGCCGAGTACGGCGCCGCGACGCAGCTCGAGAAGATCGACATGCTCGACTTCGCTGACGTCATCGCCATTAACAAGTTCGACAAGCGCGGCTCGCTCGATGCCTTGCGTGACGTGAAGAAACAGTGGAAGCGTAACCATGCTGCTTTCGAAGTGTCAGATGACGACGTGCCGGTGTTTGGCACCATCGCTTCGCAGTTCAATGACCCGGGTATGAACCGGCTTTACCGCGCGGTGATTGACGCGGTGGTGAAGAAGACGGCGGCGAAGTTGAGAGTGGCCCAGCCGTTGACCGCCGGCATGAGCGAGAAAAAGTGGATCATTCCGCCTGAACGCACGCGTTACCTCGCCGAGCTCGCCGAAACCTGTGAATCGTATGATGCCTGGGTAAAGCAGCAGGCGGCCATTGCGCGCCGGCTTTACCAATTGCGCGGCACCATCGACACCTTGCGCGCCAATGCCGGCAAGAAGCGGCTCGACATCGTCGAGCCCAAAGGCAATGACGACGTGGTGCATGTCACCCAGCGGGTGGCAGGTGAGCCGGCATATGTGAGCGAGCTCGACGCGCTCTACACCGAGCTCGAAAGCCGGCTGCACCCCGAGTGTAAGCGGCTGCTCGTCGAGTGGCCCGCCACGCAGAAACGCTACGCCGCGGCGAAGTACCAGTACCAAGTGCGCGAAAAAGTCATCGAGCTCGACTTGTTCAGCGAGACGCTCTCGCACCTGCGCGTGCCCAAAGTGTCGCTGCCCAAATACCAAGACTGGGGCGATGTGCTGACATGGCTGTTGCGTGAAGCGCCTCCGGGGCAGTTTCCCTTCACGGCGGGAGTGTTTCCGCTCAAGCGAGAGAACGAAGACCCGGCGCGCATGTTCGCGGGCGAAGGTGGCCCCGAGCGAACCAACCGCCGGTTTCATTACGTGTCGCGCGGTCTGCCCGCCAAGCGGCTGTCGACCGCGTTCGATTCAGTCACGCTCTATGGTGAAGACCCTGATCACCGGCCTGACATTTACGGCAAGGTAGGCAATTCAGGCGTCAGTATCGCCAACGTCGACGACGCGAAGAAGCTCTATTCGGGCTTTGACCTTGCTGACCCCGCGACCAGCGTGTCGATGACCATCAACGGCCCTGCTCCGATGTTGCTCGGGTTCTTCTTGAACGCGGCGGTTGATCAAGCCTGCGAAAAGTGGATTCGCGCCAACAACAAAACGCAAGAAGTCGAAGACAAAATCGCCGCGCTCTTCGCTCGGCGGGGTGTCGAGCGGCCGCGGTACCAGGGCGACGTGCCCGAAGGCAATGACGGTTTGGGCTTGATGCTGCTCGGCGTGTCGGGTGACGAAGTGTTGCCGCTCGAGGTCTACGAACAACTACGCGCGCAGACATTGTCGCAGGTGCGCGGCACGGTGCAGGCCGACATTCTCAAAGAAGACCAAGCGCAGAACACCTGTATCTTCTCGACTGAATTTGCGCTGCGGGTAATGGGCGACATTCAGCAGTATTTCATCGAGCAGAAAGTGCGAAATTTCTACTCGGTTTCAATCAGCGGGTACCACATCGCTGAAGCTGGGGCGAACCCCATTTCTCAGCTCGCCTTCACGCTCGCCAACGGCTTCACCTTTGTCGAGTACTACTTGTCGCGCGGCATGCACATCGACGACTTCGCGCCGAACCTGTCGTTCTTTTTCTCGAACGGCATGGACCCTGAGTACACCGTGATTGGCCGCGTGGCCCGCCGCATTTGGGCCCGCACCATGCGTGACAAGTACAGCGGCAATGAGCGCTCCCAGAAACTGAAGTACCACATTCAGACTTCAGGTCGGTCGCTGCACGCCCAAGAGATCGCCTTCAACGACATTCGCACCACGCTGCAGGCGCTGCTGGCGTTGCAAGACAACTGCAACTCGCTGCACACCAACGCATACGACGAGGCGATTACCACTCCGACTGAAGAGAGTGTGCGGCGCGCGCTGGCGATTCAGCTCGTCATCAACAAAGAATTCGGCCTTTCCAAGAGCGAGAACCCCACCCAGGGCTCGTTTGTCGTCGAGGAGCTCACCGACCTGGTCGAAGCCGCGGTGCTCGCTGAGTTTCGCGCCATTTCAGAGCGTGGCGGAGTGCTCGGCGCGATGGAGCGCATGTACCAGCGCTCCAAGATTCAAGAGGAGTCGCTGTACTACGAGACGCTCAAGCACAACGGCGAGCTGCCACTGATTGGGGTGAATACCTTTCTTGACCCCCAAGGCTCTCTCACCGTGCAGCCACCTGAAGTCATTCGCGCCACCAAAGAAGAAAAAGACTACGCCATTTCGGCTCGCAACGCGTTCTGGAAGCGCAACGAGCTCACGGCACCGCGCGCCTTGGCCCAGCTCAAACGCGCGGCGCTCGACGGGCAAAATGTATTCGCGTCACTGATGGAGGCTTGCAAGGTGTGTACGCTCGGCCAGCTGTCTAAAGCGCTGTACCAGGTCGGCGGGCAATACCGCCGGAACATGTAGCGAGGAAGGCCGTGATGACTTCGCCCGAAGCAGCGTGGCGCGCGTTGGTCGAAAAAGAGTTGGGCGGTTCACCCTTCGACAAAGCGCTGGTGCAGCCGGTGCTCGATGGCGTGGCGGTGGCGCCGCTCTACACGTCAGTGCCCGCGAAGGCGTTTCGCGAGCTGCGTTCACATGATGGCCCTTGGGTGTGTATGCGCTATTCGTCAGCGACGGCCGAAGAAGACGTGCGCTCGGGCGCCGACGCGCTGTGGCTACCAGCGGAGGCGCTCGACAAGGCGCCGAAGACGCGGTGGGTGGTCGACCCCAGTGCTGCGGGCTTGGCGGTGGCCGAAGCCGAGCGCGCCGCGGCATTCGATGGGGCGGTATTCGCTTTTGATCCGCTGGGTACTGACGCGATGGCCGAGCTGCCGCGCGTCGCGAGGGTGTTGGGTGACGGCCGACCGGCCATTGTGGTTTCGACCGTGGCGTACCATGATGCCGGAGCCGACGCGGCCGACGAGCTGGCCTGTGCGCTCTCGACGTTCGCGCTGTACTTGCGCGAGCTCGATGACCCTTCGTCTGTCTCTTTTCGACTCGCGGTCGGCCGCGAAACTTTCATCGAGCTATGCAAGTTGCGCGCGCTGCGAACCTGCCATGCGCGCTTGTTGGCCGCGGCGGGGGTGAAGACGCCTGGCCGCGCGTTGGTGCACGCGGTTTGTTCTTCGCGCACGCTGACGCAACGCGACCCCTGGGTGAACATGCTGCGCGTGACCACCCAGGCGTTCGCCGCGATGGCCGGCGGTGCCGATTTTTTCACCCCGGCCGCCTTTGACCAAGAACTCGAGCAGCCGTCGGCGCTCGGCCGCCGCGTGGCGCGCAACACCGCCCTGGTGCTTCGCGACGAGAGCGGGTTAGGGCGTGTCACTGACCCCGCGGGTGGCTCGTACACTTTCGAAACGCTCACTGACGCGCTGGCCCGCGAGGCGTGGAAACGGTTTCAAGTGATGGAGCGCACCGGTGGCATCGCGCAGTCGCTTGCCCGAAAAGAACTGCAGGCGCGTTTGGCGACAGCGGCGGCTGAGCGGGCCGACAAGGTGGTGAAGCGCAAATTGCCGGTGCTCGGCGTGAGCGACTTCGCCAACCTCGACGAAGTTTTGCCACGAACGCCTCGCGCCTCTTCAGCCGCCGTGGCTGGCGCCGCCTTTCCCCTGCGACGTGATGCCGAGCCGTTAGAAGCGTTGCGCACGCGCGTCGAGGCGGCGAAGCCTGCGCTGGTGGTGTTGTTGACGCTGGGCACTTTTGCCCAATCACGGCCTCGCGCTGGTTTTGCGCAAGGGTTCTTTGCCGCGGCCGGCTTGCGTACGCGTGAAGTGGCGACGCCAGAAAAGGCCGCCGTTGTTTGTCTTTGCGGCAGTGACGAACGTTACGTGGCCGAAGCTGCGGCCCGGGTTGCCGAGTTGAAGGCATTGGGGTGCCGGCGTGTGCTGCTCGCAGGCAGGCCGGGAGCGCTCGACGCGGCGCTACGTGAAGCCGGGCTCGACGGCGCGCTCTTTTTAGGCGCCGATGTGGTCGCTACCTTAAGCCCGTTGCTCGAGGTGCTCTCATGAAGTTGCCTGACTTCGGCGCGGTTGACTTCGACGCGGCGCCGGTTTTGGTACCTTTCCGCGTCGATGCCCGCGGCTTCGAAACGCCCGAAGGCATTTCACTGCGTGGCGTTTACGGCCCCGACGCGCTCGAGGGCCTTTCGCACCTGGGCTCGATGCCGGGCTTGGCGCCTTTCGTGCGCGGGCCGTACCCGACGATGTACGTGCAAAAGCCGTGGACGGTGCGCCAATACGCGGGCTTTTCAACCGCTGAAGCTTCGAACGCGTTTTATCGAAAGAACTTGGCCGCCGGGCAAATGGGCCTTTCGATTGCGTTCGACCTCGCCACCCACCGCGGCTATGACAGTGATCACCCGCGCGTCGCCGGCGATGTGGGCATGGCGGGCGTGGCAATCGATTCGATTCTCGACATGCGTCTGCTGTTCGACGGCATTCCGCTCGACAAAATGAGCGTGTCGATGACCATGAACGGCGCAGTGTTGCCGGTGCTGGCGTTGTACGTCGTCGCGGCCGAAGAGCAGGGGGTGAAGCCCGAGCTGCTGCAGGGCACCATTCAGAACGACATTCTCAAAGAGTTCATGGTGCGCAACACGTACATTTACCCGCCTGCGCCCTCGATGAAGATTGTCGCCGACATCTTCGCCTTCACCTCGCGACGCATGCCGAAGTTCAATTCAATCTCGATTTCTGGCTACCACATGCAAGAAGCCGGAGCGACGGCCGACCTCGAGCTGGGTTACACGCTCGCCGACGGCATCGAATATGTGCGCACCGGGGTGAAAGCCGGCATCGACATTGACGCGTTTGCTCCCCGGCTGTCGTTTTTCTTCGCCATCGGCATGAATTTTTTCATGGAAGTGGCGAAGCTGCGCGCCGCGCGTCTGCTCTGGTCTGAGTTGATGGCTGAATTCAAACCGAAGAACAGCAAGAGCCTGGCGCTGCGCACGCACTGCCAAACCTCAGGCTGGTCGCTGACCGCGCAAGACGTCTACAACAACGTGGTGCGCACTTGCGTCGAAGCCATGGCGGCAACGCAAGGCCACACGCAGAGCTTGCACACCAACTCACTCGACGAAGCGCTCGCGCTGCCGACTGACTTTTCGGCGCGCATCGCTCGCAACACTCAATTGCAATTGCAACTCGAGTCGGGCACCACGCGCCCGGTCGACCCCTGGGGTGGCAGTTATTACGTCGAACGGTTGACACATGAATTGGCGGCCAAGGCCCGCGCCCACTTGCGTGAAGTGGCGAGCCTGGGTGGCATGGTGCGCGCGCTAGAAGCCGGCATTCCCAAGCTGCGCATTGAAGAGGCGGCCGCGCGCACGCAGGCCCGTATCGACTCAGGGAGGCAAGTCACCATCGGCGTCAACCGCTATCGGCCCGCGAATGAAGAGCCGGTGCCGGTGTTGAAAGTCGACAACGCGTCGGTGCGTAAAACGCAAATCGCGCGGCTCGAGAAGCTGCGGCGTGAACGTGATGAAAAGCAAACTGTCGCCACGCTCGAGGCGCTGACCGCCTGCGCCGAAGGCCAAGGCGGCAACCTGCTCGAGCTTGCCATTGCGGCGGCGCGGGCGCGGGCCTCGGTGGGCGAAATCACTTTTGCGCTCGAGAAAGTGTGGGGCCGTCATCAGGCAGAGATCAAAGCCATCGCGGGGGTGTACGCTCGTGAAGTGGGCGAGACTTCATCGACTGTCGAGAAGCTGCGCGAGCGCACGGGGGCTTTTGCGGCCCGTGAAGGCCGCCGGCCGCGCATTCTGATTGCCAAAATGGGCCAAGACGGGCACGACCGTGGCCAGAAGGTGATTGCCAGCGCGTTCGCCGACCTGGGCTTCGACGTCGACATCGGGCCGCTCTTTCAGACTCCCGAAGAAACAGCGCGCGCCGCGGTGGAAAATGACGTGCATGCCGTCGGAGCAAGCTCGCTGGCCGCGGGCCACCTGACGTTGGTGCCGGCTCTGCGCCAGGCGCTCGCCGACTTGGGCCGCCCCGATATTTTGGTGGTGGTCGGTGGGGTGATACCTCCTGATGACTACCCTTTGTTGAAGGCAGCGGGCGCGGCCGAGATTTTTGGGCCTGGCACTGTCATCGCCGAAGCCGCGGCTGCCTTGCTCACTCGACTGGAGTCGCTCTAAGTGAGTGCACGGTTGAGCCTCGAGGCGTACGCGCAAGGCGTTCGCGCCGCAGACCGGGCGGTGCTCGCACAAGCCATTACCCTCATTGAGAGCCGCGAAGAAACTGACGGAGCACTCGCGCAGCAGCTGCTCACCCGGTTAATGCCGCTGACCGGAGGCGCGCTGCGGGTGGGCATTACCGGCGTACCCGGCGTGGGCAAAAGCACCGTCATCGACGCGCTCGGCATGAAGTTGCTGGAGCGGGGAAAGAAAGTCGCGGTGCTGGCCATTGACCCGAGCAGCAGTTTGTCAGGCGGCTCGATTCTCGGTGACAAAACGCGCATGGCCCGGTTGTCGTTGGCGCCCGACGCTTTCATTCGCCCTTCTCCCAGCGGCCTGTCGCCGGGTGGCATTGCCCGGCGCACGCGTGAGACGCTGCTGTTGTGTGAGGCGGCCGGCTTTGACGTGGTGCTGGTTGAGACCGTGGGCGTGGGGCAGGGCGAAACGGCGGTCAGCGAGATGGTCGACTTCTTCTTGGTGCTGATGTTGCCCGGAGCGGGTGACGAGTTGCAGGGCATTAAGAAAGGCGTGCTTGAGCTCGCCGACGGCATCGCGGTGAACAAGTGCGATGGCGACCACGCGCAGAAGGCGCGCGCTGCCCTCTCGGAACTCAAGGCCGCGTTGCATTACTTGTCGCCTCGCAGGTCGACCTGGGCCACGCGGGCGCTGGCGATTTCGGGCCTGACGGGTGAAGGGCTCGACGCGTTGTGGGAAACCATCGAAGCGCACCGCGCCATGCTCGAAAGTACCGGTCAGCTCAAGCCGTTGCGAGCAGGGCAACAACGCGCCTGGTTGTGGTCGCTGATTACCGAACGCTTCGAAGCGGCGTTTCGCGCCCACCCTGGGGTGGCTGCGCTGTTGCCCGGTATCGAGGCGCAAGTTGTCGACGGGCAGACCACGGCTCCGCTGGCCGCGCAAGCGCTCTTCGCCGCCTTCGCGAAGTGAACCCTCTCTTTTCATGTGGGCTCGTCTGGGGGGGCGCCCCTTGAGTTTTCAACTGAATCGACATATGTAGATTTGTCGATGGGTAGCTTGTCGAAAGCGTTTCGCGCATTGGGAGACCCCACCCGGCTGCGCATTTTGAAAGTGATTGCGGCGGCTCGGCTGAACGTCGGCGAAGTGGTCTCGCTGGTCGGTGTGGCACAGTCGTCGGTTTCGCACCACCTCACCAAGCTCAAAGCGCTCGAGCTGATTCGCGAAGAACGTCTCGGCAGCTACACGTACTATTCGCTCGCCGTCGACAAAGCGTCGGCACTCTGGCCGCTGATTGAGCTCACCCGTGCCAGCGAAGACACGCACGGAGACCAAGCCCGCCTGTCCGAGCTTTTGCGCCGCCGCGACGACGTGCAGACGCTCAATGAGAAGCTGCTCGAGCCCGGCCAGTCGTGGCAGTTGTGGAGCGCCGCGCTCAGTACCTTGCTCCCCAGGCTTGACGTCGTCGATTTCGGCTGCGGTACCGGCACCCTGACCATCGAGCTGGCGCACTGGGCCAAGAAAGTCACCGCCATCGACAAGAGCGAGTCAACGCTCGCCCGTGCGCGCGCAGCGGCTGCGCGTGAGGGCCTCACCAACATTACCTTTCTTGCTGCTGACCTGACCGACCTGCCGATGCCTGCGCAGTGTGCCGACCTGGTCGTCAGCTCACAGAGCTTGCACCACGTCGAAGACATCAACGCGGTGCTGGCCGAAGGCGCCCGGCTCTTGAAGAGCAACGGCCGCATCGTAGTGCTCGAGCTGTTTCCTCACGATGAAGCGTGGGTAAAGCAAAGGCTTGGGCACGCCCACCTGGGCATCGCGCCTGAAGTGCTCGAAGAGGCGATGCGCAAGGTCGGCCTCGAGCCTTTCGTTCAACGCGTGCCATGGGCGCGCGGTTCGCAGTCTCCCTTCAAAGCATTTCTGGTTACCGGTACGCGGGCCCGCAAGACGCCCGGTAGGTCAAAGGCGGCATGAACTCTTCACTCGAACAACTGATTGAGCAGCGCATCGTGATTATCGACGGAGCGATGGGCTCGTTGATCCAAAGCTATCGCCTCGAAGAGCGCGACTTTCGGGGTGAGCGCTTGGCGGCGCACCCCCAAGACCTGAAGGGCAACAATGACCTGCTGTGCCTGACCCGGCCAGACATCGTCGAAGAAATTCACTGGCGCTATTACCAAGCGGGCGCCGACATCGTCGAGACCAACACTTTTTCAAGCACCTCTATCGCGCAGGCTGACTATGGGCTCTCGCATCTGGCGCGCGAGCTGAACCTCGCGGCCGTGGCGTGTGCAAAGGGCGCCGCCCGCGCCGCTGAAGCCAAGACCCCGGGTCGCCGTTGTTTCGTCGCGGGTGCCATGGGGCCTCTCAACCGCACGCTCTCGATGTCTCCTGACGTGAACCGCCCTGACTACCGTGCCGTCACCTGGGAGCAGGTAAACGAAGCGTACCGCGAGCAGGCATTGGCCTTGCTCGAAGGGGGCGTCGACACGCTGCTCGTCGAAACCATCTTTGACACTTTGAATGCGAAAGCCGCGTTGTTCGCTATCGAAGAGGCGTTCGAACAACTGGGCCGCCGCGTGCCGGTGATGGTCTCGGTCACCATTACCGACGCTTCAGGCCGCACGCTCTCGGGTCAGACGCTGAGCGCCTTTTACGATTCGATTCGGCACGCCAAGCCGTTTTGCGTCGGCATCAATTGCGCGCTCGGCGGCAAAGAAATGCGGCCGTACATGCAAGAGCTCGCGCGCATCGCCGAGTGCCCGGTGAGTTGCTACCCCAATGCCGGGTTGCCCAATGCATTCGGTGGTTACGACGAGACTCCCGACGACATGGCGCGCATTCTGGTTGATTTTGCGAAGAACGGTTGGCTCAACGTGGTGGGCGGTTGCTGTGGTTCTACTCCCGAACACATCGCGGCCATCGCCCATGCGGTGAAGGGCGTGCCGCCGCGCTCCGTGTTTGCGCCGCGCCACACGCTGCGGCTCTCGGGCCTCGAATCGCTTCATGTGGAGACGCGCGCCTCATGACGACCGCTTCGCAGTTTCTCATGGTGGGTGAGCGCACCAACATCACCGGCAGCCCCAAGTTCGCCAAAGCGCTCAAAGCAGGTGACTGGAACGAGTGCCTCTCTATCGCGCGGCAGCAAGTCGAAGCGGGTGCCAACATCATCGACATCAACGTCGATGAAGCGCTCGTCGACGGTGAAGCGACGATGGTGAAGTTCTTGAACCTCATCGCCGCTGAGCCCGACATTTGCCGCGTGCCGGTGATGCTCGACAGCTCGAAGTGGAGCGTGCTCGAAGCGGGCCTGCGCTGCGTGCAGGGCAAGGCGATTGTGAATTCAATTTCGCTCAAAGACGGCGAGGCCGAGCTGCTTCGCCGCGCGAAGTTGATTCGCCGTTACGGCGCCGCAGCGGTGGTGATGGCGTTCGACGAGCAAGGGCAAGCGGCCTCGTGCGATGACAAGGTGCGCATTTGCACGCGCGCTTACCAGCTGCTCACGGCGAACGGGTTTCCTCCCGAAGACATTATTTTCGACCCCAATATTCTCACCGTGGCCACCGGCATCGAGGAGCACAACAATTACGCGGTCGACTTTTTCGAGGCCACGCGCCGAATCAAACAGACGCTGCCGCACGCCAAGGTGTCAGGCGGCGTATCGAACGTGTCGTTCTCATTTCGCGGCAACAACCCAGTGCGTGAGGCCATTCACTCGGCTTTTTTGTTTCATGGGGTGAAGGCCGGCATGGACATGGGCATCGTCAACGCTGGCATGCTCGGTGTTTACGAAGAGATTGCGCCCGAGCTGCTCGAGCGCGTGGAAGATGTGCTGCTCAACCGGCGGGCCGACGCGACAGACCGGTTGGTCACTTATGCCGACGCGCTGAAAGCGAAGAGCGGCGGCGCGGGCACCAAGCAAGAATCGAAAGAAGACCTCGCCTGGCGCAACGGTACCGTGGCGCAGCGGTTGAGCCACGCCATGGTGAAGGGCATCGACGCCTATGTCGAAGCCGACACCGAGGAGGCGCGCCAACAGTACCAGCGGCCGCTCGACATCATCGAAGGCCCGTTGATGGACGGCATGCGCGTGGTCGGTGACTTGTTCGGCGCGGGTAAAATGTTTTTGCCGCAAGTGGTGAAGTCAGCGCGGGTGATGAAGCGCGCGGTGGCGTACCTCACTCCGTTCATGGAGGAAGAAAAGCGCCTCGCCGCCGCGGCCGGAGCTGACACGCGCTCGCAAGGCCGGGTGTTGCTGGCTACGGTGAAGGGCGACGTGCACGACATTGGGAAGAACATCGTGGGCGTGGTGCTGGCCTGCAACAATTATGAAGTCATCGACCTGGGCGTGATGGTGCCGTGCGAAAAAATTCTCGCCACCGCGCGCGAAAAGCACGTCGACGTGGTGGGGTTGTCGGGGCTGATTACGCCATCGCTCGATGAAATGGTCAGCGTCGCGAAAGAGCTGACCCGCGAAGGTTTTGACTTGCCTCTGCTCATCGGAGGGGCGACGACCAGCCATGCGCACACCGCGGTGAAAGTTTCGCCCGAATACGCGCCTGGCGTGGTGCATGTGCTCGACGCCTCGCGGGTAGTGAACGTGGTGAGCGCGCTGCTTTCGAGTGAGCAAAAGCCTGGCTTCCTTGCTGAAATACAAAAGAAGCAAGACGTCGCCCGTGCCGATTTCGCTTCGCGCCACGCCCAGCGCAAGTTGCTTTCGCTCGCGCAGGCCCGCGCCAACCGGCCGACCTACGACTGGAACACCATCGACATACCGCGCCCTGCAGTAGTGGGCCGCAAGGTGTACGCCGATGTGCCGCTGTCGCGTCTGGTGCCGTTCATCGACTGGGGCCCGTTCTTCAATGCCTGGGAATTGTACGGTGCTTTCCCCAAAATTCTCGAAGACGCGGTGGTGGGTATCGAAGCGAAGAAACTTTATGCCGACGCGCGCGCGATGCTCGAGCGCATCGTGGCCGAGAAAAAGTTCTGCGCCAATGGCGTGCTGGCGTTCTGGCCCTGCAATTCTGACGGCGACGACGTGGTGCTGTGGTCTGACGAAGCGCGCTCGAGCGAGCTGGGCCGTTTTCGCATGTTGCGACAGCAGGCCGAGAAGCCGGCGGGGCAGTTCAACCTTTCGCTGGCCGATTACGTGGCTCCCGTCAGCAGTGGTCGGCTCGACTGGTGTGGCGGGTTCGCGGTGACCACGGGGCTCGGTGTCGATACGCTCGCGCAGCTGTACCGTAACCAGCACGACGACTACTCGGCGATTATGGCGCAGGCCCTTGCAGACCGGCTCGCCGAAGCGTTTGCCGAATGGCTGCACCTTGAGGCGCGCAAGCTGTGCGGCTTCGGGCACACCGAGGGCTTGAGCAACGAGCAGCTGATTCGTGAGGAGTACCGCGGCATTCGCCCCGCGCCGGGTTACCCGGCGTGCCCCGAGCACACCGAGAAGGGCACGTTGTTCGCGCTGCTCGACGCGGGCAATGCCACCGGCATCACCCTCACCGAATCGTTCGCGATGACTCCAGCGTCGAGTGTGAGTGGCTTCTATTTCAACCACCCCGAAGCGAAGTATTTCGGGTTGGGAAAAATCGGCCGCGACCAAGCCGAAGACTACGCGCGGCGCAAAGGCATGGGTGTCGAGTTGGCGCTCAAGTGGCTGGCGCCCAACCTCGATGAGGCAGGGCCTACAGCGGCTAGCGCGGCGATTTCACGGCCGGCGGCTTAGAGGCTGCCTAAAGCGAATGGCCAGACCACCGTGCCCAAGGCTGTTCGTCTGGTCCTTGGAGTGAAGGAAGGCGATGAGATCGCCTTTCGGGTGGAGGGACAACGGGTAACCGTGGTTCCTATCGGAGCCACGCACGAGGACCCTGTCGTCGGAAAATTCCTCAGCTTCCTCGCCAAAGACATTGGGCAGCGGCCACAGGCGGTCAAGCCGCTATCGAAGACCTTCGCCGTTCGCATGAGGTCGCTTGTGAAGGGCACCAAGGTCGACCTCGACGAACCCATTGATGGCCACGTGGACCTCTGAACGATGCATGTCACCGGCTGGGAACTCTTCGCTCACCCTCCGCTCACCACTGCAAAGTGTCTCGAATGGGCGAGGGGGGATTCGAACCCCCACACCTTGCGGTACCAGATTCTAAGTCTGGCGCGTCTACCCGTTTCGCCACCCGCCCCACACGCAGGCTTCTAGCGTTTCCCGAAGGGGCGCGCCATGAGTGGTTGACCCCAGGGTGATTCATGCCTTAAGGCCGCCGCTTCGCCGCAACTCACCCGTAAAAGAGAGATTTATGAAGGTTCAAGTTGAAACCGTTTCTCCGATTGAGCGCCGCCTTTCTATCGAGGTCGACGCTGCCCAAGTCACTCAAGAGCTGAACCAGGCCTACAGCGTGTTGTCGCGCCAAGTCAAAGTGCCTGGTTTTCGCCCCGGCAAAGTGCCGCGCCGCATTTTAGAGCAGCGCTACAGCGAGCAGGTGCACGACGACGTGGCCCAGCGCGTGGTGGCGCGCGCGTATTACCAAGCCATTAAAGAGCACAAAGTCGAAGCGGTGAGTGAGCCGCAGGTGATGAACAACGGCAAGCTTACGCCTGACGCGCCTTACAGCTTCACCGCCCGGGTCGAAGTGAAGCCCCAGGTTGAACCGAAAGACTACAAAGGGCTCAAGCTGACCAAGGTCGACGCGTCGGTGGCTGAAGAGAAAATCAACGAGCGCCTGGCGCAAATGCAGAACAGCCTCATTGAGATGGTCGACGTGACCGGCCGCGACATGGCCAAGTCGGGCGACATGTGCGTGATTGACTTCGAAGCCACCGCCGAGGGTAAGCCTTTCCCCGGGAGCAAGGGCGAAGACGTCATCGTCGAAGTGACCCCGGGCGAATTGACCTCGGGCAACATGGCGCAGCTCGAAGGCGCGAAAATCGGCGAGACCAAAGAGTTCGACTACGGCTTCGCTGCCGATTACCGGGTCGAAGAAGTGAAGGGCAAGCCGGCGCATTTCAAAGTCACCTTGAAGAAGATTCAAGAAAAGAAGCTGCCCGCGCTCGACGACGCGTTCGCCGAGAAAACCGGAGGCGCGAAGACGCTGGTCGAGCTCAAAGACCGTTTGCGCAAAGACATGGAGCGCGCCAACACCGCCAAGGCGGAGCAAGACGAGCGAGAGGCGCTGATTAAGGCGTTGGTAGAAAAGAACCCCTTCGACGTGCCGCAGTCGATGATCGACCGCGGCGCCGACATGATGCTCGAGAACGCGTTTCAATCGATGGCGCGCGGCGGTATCGACCCCCGTCAGCTGGGGTTAGACATTCACAGCCTGCGCTCAGAGTTCCGCCCCCGCGCTGACGTCGAAGTGCGCGGCCAGCTGCTCTTCGAAGCCATCGCCGAAAAAGAGAAGTTCGAGGTGAGCGACGAAGACTTCGACAAGAAGATGGAAGAAATCGCCACTGAAGCCAACGCTTCGCTGTCACAGGTGAAGAAACATTACAAAGACGCCGAGGCGAAAGCGGGCTTGAAGCGGCGCATCCTAGAAGACAAGACAGTTGCATTCTTGAAGGCTGCGGCTACGTACTAGAGACTCTTGGCGTTTTTAGTCTCTCAACAAGGAAAGCCATGCCCTATATGCCCGTTCCCTATGTCATCGAACAAACCCACCGCGGTGAGCGCTCGTACGACATTTACAGCCGGCTGCTCAAAGACCGCATCATCATGTTGGGCACTGAAATCGACGACGACGTCGCGAACGTGGTGGTGGCGCAGCTGCTCTTCTTAGAATCAGAAGACCCCGACAAAGACATCAACTTGTACATCAACTCGCCGGGTGGCTCGGTGACCGCCGGCTTGGCGATTTACGACACCATGCAGTACGTGAAGCCTCCGCTGTCGACCATTTGCGTGGGCCAGGCAGCGTCGATGGGCGCGGTGCTGCTCGCCGCAGGTGCGAAGGGCAAGCGGTTCGCGCTGCCGAACTCGCGCATCATGATTCACCAGCCGCTCGGTGGGGCACGTGGTCAAGCCACCGACATGCAAATTCAGGTGAACGAAATCATTCGGTTGAAGCAGCGCCTCAACGAGATTTTGGTCAAGCACACCGGCCAACCGTTAGACCGCGTTGAAAAAGACACTGACCGTGACTTCTTCATGGGCTCTCCTGAAGCCAAGAATTACGGGCTGATCGACGAAGTGGTGCTGCAGAAAAAGCCCAGCGCAGAGAAGAAGTAGCCGCTCGGCTCGCGATCGCGACACAAGCCCGTTAGGCTTTAAGGCCAAGACATGGCAACCAAGAACGTCGGCAGTAAAGACACCAATCAGACCCTGTGCTGCTCTTTCTGCGGCAAGTCGCAGAAAGAAGTGAAGAAGCTCATCGCCGGGCCTACCGTTTACATCTGCGACGAATGCATCGGGCTGTGCAACGACATCATCGCCGAAGAGATTGACCGCGAAGAGCAGAAAGACACCAAGCTGCGCATTCCGCGGCCGAGCGAAATTAAGTCGATTCTCGACGAGTACGTGATTGGCCAAGAACGCGCCAAGAAGGTGCTCTCGGTGGCGGTGCACAACCACTACAAGCGCATCGAATCGCGCGTACAGATGGACGACGTCGAGCTCCAGAAGTCGAACATTCTTCTTTTGGGGCCCACCGGCAGCGGCAAGACGTTGCTTGCCCAGACACTCGCGCGCATTTTGAATGTGCCGTTCACGATTGCCGACGCCACGTGCCTGACTGAAGCGGGCTACGTGGGCGAAGACGTCGAAAACATCATCGTCAACTTGTTGCAGGCCGCTGACCACGACATCGAGCGGGCGCAGCGGGGCATCGTCTACGTTGACGAAATCGACAAGATTGCGCGCAAGAGCGAGAACCCGTCAATCACCCGCGACGTGTCAGGCGAAGGCGTGCAGCAGGCGCTCTTGAAAATCATCGAGGGCACGATTGCCAATGTGCCTCCCAAGGGTGGCCGCAAGCACCCGCAGCAAGAGTTCATTCAAGTCGACACCACCAATATTCTCTTCATTTGCGGCGGTGCGTTTGGAGGGCTGGAGCAGATTGTCGAACGTCGTCTGGGGGGCCGCTCGCTCGGCTTCGGCGCCGACATCAAGCAGCGCAAAGAGCGTTCGATGTCAGAGCTGCTGCGCCAGGTCGAGCCAGAAGACTTGCTCAAGTTCGGTATGATTCCCGAGTTCATCGGGCGTTTGCCGGTCGTGACTGCTTTAGAAGAGCTCGACGAGCCGGCGCTGATTGACATTTTGCAGTCGCCGCGCAACGCGCTCACCAAGCAGTACCGGCGCTTATTCGAGCTCGACGGCGTGAATTTGAAGTTCACCGAGAACGCACTGAAAACAGTGGCCACCGAAGCGATTCGCCGCAAGACGGGCGCCCGCGGTCTGCGGGCGATTTTGGAGCACGCGATGCTCGACGTGATGTTCGATATTCCGTCGAAGAAGACCGTGCGCGAAGTGGTGGTCAGTGAAGACGTGGTGCTGAAGAAAGCCGCGCCGGTCATGCTCCACGCGTCTGAAGACTTGAAAGACGCGAAGAAAGAGTCGGCCTAAGGGCACAGCAACTCAGTGCTCCTGCAGTGTGCGCAACTCGAATGCGTAAAGAATCGCCGCGGCGAGCTCTGCCTTTCTCATCGGCGCAAGTGAACCGATGTAGCGGCCCACGAGGCGCACAGGAACGGTCTGAATAGCGTCGAGTTGGGCGACGCTGTCCGTTTTCAGGCCCTCGTTTATTCCGACACTCAATTCAGAATGAACGCCACGAATCGTGCGTGTGATAGGCGCGAGTGTGACGGCGTTGAGATAGGGAATGACGGCGCTTCTCGTCAGTACCAGCCCTGGGCGGGTGCCAGCCTTCCCACCAAGCTCAATCATGCGAATGTCGCCCCACGCTATTCCTCGGGCCACACGCGCACCTTCTGCCATGCGGCGAGCTCACCCGAGGCCAGCGGCTTTCGGCGATACGCAGCAATGTCGTTCTGTTCCCATTCCTCAGTTTGAGATGAAACCAGGTAGCGTCTAATCGCCGCGCGAACGAGCTTTGAACGGTCCATCTTCAAGTGTTTGGTGGCCTTGTTGATCTCCGCGATCAGCTCAGTTTCCATGAGAATCTGTATGGGCTTCATACATGCATAATATGTGTGTGAATATATGTATTCAAGACCATGTGTCTCTGTCGTGGGCGAGAGAGAACGGTGCTCCCAAGCCCGTCGCGCCAAAATCTGAAGCGTGTGGAGTTTGAACCCGCCACCCAGACGGCTATAAGGGCGCCCCTTCGTCACTGGGGTGAAAAAAGGAAACCAGCAAGCATGCGACTCCATGTTTTTGGAATGATGGCCCTTGCCGGCTGTGCGGTGAATAAGCCGGCGGTGCAGGAACAAACCCAATTCGCAACCCCGCAGGGGGTGGCTGCCGAGACGACCCTGAAAACCGTGACCTCAAACCAGACACCTCCGCCGACACGTTCGCAGGTCATCTCGGAGCCGATTTTTGGCAAGCAAGTGAAAGACCCGTACCGCTGGCTCGAAGATGAAAAAGCGCCCGAAGTGCAAGCGTGGATGAAGGCGCAAGACGCCTTCGCCCGTGAAGAACTGCACAAGCTGCCCGGCCGCGACAAGCTGATGAAGCGCTTCGCCGAGCTTTATTATTTAGATGCGTACGGCATTCCCGTGAAGCGGGCGGGCCGTTACTTCTACACGCGCCGTCACAAAGACAAAGAGAAGGCCATTGTCTATTGGCGCCAGGGCGAGAAGGGTGACGAGAAGGTGCTGTTAGACCCGAACGCATGGTCGGCTGACGGCACCACGTCGCTCGGCGTGTGGGTGCCCTCGTGGGACGGCAAGAAAATCGTGTTTGCCGAGAAGCCCAACGCTGCTGACGAGGCGACGTTGTACGTGCTCGACGTCGACAGCGGCACCCGCTCGAAGGTCGACGTGATTGAAGGCGCGAAGTACGCCGGCCCCTCGTGGACGCCAGATTCCAAAGGTTTCTATTACGAGTGGCTGCCGGTCGACGCCAGCATCGCGGTGTCAGAACGCCCTGGTTACTGCGAGCTGCGCTTTCATGCGCTCGGCAGCGACCCCAAGGGTGATGCAGTGGTGCACCCCAAAACGGGCGACCCGAAGACGTTTCTCGGCGGAGGCATCAGCCGCGACGGCAAATATTTGTTCGCCACCATCGCTCGAGGGTGGAACGAGAACGATTGGTATTTTCAGCGCGTCGGCAAAGACAAGACCTGGCAGTTGCTCGTCAAGGGAGTCGACGCGAAGTACGAAGTCTCAGCGTGGAAAGACGTGTTCTACGTGCTGACCGACGAAGGCGCTCCCAACAAGCGTATTTTCAAGGTCGACCCCAAGAAGCCGGCCCGGGCAGGGTGGAAAGAAATTGTCGCTGAAGACAAAGACGCGGCGATTGAAGACTTCGCCATTGTCGGTGGGCACATTGCCACTGCGAGCCTGAAGAAGGCCGTGTCTGAAGTCGAGCTCTTCACGCTCGAGGGCAAACGGGTGCGCACGGTTGAATTGCCAGGTTTGGGCACTGCCACCAACCTGGTGGGTCTGCAAGACGACGACGAGGCGTATTACTCGTTCAGCTCATTCACCATGCCTGGGCAGGTGTTCAAGTCGTCGGTGAAGTCGGGCAAGAGCGCCCTGTGGGCGAAGGTCGACGTACCGGTCGATGCCACGCCATACGAAGTGAAGCAGGTGTTTTACCCCTCGCGCGACGGCACCCAGGTGTCGATGTTCATCGTGGCGCGCAAAGACGTGAAGCGCGACGGCCAAAACCCCACGTTGCTTTACGGCTACGGCGGTTTCGATGTCAGCCTGACGTCGAACTTCGTGGGCTTCATTTACCCCTGGCTCGAGGCGGGCGGCATTTACGCGGTGCCCAACCTGCGCGGTGGAGGCGAGTACGGCAAGGCGTGGCACGACGCGGGCAAGGGCGCGAAGAAGCAAAATGTGTTCGACGACTTCATCGCCGCGGCCGAGTACTTGGTGCGAGAAAAGTACACGTCAGAAAAGAAGTTGGCGATTCGCGGGGGTAGCAACGGCGGGTTGCTGGTGGGCGCGGCGATGACGCAAAAGCCGGGGCTTTTTCAATCGGTCATTTGCGCGGTGCCGTTGCTCGACATGGTGCGCTACCCACAGTTCGGCAGCGGTAAAACGTGGGTCCCCGAGTACGGTGACCCCTCGATTGCCGAGGAGTTCAAGGTGTTGGAGGCGTATTCGCCGTACCACCAGGTGAAGTACGGCGAAAAGTACCCAGCGTTGTTAATGATGTCGGCTGATCACGACGACCGCGTCGACCCCATGCATGCGAGAAAATTCAGCGCCTTGATTCAGCAGTCGAGCAAGAGCGGCCAGCCTGTGTGGTTGCGCATCGAAATGAATTCAGGTCACGGCGGCTCTGACATGGTGAAGAAGAGCATCGAGTCGTCTGCAGATCAGTTGGCCTTTTTGTTCCACACGTTGGAAGTGTCGGCAAAATAGCGGGTGGGGGGCCTCGTGACGGGGGCTTCAGTAGCGGTATAAGCGCGAGTGACGTTTCTCTTAACGAGGTTCCATGTTCTTCAGCCGTGACGACAAGAAGCCCGAAGCCATTCCGCTGCTCCCCTTGCGGGACATCGTGGTCTTTCCGCACATGGTGGTGCCGCTCTATGTGGGCCGCGAAAAGTCGATTGCCGCGTTGAAGGCAGCCAGTCTGAAGAAGGGGCCCGACGACAAGCCGGTGATTCTGCTCGCCGCGCAAAAAAAGGCGAAGACCAACGACCCTGCCGCTGAAGACATTTTTCACTTCGCTACCTTGGGCCACATTCACCAGCTGTTGCCGCTGCCCGACGGCACGATGAAGGTGTTGGTCGAGGGCGTGCGCCGGGTGCGTATTTTGCGGTTCATGCCCAACGAGCCCTTTTTCTTGGCCGAAGCCGAGATGGTTGACGAGGGCAACGAGCGCACCGTCGAAGTCGAAGCGCTGATGCGCACTGTGCAGACGCGTTTCAAAGAGTTCGTCGACTTGAACAAGCGCGTGCCGCCCGAAATGCAGACGCAAGTGGCGGCGATTGACGACCCGGGTCGCTTGGCCGACACCATCGTGGTGCACTTGTCGCTCAAGCTGAACGACAAGCAGAGCCTGTTGGAAATCGTCTCGCCCACCGCGCGGCTCGAGAAGTTGTTCGAGCTAATGGCGGGTGAAATTGAAATTCTAAAAGTAGAAAAGAAGATTCGCTCCCGCGTGAAGAAGCAAATGGAGCGCACCCAGAAGGAGTACTACCTGAATGAGCAGATGCAGGCCATTCAGCGTGAGCTGGGCGACAAAGACGACGCCAAGGGTGAGCTGCAAGAAATTGAAGACAAGCTCAAAACCAAGAAGATGAGCAAAGAGGCCACCCTCAAGGTCAAAAAGGAGCTGAAGAAGCTCAAATTGATGGGGCCGATGAGCGCCGAAGCCACGGTGGTGCGTAACTACATCGACTGGGTGCTCTCGCTGCCGTGGTCAGATGAGACACAAGACAATTTAGATTTGGCGGCTGCTGAGAAAGTGCTCGAAGAAGACCACTACGGCCTGAAGAAGGCCAAGGAGCGCATTCTCGAGTACCTCGCGGTGCAGGCGCTGGTGAAGAAGTTGAAGGGCCCGATTTTGTGCTTCGTGGGGCCGCCTGGGGTAGGCAAGACATCGCTCGGCCGTTCGATTGCGCGCGCGTTAGGTCGCAAGTTTGTGCGCCTGTCGCTGGGTGGCGTGCGTGACGAAGCCGAGATTCGCGGCCACCGCCGTACGTACATTGGCGCGATGCCGGGCAAGATTGTGCAGTCGTTGAAGAAAGCTGAGTCGAGCAACCCGGTGATGCTGCTCGACGAAATCGACAAGATGTCGACCGATTTTCGCGGCGACCCGTCGGCGGCGCTGCTCGAGGTGCTGGACCCGGAGCAGAACAGCACCTTCAACGATCATTACCTCGACCTCGACTACGACTTGTCGAACGTGATGTTCATTTGCACGGCGAATACCATGCAGGGCATTCCCGCTCCGCTGCAAGACCGCATGGAGGTGATTCGCATTGCCGGGTACACCGAGGCCGAGAAGCTTTCTATCGCCAAGAAATATCTGATTCCGAAGCAGAAAGAAGCGAACGGTCTGGCTGACGTCGACGCGCAGATTTCGACCAGCGCGTTGCGCACCGCGATTCGCCGCTACACGCGTGAGTCGGGCGTGCGCAATTTAGAGCGCGAAGTGGCGAGCATTTTCCGCAAGGTGGCTCGCGACGTGGTGAAGAACGGCAAGCGGCAGATCATCGTTGACCAGAAACAGGCGATGAAGTTCTTGGGGGTGCCCAAGGTGCCGAAAGACCGGCCTGAGAGTGAAGACCAGGTGGGCATGGTCAACGGTTTGGCGTGGACCGAATTTGGCGGCGAAGTGCTGCACACTGAAGCCACCACCATGCCAGGCAAGGGCAAGCTGATTGTGACGGGTGTGCTGCGCGACATCATGAAAGAATCAGCGCAGGCCGCTGTTTCTTACGTGCGGTCACGCGCCAAACGCTTTGGCATTGAAGACAAGTTCTTCGAGAACAACGATGTGCACATTCATTTTCCCGGGGCGTTTCCCAAAGATGGCCCGTCGGCCGGCGTGACGATGGCGACGGCGCTGGTGTCGGCGGTGACGCGCATTCCGGTGCGTAAAGACGTGGCGATGACCGGTGAAATCACGCTCCGTGGCCGGGTAACGGCGATTGGCGGTTTGAAAGAGAAGTGCTTGGGGGCGCACCGTTTGGGTATCAAAAAGGTGCTGATTCCCAAGGAGAACCGTAAAGACCTGAAGGAAGTACCGAAGAAAGTGCGTAACGCGCTCGAAATCGTGCTGGTTGAATACGTCGACGACGTGTTGCGCGAAGCGTTGGTGCTCGAGAAGCCTGACGAATTCTTCCGCAAGCAGGCGGTGGTGGCTCCGACTGAGAGCGCGGCGCCGGCGAGCTAAAGCCGGTTTCGGCGTACGGCGAAACTGTGTCATGCCAAGAACTAGGCATGGGCCCCTTTCATTCGCGAGGGCGTGAAGAGTTATCGCTCCATATGACGATAGGTGCACACGCAGTCGGTGACGTACGAGCTTCGCCAACAACGAAAGAAGGGACGGGTGCTGCTCGCGGTTGCGGTGAGCACATTCGGCGCATGCAAATGCAGTTGGCCTTGCAAACTGCCTGACGGAGGAATCATCTCTGGTTGCTACACCGGTAACGGGGCTTCTGCTTGCTACTTCGAGACCGACGGCGGCGTCTGCTATGACTTTGAAGCTGCGGTGACCGATGGCGGCGAAAAGGGTTCGGCCGATGCCGGACAGTGAGCGTCTTCTCGAGCTCTTCGAGCTGAACTTCACCGACGGCTTCGCTACCGCTCGTCACACCGCGACCCATGGCATCTTTTAAGGCCTGAAGACGTGCCACCTGCGCTGCTTGACCGTGCCCGCCACGCGCTCACCGTTCAAGCCTTAAGCGAATATGGCTCTTCGGTGTCGATGGCGCAGATGGTCGAGTCACTCGCGCGGGCACGTATGCCTGTCGATCTGCTCACTTTAGCCGCCGGCTTCGTCGCGGAAGAGCTGGTGCACGCTGAGTGCTTCGCGCGTCTTGCAATGCAGCTGGGCGGTGCCACTCCAATTCCCTTCCCGTCGGAGCAGCTGGCACTGGCGCTGCCTTCTACCCTCACCGTTCGTCAGCGCGCCAACGAGCTGGTGGTTCGCCTGTGCTGCGTGGGCGAGGCGTTCTCTGGCCCGATGCTCAAGGCTGGGGCCGAGATCTCCACCAACCCACTCATTCGCGCCATTCTGGACAGATTGGTGCGCGACGAGGCCCTCCATGGTCGCTTTGGTTGGCTGTACCTCGACTGGGTTCAAGACCAGCTCGACGACAAAGAGCGAACGAGGTTGGGTGCTGCAGCAAAAGACGCGTTGGCCCAGATAATGAAGCTTTGGCCGCGCGCCACGCTTGAGAAGAGGGCCCCATTCGGGCTCGAGAGCCTGGGCTGGTTGCCACCTCACGCGTACCGCGAACGCGCCCTAGAGACGGTGGAAAGTGCTGTTCGCCAACCCTCAAACGCTACGGGATTTTGCTCGAATGAACCGCTTCTTAAAGAACAAGCGGCTTTTCATCAGTGGAATAACCTCAGCCACGGAAGGCCCTGTTCACTTGCGGGGCTTGCGCTTTACCGTCGAGAGAAGGCGTTCGATTGAATAGTCGGCGGCGAAACCGCTTTGCTCTGCCTCTTCGAGGGCAGCCCGAAGCGTGGCGAGCCGTGTCTCACGTTCTTCCAGAATGGAAAGCCCCTCACGGGTAACTTCACTGGCCGAACCGAACCGGCCGCTGGCTACGTGCTTGCTCACTCTAAAAGACGCTCAAACCCACCGGAGCCGACGGAGCGACCTCGTCGGTGGTGAGAAAAGTGGGCGGCCGTGGGCCGTAGACGGGTTTCGGCGCGCCACGCTCAATCGCTCCGATGTCTGGCATGCCGTCGGGCACGTCATCATTCAAGCCGGCGATGAGCTCGGCCTGATTCACTGCGTTCGACCCTTGCTGCGGCGTGAAGTCCCATTCTGAGGGCTGATAAATGCGGTCTTGCGTGAGCGTCGGCACGGCAGTGAATTCACCCGTCGTCAGCGCGAAACCGTGCAGCTCATTGAACATGGGCGCGAGGCGAAACTGCGGCAGCGTGTAATACGACTCAACCCCGGCGTTGTCGAAGATGCGCGCCCAGTACCCCCAGGTGGTATTCATACCGTTGTAGTCAAAGGTCTGCGCCATCGCGTCGGTAGGTATGGAGCAGGCCGCGGGCTTGTAGAGCTGCATCACGGGCCCCGAAGTTCCGTAGGCGAGATTGTTGCGCATTGTCGAATTGGGAAAGACCGTGCCCGCGTTCAACATTGCCGAGCCAATGTTCACCGATGAATTGTGAAAAATCTGCAGGCCTGTCGTGCACTGCCCGCTCGATTCAGAAATTTTGTACGGGCTCGAAATGGTTTTTGAAGGGGGCGACGTCTCGATGGCCATCATGCTGAAAAATTCGTTGCGAAAGACGTACGTCGGGCCCGCGACCGAGGGCTGCATGCTGACCGCAGAGAGGTAATTTCTCATGCGGTTCTTGAAGATTCGAACGTTGTGAAAGCTGTAGTCGGCTTCGACGCCATCGTCAGCCACGTCGAAAATGTCGTTGCCATAGATGTCGATGGAACGTGCTGGCGCCTGGCCTGGGTAGCGAGGAACGAGGGTAATGGCGTCGCGAAAGTGGGTGATGCTGTTGTGGCAAATGACGTGACCTTCACCGGTCATCAGCAAGCCTTCGGGGTTACTCAAGTACGCGGGAAAATTACCCGCCGCTCCCGTAAGCTCGTTGTCGCAGAAGTAATTGTCGTTGCCCCAGATGCTGACGCCCGCTTTATCGGCGGTGAGCACCAAGAGCTTGAGGTAGCGCAAGGCGATGTTGCTGCTGCCCTGGGCCTGTACCGGCAATTGGTGGTTACGAATGGTCATCTGCTCGAGGTGAATGTAGCTAAGTCCGTCGAGATTGAGGCCGTAGCTGCCTCCATTGCCGTCGATCACCACAGAATCTTTATCGGCGCCGCGATAGACGATGGGCTTGCCCGGCGTGCCGCTCTTGGTGAGCGCGACCGGCCCGGTGTACGTGCCTGGTTGCAGCAAGACGATATCGCCAGCTTGCGCGCCGGCTTCGGCGGCCGCGAGCCCCTTGAAAGGGTCAGCCAGCGAGCCTGCCCCGCCACCGCTCCCGGGCACGGCATAGAGCGTTCGGCCCATGGCATAGGAGCGCGGTTCTCCACGGGTGCGTGCGGTGACGGTTTGCGACGTGCCTCCTCCGTCAGCATCGGTCATCGTGAGGCGAATTTCGTAGGTGGTCTCGGGAGCGAGTTGCAGAACCGAGCCGGCGAAGTGATCGGGAGGGCTGGGCACGCCGCTCGGCCAGGTGAGAATCTGCTGCCGCAACATGGGCAGACCCGTTCGCCAGGGGGTGGTGCCTTGGGCGCGATATTCCACCTTCACGGTGGCGTTGCGGTTGGTGTCGCCCGCGATGTCCCACTCGAGCCCAATGGAGTGGAGCGTGGGGCTTTCGATGATAATTGCCCCCGGCTGGACCGCAGATGCCAGCGCGCTGAGCGAAGTGAGAACGACGGTAAGCAAAATTGCCGGGCGAATAGGGGAACTCCCTTCAGACTTTTCATTGTAGCTGGCAACAAATGCGCCAGTCAGTTGGCTCGTGAAAACGACACGTCTGCTCGAGTTTGGAATTTTGGAAAGTCCGGCACCGGGCAC
>JAIBBR010000079.1 GCA_019694575.1 Myxococcaceae bacterium
TGCCAAGCGCACAACTGTTGTGCTCTGAGGCAGAAAATAGAGGTCATGGGGCTGCGCTTCGAAAAGAAAAAACCGTGGCGCGTCGCGTCAAACGAACGGGCTTGGGCGGCGTGCGCCTTGCTGCTTTTCGGGCTCGGCACCGGTTGCTCTGGCTGCGTTGAAAAGCTCGTTCCCGACAAAGTGGCGATGGCGGTTGGCCGGCTCACGGTGCGCAACGCGGCGATCATCGCCAAATTGGTCGACGCTGACGCCAAGTGCGGCTTCGCCAGCGCCAAGGTGGCCCGCTCCGCGTTGGTGCAAGGCTCTGTCGGCGGCCCCGGAGCAGTGGTGTGGAAAGTCGAAGACTGCCGCGTCGATTTTCCCGCTGCGACGCTCGTTTCCACAGACTGCACTGGCGTTGAAACCACCGTGAAGGGCAGCGTCACGGTGTCGGCCACCAAGCGGGTGCGTGGCACGCTCACCGGTGACGCGAACAAGCCCGTCATTCCCGAAGGGGCCGACGCCGCCACGCTCGATGTCGACGTGGTGACCGACGGGTTCACCGTCTACAAAACAGACTCGACGGCGTTTCTCACCATGCTCCAAGGTGCGCTGCACTTCTCGCTCGAGCCCCGCCTTGCGCTCAGCAAAAGCCTGGGTGTCTGCGCAGTGTCGACGCTGGACCTGACGTTCAAAGACATTCGCTACAAAAATGGGGCGGTGGTGGTCACCGACGAATCGCGCAGCTTCTCGGTCGACGTTCCCTCCTCGAGTTACCGCGCGCAGGTCGGCAAATGGGGCCCAGACGAGAACTCGCTCGCGGGCCGGCTGATCGTCTGGGACAACGAGCAAACGCTACCTGTTGCCGGAGACACCGACGGGCTCGACCCCGCGTACACGCCACAGGCGTACTTCGAGCAGGTCGCCTGCACGCCAGATCTCGCCACGCCCATTTCATATGGTTGCCCGTCTCTGAAAGAGCAGGTGGTGCACGGCGCATCGCGGCTGACCATTAAGCAGTTGGGCACCATTGCTTCGCTCGCCGACGCCGACACCCGCTGTGGCTTTTCAAGCCCGTCGGTGCGCAGCGCCGCCAAGCTGAACGGTGCGCCAGGCACCCCAGGTTCAGCCACGTTGACCATCAGCACGCCGTGTACCTTGACCTTTGCCGAACCAACGCCCCTTGCCGCCGACTGCAACGGCGTAACGCAAACCGTACAAGGCACCGTCACCGTGACGGGCTCGCAAACCATCACCGGAGTTCTCTCGGGCGACGTCAACCAACCCGTGGTACCCGACAGCGTGTCACCGGCGGTCATCACCCTGACCGCGCAGGTCGCCGACTTCACGCTCCGCGATTCTGTTTCGAGCAACGCGCTCACCGCGAAGAGCGGCACCTTGTCGGCGATCATCAAACCGCGCGTCGCCATCGACACGCGCAATGACATTTGTGCCTATGTCACGCCGGTGGCGAGCTTTGAAGACGTCGAATGGTCAAACGCCGTGCTCGACGTGGTGAACGACGGTCTCACCTTCGAAGTGCCCATCTCGCAAGCGTCATTTACCGCGCAGAGCGGCACCACCCCAGCGCGCACGAATTACCTCGAAGGCGTGGTTGTTTCTGAAGGGTTGGTGGTGAGCGTGCCTCCCGCCGGAAGTGAGCCGATTCTCGACCCCGCCTTCGACGCGGCTCAATACGAAAAGTCGTTCAGCTGCAAGCCAGGTTTCAAAATGGCCACTGACGACGCGTCGTGCTCGGTGACCAAGGCGCTCGCCACCAACGCGGCACGCCTGTTGATGCTCGCCGCCGGAACGATGGCCTCTGAAATTCAAAACGACACCCACTGCGGCTTTTCGGCCTTGCTGGTGAAGACCATGCCCACGCAAGTGACGGGCGCCGACGGAGAAATGGGCAGCCTCACATGGGACGTGAACAACTGCCGCGTGGGGCAGCAGGGCGTGTCAGCGGTTTCTACCGACTGCATTGGCGTTACGACATATTTATCGGGCACGGCGGCCCTCAATGCGCGGCGCATCGTCACCGGAGAGCGCGACAGCGCGTTGGTCATTTTCGACTCCATCATTCCCCGGGCGCGCGACGCCCTGACGTTGCAGTTGACCCAAGCCACCTTGGCCGACTTCTCTGCGTACAAAATACCGGCGGGCCAAACCGACCCGTACGCGAAATTGGTGTTGCACAGCGGCACTTTCTCGGGCCAGGTGGTGCCCGCGCTGGCCGAACGCCGCAGCAAGCCGGGCGTTTACGACGTGGGTACTCCGGTGGCGACTTTCACTGACATTCACGTGCAGAACGCGCCGGCGACGCTTTACGTCGCGGGCAAGCACTTCAGCTTCGTGATCAACGGTGCCCAGCTCGCAGGCCGCAATGGCACATTGAATGGTGTGAGCAACACGGTGAGCGGGCAAGTGACCATCGGTGACGAGACCGTGACTATTCCCGAAGGCACCGTGTTGGACCCCGAATTCACCCAAACCCGCTTCGATTCAACGTATGCGTGCACCGCCGATTTAGGTTCGTTGATTCCCAGCCAATAAAATTTAAAACGCCCATGAGCCCTCCCCAACCCCCCCATTCGTGGCGCCCGTTGACCGCACTGGTTCTCGCTACGTTCGCGGCGATCGCTACCGCCCGCTGCGGCGCGGCCGGCTTGATTGTGGGCGAAGAAGACGGAGGCAACCGCTGCAGCGATATGCTCGACGAGCCCGACGACACATTCGCTGATACCAATTGTGACGGCATCGACGGAGTGCTGAACGACGCGATGTTCGTCGCCGCCACCGGTTTAGACACCAACCCCGGTACGCGTGATCAACCCGTACGCACGTTGCAAGCCGCTTTGAGTCGCGCAGTCACGCGCGGCAAGTCGGCCATCTTTGTTTCTGAGGGCATGTACGAGGGCCCGGTGAAATTGGTGAACGGCATTTCTATTTACGGCGGCTATTCAGCGAGCCGCGGGTGGGAGCGCACCGCCACCGCGACCGTCACCGTGGCGTCAAACCTGGTGCTCGCCAACCGCGTCGTGGCGGTCGAAGGTGACGCCATTAGCGCGCCCACCACGGTTGATCGCCTGAACATCGAGGCCTCTGACGCCGTGGGGCCGAGCGTGACCAGCATTGGCCTGTTTTGCAAAGCGTGCACCGGCCTAATTATTCGCAACAGCAGCATCGTCGGCGGCGCGGGCGCTCCCGGCATGCCCGGCGGCGCCGGCACCACCGGGGCGAACGGCGGCGATGGCGTGCAGGGCAACCAAGGCACGTGCGACAGCAATGTGCCCGGTGCGGCCGGTGGCGCGGCGGGCTTTTCTATTTGCGGCCGTACGGGCGGAGTGGGGGGAGCGGGCGGTGACAACGGCGCCAATGCGGGGGCGATGGGCGGCCTCGGCGCTGGCGGCACGTCAGGCGGCACGCCCGGCAGCGGTGGCGACCCCGGCGGCGGTGGCGGCACGGGCGGCACCGGGGCAGCAGGGGCAGCGGGAATAAACGGCATCGCGGGCAGCGGCGGCTCGGTAATGGGCAACGTGTGGGTCGGTGCTCGCGGCGGAGACGGCACTGGCGGCCAACCAGGCAACGGCGGAGGCGGAGGCGGAGGTGGTGGTGGCCAGGGTTGTTCTTTTTGCGACAACGGCAATGGCAACGGGGGAGGCGGCGGGGGTGGCGGAGGCTGCGCGGGCACCGGCGGCATCGGCGGCGCGGCTGGCGGCGCATCATTTGGTTTGTTGTTGGTCAATTCCACCGGCATTGCGGTGCTCAACAGCCGCCTCACCAGTCGGGCGGGAGGCGCCGGCGGTTCGGGTGGCTCAGGGGGCGGCGGTGGTTCGGGCGGCGGCGGTGCTCCCGGTGCGGCGGCGTGCATGGGCGAAATTGGCGCCGGAGGAAGTGGCGGCCCCGGTGGTTCAGGGGGCGCCGGCGGTCATGGTGGTGGAGGCGCGGGTGGGCCTTCGTACCCCATCGCGCTGTCAGGAACGAACGCGACGCTGCAGGGCAACCAGTACTTTGCCGGGCCGGGTGGCATGGGTGGCGACTCGATGGGTAACCACGGCAGCATGGGGGCGTCAGGCGACAACGGCGCCCTGTAGAAAAAGGTGCCTGACTTTCTGTGTTTCCCCTTTTCGGCGTGAAACCCACTGGATGCGGCTCCAGTGGGCTGTGGGCTCAAGTGCTCCCGTGCCTCGCTTCAAGCGTCGGCTCCAATGAGAGGTGCCGGCTCGAAGTGCGGCGCTTGGTTGCCATTTAGATTTTTTGCTCGGGTGACTGTGCGGTCGCCTCACGGTCAAGCGACTGAACTGTGAGCCAAACGGTGAAATTTTTTCACCATTCAGCACCCAGTTCTCGCCCGCCGTGCCGCGGCATAGGCGAATCGAATGGGTCGGGGAAAGGCGCAGGGGGTTGTGGGGCAAGCAACCGCGCCCTAGGGGCCGATACGGATCGCGTGGGTGAAAGCGATGGGGGCCCCACTTTCGGAAAAAAGGCCACGCTTTCCGGGTGTTTCGCTTATCATTCCCGGGTCGATGCACCGCACACTGAGGTTTTTCCTCGTCGTCGCTTGGGCTTTGGCACCGTTGGCGGGCCGCGCCCAGTCTGACTCATTGCCCGCGGGCGCCGACAACCTGCAAGAGGCCGACGACACGCCCCTCGAAAAGCGCAAGCCCGTCGAAGCGCCGGTCGAAAAGCCCGCTCTGAAAAAAGCAGCGCTGCCGGCCAAGCCAGTTGAAGCGCCGCTGCCTTTGCCACCCGTGGTGGTGCCCGCGTTAGAAGTGCGCCGCGTCAGCGACACCGATCTGCTCAAGGCCTGGCAGAAGTGGCAGACCGCGAACACCCAGAATGATCTCAAAGCTGAAGCCGACGCACGCGCCGAATTGGTGGAGCTGAAGAAAGTCATCGCCGGCCGCAACATGGACGCTTTCGCCGTGGGGCTCATTCGGGCCTCTCAGTTGCGTGAAGAAGCACAAGACTCGGCCATGACCATTGAGCTCGCGCGCACCGCTGTCGATTTGGCGCCTGACTTGCCTGCCGCACAGTTCGGTTTGGCGCATGCCTTCTTCTCTGCTGACCCGAGCGAAGTGGGCCGTTACTTCGACGCCTTTCAAACCGGTTTGAGCCGCATGGTGGCTGACCCGCGCTACTGGAAGCCAATGTTGGGCGATTTGGGAGCGGCGCTGCTTTTGGCGCTGCTGGCCACCGCGATTGCCGTGGTGGTGGTGCTGGCGGCGCGGCGCGTGCGCTACTTTCTCTATGATTTTCACTTCTTCTTTCCGCAGGCGGCGGCGCGTTGGCAGTCGACGGTGGTAGGAGTGATTCTGCTCTCGCTGCCTTGGGTGCTGCGGTTGGGCATCGTGCCGGCGCTGCTGGTGCTTTTCGCCGCGCTGACCTTGTATTTGACGCGCGCCGAACGAGCGATTGTCGCCTTGTTGATTGGTACGCTGGGCTTATTGCCGCTCGCGGGTGCGTGGTTGGTAGAGCGCACAACCTTCGCGGGGACCAGCACCGAAACCGTCTGGCAACTTGAAGACGGAAGCCTGGGCGCGGCCCAGGTGGCGAGCGAAGTACGGCACCGGGCGAATGACGGCAAGGCCACGTTCGAAGAGCTTTTCGCGCTCGGCACCTATGAAGCACGCCGTGGTGAGCTCGAAGTGGCCGCTGCCCGTCTGCGTGACGCCTTGAAGGCGCGCGAAGGTAACCCGTACGCGCTGACCAACCTGGCGAACGTGCTCTTCTTGCAGGGCGATGTTGAAAACCCCAAGCAACTCTATGAGCAGGCGGCGAAGGCGGCTCCCACCCTGGGCGCGCCGATGTGGAATTTAGGGCAGCTCTACCGCCGCCGGGTGCAGCTCAAAGGCGAAGCCGCTGCTGCCGAAGTCGATCTCGGCAACAGCGCTATCGCCGAAGCGCGCGCGAGAGAGCCGTCGTTCGCCAGTCGCCCCGAGCCCACGCTCGAAAAATCGTTCGCCAACGGCGTGCTGGTGTGGGCCCAAGTGCCCGCGGCCGCAATGTCTGACGCCAAGGCCACGCCCGAGTCGATTGAGCGGGTGCGGTCGCAGCTCACCGTGATGCTGGTGGGTGACGTGAGCGAGCCAATGTCATTTGTGTACCCCGGTGCGTTGGCGTTGCTGCTCTTCATGCTCGGCTTCATGGGCAACCGGCTCGAAGTGGCCCGGGTGTGCGCCAAGTGCGGCCGCCCCGCCAGCAAGCGCGGAGACCCCGAGCTCTCGCAAGGCAGCTTGATGTGCAGCCAGTGCGTCAATGTGTTTGCCAAGAAGGGCGTGGTGCAGCCGTCAATCAAGGTGCGCAAGCAAATCGAAGTGGCGCGCTACCAAACGCGAACTGACCGCATGAGTTACATTTTGGGTCTGTTGTGCTCAGGCATGGGCCACGTGTTCAAAGGCTTGCCCATTCGCGGCACTGTCTATGCGTTCGTCTTTCTGTTCTTGGTGTCGCTCTTCATCATGCGCAACGGCATGCTGCGCACGCCCTACGCCGAACCGCCCATGTGGCTGAAAGTCGTGCCCATTTCGGTGGTGTTCGTCATTGTCTATCTGCTCTCGCTCAAAGGTCTCGGTAAGAAACAAAGCTAGCCATGGCGCTCAAAGGCACCCTCAAAGACTTCGGCATTGCCGACATTTTGCAGCTGATTGGCCAGCAGCAGAAAACCGGCAAGCTGCACCTGAAGTCGAAAGAAGAAACCGTCGACATCTCGTTCAAAGACGGCAACATCGTGCTGGCCGAGAGCTTGTCGCGCGCGAAGAAAGACTTAATTGGTTCGATGCTGGTGCAGGCTGAGCTGATTACCGACACCCAGCTCGATCTCGCGTTAGACACCCAGAAGCGCACCTTGCAGCGGCTGGGCGACGTGCTGGTGTCGATGGGCACGCTTACCGCCGACAAGTTCAAGCACATGGTGCAGCTGCAGACGACCGAGACACTGTACCGGTTGTTCACCTGGAAAAGTGGCAACTACCAATTCGAGCAAGGCGAAGTCGAAATCGACCCGCTGATTCAGCCCTTAAGGGCCGAGTCGGTGTTGATGGAAGGCTTTCGCATGGTCGACGAATGGCCGGTGGTGAAGAAACGCATCACCTCGTTCGACATGACCTTCGAGAAGGGCAAACCGTTGCCCCTGCCTCAGGTGCCAACCGACGCCTTCGACGCCGCGTTAGACCAAGCAGTGTCTGAATCAAAGCGTGATTCGAGCAGCAAAGCCGACAACAGCGCCATTTCTGAGAACGAGCGCACTGTTTACGAGCTGGCCAAGGCGGGCCGCCCGGTACGCAAGCTGGTTGACCTCTCGTGCCTGGGTGAATTCGAAACCTGCAAGTCGCTGTGCACGCTGGTGAACTTGGAATACCTGAAACCGGTTATTCCCGCGGGCAAATGGGTGGGCATCGGCGAGTCTCCGTGGGTCGAACGGCTCACGGGTTTCTTGGGTCGCGCGGTGGCCATTTTGCTGGTGTTGGCGTCAGTGGTTTTCGTAGGCACCCGTGTCGACGTGACCGAAATGCGGCTCGGCCGCACTTCAGCCACCACCTACACCGACCCTGCCTACCAGCGGGTGATTTCGCGGCAGCAGGTGACGCGCATTTCCAAAGCGCTCGACGTGTACCGTTTAGAGCGGGGTGAATTGCCCGAAAAGCTCGATTCACTGGTCGAAAGCGGTTTGCTGGCGCGCGACGACCTGCGTTACCCCTGGCAAGACCGTTACTACTATCGGCGCACCACCTCAGAAGCGTTCGTGCTACTGCCTCCGTTGCGATGAAGTCGCTGCGCATCGATCTCGAAGACAATGCCTTGGCGCAAACCTTGGCCGGCACGCAAAGTGAAAACCTGAAGCTCGTGGAGCGCCGTCTTGGCGTACGCATTGGCCACCGCGGCACGGTACTCAACGTCAGCGGTGCACCTGAAGCCGTGGCCAAAGCCGAGCTGCTATTCGAGCAGCTCGCGGCCATGGCTCGGGGCGGTCAACGCGTCTACCGCGACGACGTCGAGCAGGCGATTAAGGTGATGACTCACCAGAGCGGCAACAAAGAGCACGGCGACGAAGAATATTGGGCGCCGATTTTGACCAACGCGGGCCGTTCAATCGCGCCGAAGAGCCCCGCGCAAAAGCGCTATGTCGAAGCGATTCGCCGGCACGACATTGTCTTTGGCATGGGGCCGGCCGGCACCGGTAAGACCTATTTGGCCATGGCGATGGCGGTGCAAGCGCTGATGGAGCGCAAAGTGAAGCGCATCGTGCTCGCCCGGCCGGCCGTCGAAGCAGGTGAAAAGTTAGGGTTTTTGCCCGGTGACTTGGCCGAAAAGGTGAACCCGTATTTGCGGCCCTTGTACGACGCGCTCCACGACATGATGGAGCACGAGCGCGCGGCGCAGCTCATCGAGCACGGCACCATTGAAGTCGCTCCGCTGGCCTTCATGCGCGGCCGTACTTTGAACGACTGCTTTGCGATTCTCGATGAAGCGCAGAACACCACCGTCGAGCAGATGAAAATGTTTCTCACCCGGCTGGGCTACGCGTCGAAGGCCGCGATTACGGGAGACATCACCCAAGTCGACCTGCCGACGGGCAAAGTGTCGGGGTTGCTCCATGCGCGCGCCATTTTGAAAGACGTGCAGGGCATTGCGTTCGCCGACTTTACCGACGTCGACGTGGTGCGCCACCCGCTGGTGCAAGAAGTGATTCGCGCCTACGAGCGCGACGCGGGCACGCCGGGCCTGTGACATGAGTACCTGATACCGCGCCATGTCTTCTGTCTGCCTCGATACTCAACAGCTCAAAGCGTTTGCCGAGCGACTGGCGCGCAAGCAGAGCATCGAGCCGCTGCAACGCGCCCACGTGCGCGACTGTGAGGGCTGCCAGAGCACGCTGCGCCAATATATTTTTCTGAGCGCTTCGTCAGAAAACCGGCAACCCGCGCTCACGCTCGACGCGGTGCCGGCGCCAGAGCCAAAGCCGGCCTGCCCGCCAAGCGACATCGAACGCGGCATGCTGCTCGGCCGCTATGTGGTGGTGAACAAAATTTCCGACGACAGTACCGGGGTGAGCTTCGTCGCCTATGACCCTGAGCTCGATCGCCGAGTGGCCATTCGCGTGCTGCGTGCCGACCAGCAGACGGTCGAGGCATCAGCCGAACGCGAGCGGGTGTTGCGCGACGCTCAAACGCTCTCGCGCATCAACCACCGGCAGGTGATTGCGCTCTTCGACGTTGGCCATCATGGGCCGCACCCTTTTCTCGTCACGTTGTGGCTCGAAAGCCAATCGTTGCGGGCCTGGTTGTTGGGCCCCGCCCGCAGCACCGAAGAAATCGTCAAAGTCTTCGAGCTGGCGGGCGAAGGCTTGGCGGCCATTCACGCGGCGGGAGCGGCACACGGCAGTTTCAGCCTCGATACGGTGCTCGTGGGCCCGTTGGGCACGGCCTTCGTGGCGCCTTTCGCGTTGACGCCGCTCCCCGTCGTTGCTCCGCCGTATCGCGCGGTGCTCGACGCGGCCGCCCTGCGTGACGCTGCCCAAGATCAATTCGACTTCTGTGTGGCGCTCTACGAAGCGCTCTATGGTGAAACGCCGTGGGCAGGCGCTGCAGGTGAGGGCGCCAAAAAGAAGCTCACCGAGCGCCGCGCCGTGGGGCCTCCCCGTTTGCGCATGCTACCCGCCCGTACCTGGCAAGCGCTCAAACGCGGTCTGTCGAATGAACCACTGGCGCGCTTTTCTTCGATGGAGGGGTTGCTCGCGGAGCTCAAGCCTTCGGTGCGAACCGGGCGCGCGAAATTGTTTCAGCGCGCGGCCTTTGGCGTGGGGCTGGCGCTCGTGGTGGGCACCGCCAGTGGCCTGTGGGCCCGCGCCCGGCAGACGCAGCGTTGTCAGCGCGTGCCCGAACGTTTCGCCGCGGTGTGGAACGAAGGCGAACGGGCCAAGGTGCACCGCGCACTCACCCTGTCGTCAGCGCCGTACGCAGCCGAAACAGCGGCCCGGGTTGAAAGTGTTTTCGCTGACTACGCCGCCGAATGGGCCCAGGTGTTCACCCGCGCCTGTCTGAATGCACAAGTGCGCCATGAAAGTGAGAGCGCCGTTTTCGATCTGCAGACCGACTGTTTAGAAATGCGGCGTCGCGAGCTGGCGGCGATGGTTCAGTTGTTGGCCGAGGGGCAAGTCGAAGTCGCGCGGGCCACGCCGGCAGCGCAAGCGCTCACGCCGCCTTCGGTATGCGACAACACCACGGTGCTGAAGAATGGCCCCGCACGCCCGCTCGACAGCGGTGAGCCCAATGTCGCGGCCGAGCTCAATGCTGAACTGGCGAAGGTCAAAGCGCTCCACGACACGGCCCGCTACGCCGACGGGCTCAAGGTGGCGGCGGCGTTGTTGCCCAAGGCCGCTCGGGCGAACGTGCCGTCGGCCATTGCCGAGGTGAACTATTGGCTCGGCATGCTGCACAGCAAGATGAACAACTGGGCGGCCGCTGAGCCGTTGCTGCTCGAGGCGTCGCTCACCGCGCAGGCCGCGCGCGATGACCGGCTGGCGGTGCTGGCGTTGAGCCAACTCGGCCGCAACACCGCGGCAGGGCGCGGGGCGTATGAAGAGGCCGCGCGCTACCGCGAACAAGCCCGGGCGTTGCTCACCCGTCTGCCTGACGACGGTGCGCTCGCCTCGCGCTTGTTTTTCGACTGGGGCATGAGCCTCGCGCCGCAAGGGTTGAAAGCCGAAGCTGTCGAGGTGCTGGGGCGCGCCCTCAAGCTGCGCACTGCGCTGTGGGGCGACAGTCGGCTCGAGACACTCGAAGTGCTCGATGCGCTGACTTGGGAGCTCGGCGAGCTCGGCCGCTTTGATGAAGCCTACGTGCTGCTCGAGCGCGCGCAACGCGCCCGGCTGACGATTTTCGGGCCGCTCCACCCCATGCAGACTTCGGGTTACTTTCGTTTCGGTCAGCTCTACGCCAAGGCTGGGCGTCTCGATGAAGCCGAAGCGCAAATGCGCAAGGCCACCGCGCATGTCGAAGCGATTGGGCAGCGCGACCTTTTCGCCGCGCTGGCGTACAGCAACCTGACCGAGGTGCTGGTGCTCAAAAAAAACTGGCCGCAAGCGCGCGCAGCGGGCGAACGCGCGTTAGAGCTCAAGCGCTCGCTGTGGGGGAAAGATCACCCGCGCATGATGGCCAGCTTGACGCAGCTTGGGCAAATTGCCCTCGCCGAAGGGCAGTTTGAGAAGGCACTCGCGCTGAGTACCGAAGCCGTCGCCATTGGCAAGCGGGCTTACCCCGACGACCCTTACCGCTACGCCACCGACTTGATTGCGCTGGGTGAAGCCTATGCGCACTTGAAAAAGCTGGCGCCGGCCCAGGCCGTTTTCGAGCAGACGTTGCAGTCACTTCCTTTTGACCCGGGCGCGCTCGAGGCCCGCGTCGACGCCACGGTGGGGCTGGCCAGTGTGCTGTGGAGCGAACCGAAGAACCGCGCCCATGCGCGTGCGTTGATCGAAAATCTGGCGAGTACCTTGAGCGAAGTGCCGCGCTCTGCGTTGCGCGAAACGGTCGACGCATGGCTCAAGGCCCACCCATTCAGCCGCTCGATGTGAGCAGAGCTTTAAAAACTTCGAGCTCTACGGTGCGGCCGGAGGAGGCGGCAACGGCGCTGGCGGTGGAGGAGGGGGGGGCGGCAGATCGGCCGAAGGCGTCTCGGCGGTGCGGCCGCGGCCGAGCAAGAAGTTCAAGTGGAAGCCGAAACGGGGCCCCAAGCCTGGGCCAGTGCCGCTCGTCGAGGTGTTGCCCGACTGCGATGAGAACGTGGTGACCACTGGTACCAGCGCTGAGAATTCGGGCATCAGGGCGAAGAAGTCGGTGAGTTGAAAAGCGACGCCGATTGAAGCGCCCAGCGACATTTCATAGACGACGCCGCTGCCTCCTGAGCTGCCCGTATTCGAATTGCCGAAGAAGAAGGCGTTGTTGACGCGGGGCCCCAAGACAAATTCGGAACCTTGTCCAAACTTGAAGCCCACCAGCGCGGGAATCTGAACGTTGGCAGTGCCAAACCCCATGGTCGCTCCGTTACCACCCAGACCGATGTAAGCGCCGTTGACGCTCGGTGCCAATGAAATGGCGATGAAGTCATTCGATGGGTCGGTGAGAAGCAACTTCGTTCCGAGCTCGAGCATCGAGGTGCCGGCGCGAACGCCGATATCGGCCGTGTCGGTCAAACCGTAGCGAAACGACGCGTTGAAGTCGGGCAACACAAGGAAGTTCGAAGTGGTTGCCGCGTTGGGGGGCAAGACGAAGCCAAAAGCTCCCGGCTCGACGCCGAATTGCAGGTGGCCTTTACCCAACGTGTCGGCTTTTTGCGCCGAACCCATGGCAATGCAGCCGGTACCCACGGCCGCGTATGCCACAGCTGCCGCGGCGAGAACGACACGTTGAATCCTAGACATTTTTTTAAGTTCCCTTCCCTGCGTTGGTGAAGCGGCGCACGCTAAGCCCGGCTCGCCTATGGCGCCAGCGTTTTTCCAGCTGTTGATTCGGGCGGCACCGACGGCTTGCGCGTCGACCTGTTCAAAGCGCTAAATAGAGGCCGTCACGTTACATGGCGCGGCGGAGGAAACGATGAGTTCCATTCAAGGCTTTCGAAACCGGGCCCAGATCAGTGAATTGGCCAAAACGCTCGATGACGCGTTGGGCAATGCCGACGGCATTCCGAGCAATGAAACGGGGCCAGCCGGGTGGGTGCCGCGATCGCAGGCGATGACACAGCCGCTGCTCCATCGTGTGCGAGCATTTGCCGAGCTGGGGCTGTCTGCTGACGACGAGGCAAGGCGGTTGGTTGAAAGGGTGAAGCTCCTCGAAGCCGAATGTTGGCAAGGCCCGGTCACCACGCTCACTGTGGCCCAAGTTCCTCAGCTCGAGGCGTTTCGGGTTGAAAAGGCGGCCGCGCTCATTCGTTTCGATCGCACCCCGGCTGACGTGACTGAAGGGTTCGTCACCGCCAGTGGCAAGGTCGACAACCACTACATCGCTCCCCGAGAAGTCTTTTGGCAGCGGTGGGCCGCCAAGGCGCCGGCGTCGGGCAAGGTGGTGGTGATTTCGCCCGGGTTTCAAGAGACCGGGCGAAATTTCTACGAGCAGGTTGCGCTGCTCAACGCTGCGCACCACGACGTGATTGTGATGGACCACCAATGGGCCGGCCTCACCAAAGGCGGCGCTGAGGGAGGCATCGACCGCGGCTATGGTGTCGCGCGCGACGTGGCGGTGGTGGCTGCCCTCGCGCAGAAGTGGGCCGATAAAAACTTCAAGGCCCAGCCGCATGAAGTGATTTTACTCGGCAATTCGATGGGAGCGGGGCCTGGCGTGCTCGGTGCCGCGGTGCTCAACGACGCCGATAAAATTCAGCTCGACGGCGCGGCAATGCCCAAGGGCCTGAAGATGATTTTGCAGGCGCCCTTTTTAGAAATGACGCCCAGCCTCTTCAACCAGGGCTTGGCGGTGGTAGGGCAATTGCCGGGCATCAACAAGGCGGCGCTGTGGTCGGTGGGGGTTCCCGAGCTGACCACCGAGGCTGGAGCGCAGGCCAAGCTCGCTTCGCACATCGTCAAAGAAGACATTCGGGCTCAGCCTGGCGCGATGAACGCCGCGACTGAAGACTTGGCTGAACTGAAGCGACTCATCGCCAGCACTGGCGGCCCACAAGGCCGGTTGTTCGTCATTCACGGCGCGAATGATCCGCTTGCTCATTTCAAGGCGTCAGATGAATTGGTGCACCAGCTCGGTGACAAGCGGGCGCATCTGCTCAAGCTCGAGGCGGTTGACTCGCACGTGCTCGAAGAATCGCGCAGCGACAACGCGCATATTTTACAGGCCCTGGCGTGGCTCGCTGGCGACCCTTCTTAAGTCGCGCATTCGGGCACGACTTAAGCTTGCTTCTAAAGACGGCGCGGCCGTATAAGCCGCCGGTCTTCGTTTCTACACCCCCCCGTGGGCGAAGGCCTTGTTACCCAAGGGGCGGGAAGAAAGCAGTCACCAGATGTCCGTTACGCCTGAAAAGAAGGCTGCACTTGTCAGCCAGTACAAGACCCACGAAAAAGACACCGGTTCTCCTGAAGTGCAGGTCGCGCTGCTGTCGGAGCGCATCACTTACCTGACCGATCACTTCAAGACCCACAAGAAAGACCACCACAGCCGCCGCGGCTTGCTCAAGCTGGTCGGTCAGCGCCGTCGTTTGCTCGACTACCTCAAGGGTAAGAACAGCGAGCGCTACAAGAAGCTGATCGAAGGCTTGGGAATTCGTAAGTAATTGGGTGGTTTCGAAGTACGGAGCGCGAGAATGGTTCTCGCGCTTCGCATCAAAACGTGAGGCACACTTTGAAGGGTGGGCTTTCGTCGCGTTTGATTTTCTGTTCGGAGTCGTCGAGCGTGAAGTGACGAGCTCGGCTATTGCGATCAGGGATCAATCGCCTCCCGCCCGAAAAAGCGGCCCTCACTCGAAGCAGCAACGACGAGAAGAGGAAACATGTACATCAAGAAGAGTGTAATGGTGGGCGAGCGCGAGCTGTCCATCGAGACGGGCCGTTTGGCGAAGCAAGCTGACGGTGCGGTGGTGGTTCGCTACGGCGACACCATGGTTTTGGTCACCGCGGTGTCGGCGAAAGAAAAGAAAGACGTCGACTTTCTTCCCCTGACTGTCGAGTACAAAGAGAACCTGTACGCGGCTGGCCGTATACCCGGGAGCTATTTCAAGCGCGAAGGCCGTCTCACCGAGCGTGAGACCTTGGTGTCTCGCTTGGTCGACCGTTCGTGCCGCCCGTTGTTTCCCGACGGTTATGCGTACGAGACCCAGGTGATTTCGAACGTCATTTCGTCTGACCAACAAAACGATTCTGACGTGCTGGCGCTCACCGGTGGCTCGGCCGCGTTGTGGGTGTCCAATATTCCGTTCAATGGTCCCATCGCCGGCGTGCGCGTGGGCCGTATCGACGGCAAGCTGGTGGTGAACCCCACCAATAAGCAACGTGAGAGCTGCGACATCGACATGGTGGTGGCGTGCTCCAAAGAAGCGATTGTCATGGTCGAAGGCGGCGCTGAAGAAGTGTCAGAAGCTGACATGATCAAAGCGCTCCAATTCGCGCACGAAAGCTGCCAGCCGATACTCAAGCTGCAAGACGAAATTCGCGCCGCGTTGGGCGTGAAAGAGCGCAGCTACGACAAATTGCCCAAGCCCGACGCCGAGCTGACCGCCAAGTTGAAGGCCCTGGCGTGGGAGGAGATCAAGGCGGGCTACGCGATCGCCGACAAGCACGCGCGTTACACGGCCCTGTCTGACACCAAGAAGAAGATGCTCGAGAAGCTGAAGGCCGAAGTGGGTGCCGAGAAGTACCCCGCGCTCGAGAAGCCGGCCAAGGCGATCTACGAAGACTTGAAGTACGAATACATGCGCGACCTCACGGTGAAGGGCGGCCGCATTGGCAACCGCCCGCACGACGGTGTGCGCAACATCACCATCGAGATGCAGCCGTTGCCCCGTACCCACGGTTCGGCGGTCTTCACCCGCGGTGAGACGCAGGCCCTGGTGATCACCACCTTGGGCACGGCAGACGACGAGCAGCGCTTGGAGCAGTTGACCGGCCAGCATTTCCGCCGGTTCATGCTGCACTACAACTTTCCTCCGTTCTCGGTGAACGAGACCAAGCCGCTGCGTGGGCCGGGCCGTCGTGAAATCGGCCACGGTGCGTTGGCGGAGCGCGCGCTCAAGAACATGCTGCCCAAGCCCGAGGTGTTCCCCTACACGGTGCGCTTGGTGAGCGATATTTTGGAATCGAACGGCTCGTCGTCAATGGCTTCGGTGTGCGGAGGCACGTTGGCGCTGATGGACGCGGGTGTTCCGATCAAAGAGCCGGTGGCCGGCATCGCCATGGGCTTGGTGAAAGAAGGCGAGCGCATCGCCATTCTGTCGGACATTTTGGGTGACGAAGATCACTTGGGCGACATGGACTTCAAGGTCTGCGGCACCAAGAACGGCATCACCAGCGTGCAGATGGACATCAAGATCACCGGCCTCACGATGGACATCATGCTCCGCGCGATGGAACAAGCCCGCGCCGGACGGCTGCACATTTTGAGCAAGATGCTCGAGGCGATGCCGGCGACGCGTAAGGAGATCAGCCAGTACGCTCCGCGCATCACCAGCATCATGATTCGCCCCGAGTTCATCAAGAACGTGATTGGCCCGGGCGGCAAGGTGATCAAGGACATCATCGCCCGCACCCAGTGCTCAATTAACATTGAAGACTCGGGCAAAGTCGACATCGCGTCGGCTGACGGTGAGCAAGTGAAGCAGGCGATTGCCATGATTCAGGCGCTCACCCGCGAAGCCGAGGTGGGCAAGACGTACCTGGGCACCGTGCGCAAGGTGGCCGAGTTCGGCGCCTTCGTGGAAATCTTCCCTGGTACCGACGGTCTGATTCACATTTCCGAGTTGTCCGACAAGCGCGTCAAGCAGGTGACCGACGTGGTGAAAGAAGGCGACGAGGTGATGGTGAAGGTCATCTCTATCGACAAGACGGGCAAAATTCGTCTGTCGCGCAAGGAGGCGCTCGCTGATCGCGCGGCGCAATCAGCGGCAGCGGGTGGCGCTCCGCCTCCCGAGATGGCGACGGCACCGGCCGCGACGCCTGACGCCAAAGCGTAGTTTTTCAGTCAGCGCGCGCACGGCCAATTTCGCTTGTCCGTGCGCGTTTGCGTTTGCGGGCAGGGCTTTTGAGGCGACGAGGGTTGAAACGGCTTTCGTCAGCTTCGTGAGTGCCATGGTGCTCTCATCGACGCATGGGGCCCCAGAGACTTCGTTCAACCATCGATGTCATTCGCAGGGTGAAGATCACTCATTGATCCGCCGGCGAGCAATCTCGGCTGGGCGCCGCCGGTCACGCGGCGGGTACTCTCTTAGAAGGGCCTTTGGTCGTTCCAGGGGACCTCGGGAGGTGATTCGTTGCCAAGAAACGTAAGCGCGGTTTTCGCGGCGAATCACGACCGCGAACGGGCCCCAAAATCGCCTCAGCACACTCCGAAAAGGCGCCTCGTTCCGCGCCATGACCCCGGCTCGGCCCATCAAAGCCTTTGGTCGCGTATCTCTCGTAGATCGTGAAGCGCCGTGGAACGTTTATCTCTCTCACGGTGCGTCAGCCGGCCAAGAACTCTTTGATTTCGATGCCTTCGAAGGGCTTGGGCCTCTTGCGAGGCTTCTACGTTCCTCTCGGCCTGTTCGCGCTCATCGCCGTCGGGGTGCACGGCGCCGCTGACGTGCTCGATGATTACGTGCTGCGCGGCGTAGAGCGCCTCGATGCATGGCTCGACACTTTCTGGGCGATGAACAGCTTCACCGAAAGCTGGGTCGACGCGGTGAGCAGCTTGCAGCGCACGTGGATAGCGCGGGCGGTTGCCTTCGCATGGGAAATTGCCGCCGACCTCGTCGTCGCCCTGCCATGCCTCAACTATTTCGAAGAAGAGCGGGCTGACCTTCGCAGTCCATTCCGTTGGGGCGCGCTGCTGTCACGGCTCAATCAAAAACCGACGCTGACGCGGCTCACCAGGCCATTCATCGCGGGCATCTTCGCCGGCACCGGCGCGTGGACAATTTCACGCGCGGTGGAAAGTGCGCTCTACCCGCAACTCTCTGCGCTCGAGGAGTTCGCCGCGCCCACTGCCCATACGGTTTCACTCATCTCCTTCGCGCTTGTTTTGGGCTCGCTCGCCTGGCGGTGCGCCGCGCTTGCACTGATGCACGCCGACAGTGCGAGTGAAAAACGTCCGGGTTTTTTCGCTGCTGGCGTGTGGGGTACGGCGGTGGTGCTCCCATTGGCCGTAGCGGCGATTGCTGATCTCCTCCTTCGCTTCGGCGGGGGGAATTAACGCGCCATGTTCACCCGTCAACGCGGTGGTTTGTTCGACGCGCTCGCCACCGCGCTCTGCGTCTGGGCGGGGCTTTTTCAAACCCCGGTTGGGGCGCTGGCCCGCTCGGCGAAAGCCGCGTTCTTTCGCGAGCCGCTCCCCGCGCGCCCTTTGCTCGCCTACTACAGCGGTGGCACCTGGGAGGCCCCAGTTGTCAAAGCCAACGCGCAAGATTGGCAGGTGCCTTTCTTGCCCCTCGAAGGCCCCGTGCTGGCGTCGGAAGGCATTTCTCCGCTCGCGCGCGCGGTTCAGCTCGTGGGTACGCAATTGATGCCGGCCCAGCGCGAAAACGGAGCCCCTCGTGACTTACGAGCCTTGAGCGGAGCACTCGAGAAGGCGAGCAGCGACTTGGGTTCAGAAGATGCCGCGGTTCTCTCTGTCTTCGCCGGCGTCGACGTTGCGCGTTTCGCCGCCGAACGAGTGCGCGCCGATGGCAAAGCACTGGCGATGGAAAATCTGCTTGCCCGGCTTCCTCCTGGTCATGAAGGGCAAGGTGACGCGGCTTCGCTTTCACTCACCCTCGCTACCGCCTACGCGCTCCGCTCACCGTTGGCTGCTCCATTTCGGCTCACTTCGGGTTTTGGAGAACGGCAACACCCGCTCACTGGCAAACGACAACTGCACACCGGGGTAGACTTGGCCGTACCCGAAGGCACCGTGGTGCGCGCCGCAAAAGACGGTGTCGTTACCCGCGCCAGTTACGATCGGTTGAACGGTCACTTGGTGATTGTCGATCACGGCCGCGGCGTGACGACTGCCTACTGCCACAATGCCCGGCTCGAGGTGACGGTGGGCCAACACGTACGGGCGGGCGACCGCATCGCCGAATCGGGCAGTACCGGCCGCTCAACCGGGCCACATTTGCACTACCAACTCGAATTGGGCCAACGCCCGGTGAACCCCCTTTTCTTTCAGTCGCTCTAAGTTAGTAGTTTTACTGCGTGCGTATTCGACACCCAGAAGGGCAACTTTAAGAAACGTCGACCGTCTAAGTGGTAAATGGTCGCCATGACTATTCAAGTGCTGGTTCAAAGAGTCCGCCCGGGTGACTTGCCGCTCCCCCAGTACCAAACGGCGCTGTCGTCAGGCCTCGATTTGTACGCAGATGTGACGGGGCCGGTGATACTTCAACCATTTGAAAGAACTTTGGTTCCCACCGGTTTAGCGCTTCAATTGCCGGCGGGTTACGAAGGGCAAATTCGCCCGCGCTCGGGGTTGGCACTGAAATCGGGGCTCACGTGTCTGAATTCACCGGGAACCATCGATGCCGATTACCGGGGAGAAGTGAAGGTGCTCTTGGTCAACATTTCGCAAGTCGCGGCGACAATTATGAGGGGTGATCGCATCGCCCAGTTGGTGGTGGCCCCCGTCACCCGTGCCGAGCTCAAAGAGGTGCAAGTGCTCACTGAGACGGAAAGAGGTGTGGGTGGTTTTGGTTCGACGGGAATAGCGGTAGTACGTTGAGTAGGTAACCTCGCAGTACAAGAGAGAAATAGCGCTCCTTTGCTTTGCTACCGGTGTGGCAGTCATGTTCCAGACGACAGCGAAAGCTGCTCAGCGTGCGGCCAGAAATTGGCCGGCGGAGGAGTTCGTCACGCGACCGGTACGTTCTCTCGCCGCCGCGCCGGCGTAAACATCATCGAAGGCGCGCCGTACAAGCCCACCGACGTCGTTTCGGGCCGCTACATTATTCGCGACACCATCGGCATGGGGCCGTTGGGTTACGTGTTTCGCGCGCTCGACAAAGGCATCGACGTTGAAGTCGCGCTGAAGGTGATCAACCCCAAGCTGGTGCAGACGCCCGACGAGCGCAAGACGTTCGCCAAGGTCATGCGCAATGCCCGGCGTCTGTCGCACGCCAACTTGGCGCGGGTTTACGAAGAGGGCGAAGACCAAGATCGCCCCTATTTCACTTCGCAATTTCTCGATGGTCTTTCGCTGCGCAAGATCATCGACTTGCGCATTGGCAAAGGTCAGTTCTTCAGCCTGCGTGAAATCGAGCCGATTTTCGCGCAGATTTCTGAAGCGCTCGAAGCGGCCAACAAGGTGGGGCCGCACGGTGGCCTAAAGCCTGAAAACGTGTTGGTGCTGCCTGACCTGCTCAAGCTCACCGACTGGGGCTTGGCCCTCGCCATTCCCCGGCTGCCGTACGCGCAGGCACTCAAAGTGAAACGGCATGAGCGCTACTTGGCTCCCGAGCTCGTCGAAGGCGGCGAACTCGACGCGCGCATCGACGTGTACGCAATGGGCGCGGTGTTGGGTGAAATGCTCTCGGGGCAGTTGCCTGAAGGCAGCATTCCCGACCTGCATGTGAAAAACCCCGAGGTGCCACACACCTTAGAAGGCCTGTACCGCAAGGCGCTCAATCAGAACCCGAACGCGCGTTTCAAGACGCCCGCCGAGATGTTCGCCGAGATCGCAGACGTGGCTCGCAAGACTGCCCCTCCGTTGAGCCGCCCTCGGGTAGAGACTTCTCCCGCGTTGCCGTTGGCTTCGCGGCCGCGACCCACAGGAGGCATGCTGCAGCTTTCAACGGCGCGCAGCCGGCCACCGCCGCCGGTGCCTGAGATGCCGCCGCCACCTCCTCCGCCGCTCACCGGCGAGAGTGAAGTGGGCAGCCGCGACAACCCCGCTGACGCCACGGTGCCTCTCGACAGCGTGCAGGTGAAGGCTTCACTCTCAAGGCCCACCCGGCCCGAGCAACGTGTTGTTGCCGCACCGCCTGCGCCTGACCCGCGAGAAGACACCGAGGTCATTGATTCTGGGCAGTTCTTGAACGACGACAGCAAGAGCCAGCTCAACGAAACCGGCACGCGTGAATCGTTGATCAGCAACCCGTCGACGATGTGGTTGTTGGGCGGGTTGATTGTGGTCGGGTTGTTGTTGGGCGGAGGTGGTGGCTACTTCGTCGTACAGATGCGCAACGCTCACGAAACCAGCGACAGCAAGGCGCCCGACGTCGTGCCCACCGACAAGCTCGATGCCCAGAAATGGGAAGCTGAAAAAGCCGAGCGTGAGCGTGCTGCCGCTGAAGCACTGCGTCTCGAAACGCAAAAAGCCGCTAACGACAAAGCGGCGTCAGACAAGGCCGCGGCCGATCAAGCAGCGGCTGACAAAACGTTGGCTGACAAGCAGATGGCGGCCAAGGCAGCGGTCGACAAAGCGGCGTTCGATAAAGCGGCTGCTGACAAAGCCGCGGCCAAAGCTGCCGCTGACAAAGCAGCCGAAGAAAAACTCGCGACTGAAAAAGTGAAGGCGGCGGCTGAAAAAGAAGCGGCCGATAAAGCGGCTGCTGAAAAGGCAGCCTTCGACAAGAAGAAGCAGGGCGAGACGACGGTGGCCGCGGTGACTTCGGCGGCGGCGGGTAGCGACGGTTCGTGCGCCGAGGGCATGCGCCCGGTCGCGGCGGGCTCTTTCAAAATGGGCACCGCCAAAGACGATGAGATGCTCAACTTCGACGAGAAGACGTTAGAGAGTGTCGAGGTGCCCGCGTTCTGCATCGATCTCTTCGAGTTCCCCAACAAGCGGGGCGTGACGCCGACGGTGAATGTGAGCTGGTCAGACGCCAAGCGGTTGTGCGAAGGCCGCGGCAAGCGGTTGTGCACAGAGCCTGAATGGGAAAAGGCCTGCAAAGGCCCCGGCAATGCGCGTTGGCCGTACGGCAGCACCTTCGACGCCAATGCTTGCAACACCGAAGACGACGTGGGCGATGACCGCGCAATTGCTCCGTCGGGCCGCTTCGCCAAGTGCCGCTCGGGTTACGGCGTGGCTGACCTTTCAGGCAACATCGCCGAGTGGACGCAAGAGAAGCAGCAGAAGGGTGGAGCCTTCTCGAAGCCCGACTACGCGGTGCGCTGCTCGGCCCGCAAACTCGTCACCTCAGGCGCGAAAGCGTCAGATGTCGGCTTTCGCTGCTGCACCGACTTGAAGCAGTAAGCCCCAACGCAAAGGTGCCGGACTTTCCAAATTTCCAAACTTACCGTCAGTGGCCGGATGAACTTTGGACGTTCGGACATTGTTCACATTTGGCCTGTGCTCCTCCCTACGAGACACCGGTAACAGAGGCGGGCTAGAACGCGCCTCATGATTCCGCGTTATTCCCGCCCTGAAATGACCGCGCTGTGGACTCACGAGGCCCGTCTCGCCCGCTGGCTCGAAGTCGAGCTCGCCGCGCTCGAAGGCATGGTCGAGCAGGGCATCGCGCCGAAAGACGCGTTGGCTGCGTGCAAAGCGAAAGGCGGTACGTTCACCGCCGCCGATGCTGCCCGGGTTGATGAGATCGAAAAGACCACCAAGCATGACGTGATTGCTTTTCTCACCTTGATGGAAGAGCGCATTGGCCCTGACGCGCGTTGGCTGCACTGGGGCATGACCTCGTCTGACGTGCTCGATACCGCGTTGGCGATGACCTTGCGCGACGCGGCAACGCTGTTGCTGGGCGGAGTCGACCGCGTGATGGCCGCGGTGAAAAAGCGCGCCGTCGAGCACAAGCACACCATGATGGTCGGCCGCAGCCACGGCATTCACGCCGAGCCGATTAGCTTCGGGCACAAGTTGGCGGTTTGGTACGACGCGTTGAAGCGCTCACACACGCGCATCGAGCATGCGCGCACGGCGATTGCGGTGGGAAAAATTTCGGGAGCGGTGGGCACGTTCGCGCATTTGCCTCCTGCTGTTGAAGCATGGGCCTGCCAGCGGTTGGGGCTTGGGGCTGACCCCGTCTCGACGCAGATTGTGCAGCGCGATCGCCACGCTGAATATTTCACCGCGCTGGCACTGCTCGGCAGCACGGTAGAGCAGATCGCCGTCGAAATTCGCCACCTGCAACGCACTGAAGTGCGCGAGGTCGAAGAGGCGTTTACGGCGGGCCAAAAGGGCTCGTCGGCGATGCCGCACAAGCGAAACCCGGTGTTGTCTGAGAACCTGACGGGGCTCGCGCGGCTGCTGCGCGGTTACGCGCTCTCGGCGATGGAAGACGTGGCTCTTTGGCACGAGCGCGACATTTCGCATTCAGCAGTCGAACGGGTGATTGGCCCCGACGCCACGGTGACGGCCGACTTCATGTTGCACCGGCTCGCGGGCGTGGTTGAGAACATGCAAGTTTACCCCGAGCAGATGAAGAAGAACCTCGACCTGCTCGGCGGCGTGGTGAATTCGCAGCGCGTGCTGCTCGAAATGGCCAAGCGCGGCATGAACCGGCAAGCCGCGTATGTCATTGTTCAGCGCAACGCGATGCGGTTCTACAGCGAGGGTGTCGATTTCAAGAGCGCGCTCTTGTCAGACGCTGAGCTCGGCAAGTCGATGAGCGCCAAAGACATTGAGAGCTGCTTCACCGCCGATTATCACTTGAAGAATGTTGATCAGATCTTCTCGCGGGTTTTCGGCACGTAACGGCGCGCTAAATCAACCCAGCACGCTTCAAATTCTGGCTCAGCCGCTCCTCGACAGACCCAACCTTCAACGAAAATGCTGAGCCCGTCAGCTGCTGGTACGCGTCTAAATATTTCTGGGTCAACCCCACACGCACCTCATCGGGAATCTGCGGCAGCGCGCCATGCCCCGAAAACCCGCGCTCGTTGATCAACCACTGGCGCAAGTTCTCTTTGTCGAGCATCGCCTGTGGTTCACCCTTCGCAAACCGCTCTGCGTAGCTTGCCGCCAACCAAAACCGGCTTGAATCAGGCGTGTGCATCTCGTCGATTACCAGCAGCTCATCGCCCACCACCCCAAACTCGTACTTCGTATCGACGAAGATCAACCCCTGCAAAGCGGCCTGCTGCTGGCCCACCGCGAACAAGCCCATCGCTGCTTCGGTTGCGCGGTCTACATCGCGCTGGCTCATCACTTGGCGCTTCACCACGTCAGCCACCGAAATGGGCTCGTCATGCTGGCCCTTCGGCGCCTTGGTCGACGGCGTCAAAATCGGCTTGTCGAACTTTTGATCTCGCTTCATGCCCGGCGGCAGCTTCAGCCCATACGCGTCGATGCCCTTGTCATATTCACGCCACAGAGAGCCGGTCAGGTACGCGCGCACCACAAACTCAATCGCGAAGGGCTTTGCCTTACGCGCCACCGTCACGCACGGGTCTGGCACGTCGAGCACATGGTTCTTCACTACGTGCGCCGTTTTCTTGAACCAAAACTGGGCCAACTGGTTGAGCAAGTCGCCCTTGAAGGGCAGGGTGGTCAGCACGTGATCAAACGCCGAGAGCCTGTCGGTGGTGATCAGCACCAACCTGTCGCGCAGCGCATAGGTGTCACGCACCTTGCCTTCGTAGCGCTCACCGAGCGCGGAAAACTGCGTTCGTTGCAAGGTGAAGGGGAGCTGTTGACTGAGCGCGGCATCGGGCATGGCGCCCGTGCTTTTACTGCGCTGCTTGCGCGGTGGCCAGGTACACGAACGCCGGGTTAATGCGCAGCACCCCGTCTAAGTACGCCGCCGCATAAGGAGCGCCCGCCGCGCGATCGACGACCACCGGCACTGACGTGGCGACGTTCCACTGAAAGAGCAGCGAGCGCGCCACCAACTCGGCCGCTTCACGCTCTGACAAACCTTGAAAGCTTTCGCGGCGGTCTTCTGCCCAGCGATCTCCACGGGTGGGAAACGTCAACTGCCAACCGGCTCCACCGTCGCTGCCTGGCGCCACCAGCAAATCGACGCGAGGGTCTAACCCCGGCGCAGCGAAGAAACGGCCCTCTGCGCCCAGCATGGGAAAGAGCACCGGCTGCACCGCTTCTTGCCCCGCTTGCTGCAACGACGTGCGCGCTGCCTCGCGAAAGAGCTCGATGCGAACAGCGGGCGTTTCGTACTCCAAGGCTTCGGCAGTGCCGGTGAGCGTCTGCGAAAGTGACGGTGCGCGTGAAGAAGCGTTCAACGTCGTGCCTTGACCACACGCGGCGGCCAGCACGAGTACAACGGCACCCAAGAGACTTCGAAGGTTCAACACGAAATCAATATACCGGTGTGGCGAGCGGCGAGCCAGTCGAGAACAGTGCAACAGGGCGGTTTCACCCTATAAACGCCATAAAACATGTCGGTTCTCACGCTCATTTGCCACCAACTGCGTTCTCCCGAGAATTTGGGTGCCATCGCCCGGGTGATGACCAATTTTGGTCATGCACGGCTGGTTTTGTCTGACCCCCTCACGCACGATTTCCGCGGCGCTGAGAAAACGGCCGTCGGCGCCGAACGGGTGCTGCAAAACGTGGCCGTGGCCGCAAATCTGCGTGAGGCGCTCAAGGGCGTCACCTACGCCATCGGCACCACTTCACGCACGGCGCTCAAGCGCCACCAGCCGCTCTCGGTCGAAATGGCGATGGTGCGGTTGAACGAGCGCGCGGCCGAGGGCCCCGTGGCACTGGTGCTGGGAGGCGAAAAACGCGGCCTGTCAGACGAAGAGCTGTCGTGGGTGCAAGAGGTGACCGTGATACCCACCAGCGACGACCAACCCTCGATGAATGTGGCACAGGCCGCGGCGGTGCTGCTCTTTGCGCATGCGCGGGCGAAAAGGCCGCTTACGCCGCCTGTGGGCCGGCAAGAAGAAATCGCCCGTTTAGAACTGATTCATGCACTCGAAGACGTGATGACCGACGTGCTGTTGCGCGCTGAATTTTTAAACCCGCAGGCGCCCCAGCACACCGTGAAAGACCTTTCGCGCATGCTCACCCGCGCGAACTTGTCGCAGCGTGAAGCAGGGCAGTGGTTGTCGGCGTTCGAGCAT